>JANLTJ010000175.1:0-68143 GCA_031362885.1 Betaproteobacteria bacterium
TCCGAATTCCGTTGCCGATGGATTGAGCAGCGCCCTGGCCAGCCTGAATGCCAGGACTGCCGCCGCCGCGGCTTCCGCCACCAGCAGCCCGAACATCACGCCTACCGAGCGCTCGATTTTCAGCTCCACCTATACCACGGCCGAGTGGTCCGGAGAGGTGGTGGCTCAGCTCATCAATCCGGCAACCGGCGACGTTGATCCGGCCATCCGCTGGTCGGCGCAGGTGTTGCTCGATGCCAGAGTCACCCCCACCACCGATACGCGCGCGATCTACATGTTCGATGCGGCCGCGGGCATCAAATTGAAGAGTTTTACCTGGGCCGGCATGACTCCAGCGGAACAAGCCCGTTTCAGCAACAAGTGCGTACCCACCAGTAATTTGTCGCAGTGCAATTCGCTCACCACTACGCAATTGACCACCGCCAACAATGGTCAGAACATGGTCAATTTTCTGCGCGGCCAGACCCAGAATGAAGGCAGCCTCTATCGGGATCGCCTGCATACCCTTGGCGACACGGTGAACGCGACCCCGGCCTTCATGCGTGCCCCGCGCTTCGCTTTTGCGGACGCGGTGACGCCGGATTACGGGACCTTCAAGAGCACGATCAACGCGTTGAACCGCGGCGCCGGACGCACGGCAACCTTGTTCATCGCGGCAAACGACGGCATGTTGCATGCGTTCAATGCCACAATCGGCGAGGCAGCTTCGGGGTCCGAGATGTGGGCCTATGTCCCGAAAATGGTGATGCCAGGCATGTACCGGCTCGCCGAGGATAACTACGCAGCCAGGCACCAGTATTTCGTGGACGGATCTCCGGAACTCATGGACGTGTACCTCGGCGGCGCGTGGAAGACCCTGCTGGTGGGCGGTCTGAACAGCGGCGGGCGCGGCTATTACGCCCTCGACGTAACCGATCCCGCGAACCCGATTGGCATGTGGGAAGTCTGCTCGGACAGTACGGTGTGCGCAGTATCGGATCCGGATCTTGGCTTCAGCTATGGCAACCCGGTTATTACCAAGCGCGATGGCCGGTGGGTTGTGCTGGTAACATCGGGCTACAATAACGTCAGCCCGGGAAGCGGCCGAGGTTTCCTGTTCGTCCTTGACGCGGAGACCGGCACGATCCGGGAAAAACTGGCCACAGGCGCCGGCAATACGACAACGCCCTCCGGCCTCGGCAAGATCGCGGCGTGGGCCGATAGCAGCAATATCGACAATACCGTGAGATACGCCTATGTGGGTGATCTGCTCGGAAATCTGTGGCGCTTCGACCTGACGGTATCTCCGGCAACTGTAACGCTGATGGGAACCCTGACCGACTCCACGGGCCGGCCGCAGTCCGTCACCACCAGACCCGAACTGGCTCTGGTACAAGGTAACCGCGTGGTCTATGTTGGTACCGGACGTTATCTCGGCGTAAGCGACTTGCAGGATCCCGACACATGGACTCCGCGATCCACCGATGCATACCAGCACAGCCTGTATGCCATCAAGGACATTGACGCCACCTATGCATCCGGCGATATCCGACGCTCGGGCACCCTGGTGCAGCAAACCATAAACGTGGTCAGCCCCACGGCGCGCGGCGTTTCCAATAACGCCGTGGACTGGACCAATCGAAACGGATGGTATGTGGATTTCAACCCAGTCAACGATTCACCGGGCGAACGCGTCAACATTGATCCGCAACTCGTTCTGGGCACGCTCATCGTGGTCACGAACGTACCGGCCAGCAGTGCCTGCACGATCGGCGGCGACAGTTGGATATACCAGTTCAACTACGCATCCGGCAGCTTTGTCGCGACTGCCCCGAACAACCTGGTCGCCGGTAAGCTCGGAAACGCCATTACCGTGGGTATCGTCGTGGTTCGCCTGCCGGGCGGACAACTGAAATTCATTGCCACTGATGCCTCCGGCGGGAAGTCGACAGGCGGGGTGAGTACCGGCGGCACTGGAGATAGCGGCAGGCGCACATCCTGGCGCGAACTGATCCGGTAATCCGGTTGGGTCAGTCCAAGACGGCCCGCGATGCGGGCCGTCTTTTTTTTGAATGAGCTGAACTCGGTACCGAACCGGCATTACCCGCTCAGCACTTTCGGCAGCGGGAAAGTGACTCTCTCGGAAATTCCGTCCAGATCGGAAACGGATGTGGCACCGAGAGATCGGAGCTTTTGAACAACGGCTGCCACCAGCACTTCCGGCGCCGAAGCGCCCGCCGTCACGCCCACCACTTTTTTTCCTTCCACCCATTCAGGTTTCAGATCGGCGGCATCGTCGAGCATGTAAGCCGGCACGCCGAGATTGGCGGCGACTTCGCGCAAGCGATTGGAGTTGGAGCTGTTCGGTGAACCGACCACGATGACGACATCACTGCGCGCGGCCAGCGCCTTGACCGCATCCTGACGATTCTGTGTGGCGTAGCAAATATCGTCTTTTTTCGGCCCGAGGATGGCGGGAAAGCGCCTCCGCAATGCCTTGGTAATAACTTGCGCATCGTCGACTGACAGCGTCGTCTGTGTCACGAAGGCGAGATTGTCCGGATCGCTGACCTGAAGACGTTCGACATCGCGCACGGATTCCACCAGAAACATGCCATGGCTTGCCAGCGCCTGACCATCCGGCGACGCTGCCGCTTGACCCGGAGAGTCTTCCACCTGACCCATGGTGCCTTCGACTTCCGGGTGTCCGGCATGACCGATCATGACGATCTCGCGTTTGCCCCCGCGCATCTTGGCTACTTCGACATGCACTTTGGTGACCAGCGGGCAGGTGGCATCGAACACATTCAGATTGCGCTTCTCGGCATCGCGTCGTACCGCCTGCGAGACGCCGTGCGCGCTGAATACGACGGTTGCGCCTTCCGGAATTTCGGCGAGATCTTCCACGAACACCGCACCTTTGGCACGCAGGTCGTCCACCACATACTTGTTGTGCACCACTTCGTGGCGCACGTAAATCGGCGCGCCATGACGCTTCAGCGCGCGCTCGACGATTTCAATCGCGCGGTCTACACCGGCGCAAAAACCGCGGGGATTGGCTAACAGGACTTGCATGTTCTGACCCGGCTGATCGAGGCCGCGATTATACGCCACCGGTTTGCGCCTACAGATCGCTGCCGGCTTGCGAGAAACGTTCTTCCTTCCAGGGGTCGGCTTCGTTGTGATAGCCACGTACTTCCCAGAACCCCGGCCGGTCTTCGTCGTGGAATTCGATGCCGGTCAGCCATTTCGCGCTCTTCCACGCGTAACGCTTTGGCACCACCAGGCGCACCGGACCGCCATGCTCGCGTGCGAGCGGTTTGCCGAAAACGCCATGGGCCAGGATCACATCGTCGTCGAGCAAGGCTTCCAGTGGCAGATTGGTGGTGTACTCGTCGGCGCTGTGCAGGGTCACGAAGCGGGCCTGATCCGGCGGTTGGGCGCGCAGGATTATTTCGCGCGCCGCCACCCCTTGCCAGTTCATATCGAGCTGCGACCAGCGTGTGACACAGTGAAAATCGCTGGTCAGGTGGATCTGCGGCAGGGCGTTGAATGTCTTCCAGTTGAATTCGATTTCATCCGTGACCATGCCGAATACCCGCAGATTCCAACTGGATGGCGAGATTTCCGGTGCCAGTCCGATATCGAGCACCGGAAAATCATGTACTTGTTTCTGTCCCGGTGGAATGCGCGGGTTGGCGCCGGCCATGGCAGGTCTGGCACCGCGTTTCGCGAGCGCGGTCTTGACCGCGATCATTCTCATCCAGTTCGGCATATTTACGGTCTCGACAATTGCTAATTTCGGTTTTCTGTCGCGCGTGGCCGCCGGAAACTATCCCAGATCAACAACACCGCGCCGACGGAAATGCAGGAATCCGCCAGGTTGAACGCCGGCCACGGATCGAACAACGCCGGGCCTCCGGGCCAGCGCACCAGCACGAAATCCACCACTGCGCCATAAGCAACGCGGTCGATGAGATTGCCAACCGCGCCACCGAGTACCAGGGCGAGCGCGAAACACAACAGGCGCTCCGACCGGTGCTTGTTCATCATGTAGATGATCAACACTGAGGCGATCAACGCGATGGCCGCGAAAAAATAGCGCTGCCAGCCCGAGGCCGTTGCCAGAAAACTGAAGGCCGCGCCGGGGTTGTAAGCCAGTACCAAGGTCAATACCGGCGCAACAACTTCAATGGATTCGCCCTGATCCAGCACCTGCTGTATGACCACTTTGCTGATCTGGTCGAGCACCACCAGCACGGCGCTGAAGCCCAGCCAGGCGGCAACACTACGCATGCACGCGCGCCTCCCCGGTTGCGTACAGATTCGCGGTGCAGCGCGCGCAAATGTCGGCGTGGGCTGCATCCCGGCCCACTTCCGCACGGTAATGCCAGCAACGCTCGCACTTTCGGTGGGCGCTGGGATTGACCACGATTTTTTCAGCGCCTCGCACCAGCTTCGCCTGCGAGGTGATGAAAACGAAGCGCAGATCGTCTCCGAGAGAATTCAGCACCGCAAAACGCTCGCCTTCCGCATGGACTTCCACTTCGGCCTGCAGGGACGATCCGATTCTTCCGGCTGCCCTGAGGGCTTCGAGTTCCTTCTGCACCTCGGAGCGCGCCGCCCGAATGGCATCCCAGCGCGCGCACAGATCGGCTCCGGCCTCCGGAAACGCGTGCCAGGTATGCAGCAGCACGCTGTCCTTCGCGTTGCGCGTGAAGATCGGCCAGGCTTCGTCCGCGGTGAACGAGAGCACCGGCGCCATCAGGCGCAGCAGGCTGTGGGTGATGTGATGCAGCGCGCTCTGCGCGGAACGGCGCGCTTTGGAATCTTTCGCCGCCGTGTACAGCCGATCTTTGAGAACATCCAGATAAAAACCGCCCAGATCTTCAGAGCAGAACGCTTGCAGCTTCTGCGCCACGTAGTGGAACTCGAATGCCGCGTAGTCCCTCACCACCTGTTGTTGCAGCCGCTGCGCCATTTGCAGCGCGTAGCGGTCGATCTCGATCCATTCGGAGACCGGCAGGGCATGCGCCCGGGGATCGAAATCGTCCAGGTTGGCGAGCAGAAAACGCAGTGTGTTGCGGATGCGCCGGTAAGCCTCGACGACGCGCTTCAGAATTTCGTCGGAAATGGTCAGCTCGCCGGAATAGTCCGTCGAGGCAATCCACAGACGCAGCGCGTCCGCGCCCAGGGTGTCCATGACTTTCTGCGGCGCGATGACGTTACCCAGCGACTTCGACATCTTGCGGCCCTGGCCGTCAACGGCAAAGCCATGAGTCAGCAAGGCCTTGAACGGCGCATGGCCGTTGATCGCGCAACCGGTCAGCAGCGAGGACTGGAACCAGCCGCGATGCTGGTCGGAGCCTTCGAGATACATATCGGCCGGATGCGCGAGCTCGTCGCGCCGTGCCAGCACCGAGACATGTGTCGAACCGGAATCGAACCAGACATCCAGCGTATCGGGCACCTTGCGGTACTCGGCCGCTTCGGCACCGAGCAACTCGCCGGTTTCCAGCGAGAACCAGCCTTCGATGCCCTGCTGCTCCACGCGCTGCGCAACTTGCTCGACCAGTTCGTTGCTGCGCGGATGGAGCTCGCCGGTTTCCTTGTGAACAAAGAATGCCATCGGCGTGCCCCAGTTGCGCTGCCGTGACACGCACCAGTCCGGACGGTTGGCAATCATCGCTTCCAGCCTGGCCTGGCCCCACGATGGATAGAACGCGGTCGCCTCGACTGCGCTGGAGGCAATCTGGCGCAGGGTCTTTCCTTCCCCGTGATCCATGCCGATGAACCACTGGCGCGTGGCGCGGAAAATCAACGCCGTCTTGTGCCGCCAGCAATGCGGGTAACTGTGGCGCAGGCTGTCGCTTCTGATCAGCCGCTGCCTGTCTTCCAGCGCCTTGATGACCACGGCATTGGCCTCCCACACCCGCAGGCCGCCCACCAGCGGCGTTTTGTCGAAAAAACGCCCGTCGTCATCGACCGGATTCTCCACCGGCAACTGGTAACGCATGCCGACAGCGAAATCCTCCACGCCGTGCGCGGGCGCGGTATGAACCAGACCGGTACCAGTATCGAGCGTGACGTGATCGCCCAGCACGACCGGCACGATACGCTCGTAGAACGGATGTTCGAGTTGCAGGTTTTCGATATCCGCGCCCTTGAATGCGGCGACGGTCTCATAATCCTTGATCTGATAATCCGTCAGACATTTTTCCGCACGCTCTTTCGCCAGCAGGAGCAAACCCGCCGAAAAACGCACCAGGACATAGTCGAATTCGGGATGCACCGAGACCGCCTGATTGGCCGGCAGCGTCCACGGCGTCGTGGTCCAGATCACGGCGTAGACCGGCTCGTAGATATGCGTGAAGCGCAGCCGCTTCGCCAGCGAAGCGTTATCGCGCACCTTGAATGCCACATCGATAGCCGGCGAAGTGCGGTCTTCGTACTCGACTTCGGCTTCCGCCAGAGCGGAGCGGCAATCCAGACACCAGTGCACCGGTTTGGCGCCCTGGTATAAAAATCCCCGGCGACGGATTGCATCGAGCGCGCGAATGGTATCGGCCTCGCTCCTGAAATCCATGGTGCGATACGGATTGAACCAGTCGCCCAGCACGCCCAGGCGGATGAAATCCGCGCGCTGGCGTTCGATCTGTTCCGCCGCGAACTCACGACAGAGTTTGCGAAACTGCGCGGCCGGCAGATGCTTGCCGTGCTTCTTTTCGACCTGATGCTCGATCGGCAGGCCGTGACAATCCCAGCCCGGCACATAGGGCGCGTCGAAACCGGCCAGCGTTTTCGACTTGACCACAATGTCCTTGAGAATCTTGTTCACCGCGTGACCGAGATGAATGTCGCCATTGGCGTAAGGCGGGCCGTCGTGAAGAATGAACTTGGGCCGGCCTTTTGCCGCCACGCGAATGCGTTCGTAGAGCTTTTCGTCCTGCCATTGCTTTACCCAGCCGGGTTCGCGCTTGGCGAGGTCACCGCGCATCGGAAATGCGGTATCGGGGAGATTCAGGGTATTTTTATAGTCGGCCATTTGAAATCACTGGTAGCGCAAATCATCAGGATAGCAGCGCGGAGAAACCCAATTCAGAGTGGATTGAGCCAGCGCGCCATATTATCAGTCGAGTTCAGGTATTTCCTTGCGCTCTTTGCGTTTTGGCGGCGAGAAAATATTCCCGCGCCGCGGCCGCATCCAGATCCATCTGCGCCACCAGCGCATCGACGCTGGAGAATTTCTGCTCATCGCGCAGCTTCTTCAGAAAGCGCACACTGATGCGCCGGCCGTAAATGCGCGCATTGAAATCGAACAGGTGCACTTCCAGCGTCGGATGGCCGCGTTCCTTCACCGTCGGGCGCACTCCCAGGCTGGCCACGCCGGGCAGTGGTTGCGCTGCAAGACCGTCTACTTCCACGACAAAGATGCCGGACAGCGGCGCCTTGAGTCTCTTCAGTTGTACATTCGCGGTCGGATAACCGATTCTTGAGCCCAGTTTGTCGCCACCGACGACTCGGCCGCTGATCGTATAAGGCCGCCCAAGAAGTTGTTGCGCTCCCGAGAGGTTTCCCTGCTCCAGACGGGCGCGAATCGCCGTGCTGGAAACTCGTTCCCCCGCCACCGCGATACTGCTCACCGCCTCGACTTCGAAGCCGGTGCGCGATGCCAGCGCCCGGAGCATGGTGAAATCGCCGGAGCGCCGCGCACCGAAACGAAAATCGTCTCCAACCAGCAGCCAGCGCACCGCCAGAGCATCGCGCAGAACGCGCAAGACGAAATCGTCGGTGGTCAGTTGCGCGAACGGGTAATCGAAGCGGCGAACGTAGACACGATCCACGCCACATTCGCGCAGGATTTCCAGCTTTTCGTGCAGGGAGGTCAGGCGTGCGGGTGCCTGATCGGGTGCAAAAAACTCCTGAGGCTGGGGTTCGAAGGTCATGACGGCAACCGGCAAGCCGTGCCGACGCGCGATAGCCCCCAGGCGCGCAATCATCGCGCGATGCCCAAGATGGACACCGTCGAAATTGCCAATGGTCAGCGCGATGGGAACGTCTGCCCGCGCCGGGATGCCCCGAAAAACTCGCATATCCAGCCGATCAAAAGCCCGGATTTTAGCGGCTTTCGGCGCAGTGCAGCGCGGTTTTGTCCAAATCGGGACGAGGTGGTTGGTCAGCTACGGTGGGACAAATGCCTCTCCAGCGCCCAGTCTGCAATCGCATTGGTGAGTTCTTCCGAGTCACCGATCGCGCTCGTCACATCAATGCGCAGCGCCGGATACTGCTTGCGGATCTCACCCAACAAGCGCGGCAGGTCTTGCTTGAGATGTCCGCCCTGGGCGAGAAACAGCGGAACGACACTGACTTGCGCGATGCCGGCAGCGGCCAGTTGCGCCACCGCCGACTCGAGTGTCGGTTCCATCATTTCCAGAAACGCCAGTTCGACGCGCGTGCCGGGCTGCCTTTGGCGCAACCGCGCCACCATGCGCTGGAAGGGTTCCGCCCATGACGGATCGCGGGCGCCATGAGCGAACAAGACAATGGCCGAGCGAGTCTGGTGATTCACACAACGAGCGCCGGTTGGGACTATGGAGCCAGTGTAGCCGACCCGGGCGCCCCGGCGAAGCCATGCACCTCGGTCAGCGCGGGGTTGCCCTCATCGGCATCGCCTCTAGCAATGGTTGCCCCGCCCCTTGCTGCTCCTCCATCAAAGCCTGCGCGCGCCTGCCAAACACCTCGCCGAACAGAAGCAGCGCCGGGCCGTTCAATGTCCGAGCGGCGTCGCCGAGTTCGCGCAGGATGCAAGCGGCATGTCGGGCAGCGGGCAGGGAGGCATTCTCGACCATCACAACCGGTGTTGAGCCTGACATCCCCTGCGCCTGCAAAATCGCGGCGATTGCCGTGGCTTGACCAAGTGCCATGTACAACACGGCGGTATCGGCCTCGACCACCGCCGGCGCCCAGTCGCTCACGTCCTCGCCTTCGCCGACTCTGGGCGTGGCGAAGACCACGCTGCGACTCACCCCACGCGCGCTCAGCGATATGCCCAGTTCCGCGCTGGCGGCCAGCGCCGAGGTGACGCCGGGCACGATTTCGTATTCCACGCCGGCGGATTCCAACGCCTCGATTTCTTCCTGAGCGCGCCCGAACAACATCGGATCGCCGCCTTTCAATCGGACCACGATCGCGTATTTCGCGGCAGCTTCAACCAGATTGCGATTGATGAAGCGCTGGTCGGTGGAAACGCCGCTGCAACGCTTACCGACGGCAACCTGCCTTGCCTGTGCCGCGAGCGCGAGCATCCCGGGCTGCACCAACGCATCGTGGAAGACGACATCCGCGCGGCGCAGCAGATCCGCCCCGCGCACGGTAATCAAATCCACCGCGCCGGGTCCGGCGCCTATCAGATAAACCTTGCCCATGAATCGACTCGTTTGCCTAACCGATGAGTCCGGCGGCAACCGTATTGTTGTTCGATTCGTCAATGACGATGAAACTGCCTGCCGCGCGGTTGATCCGGTAAGGCTCGAATGCCATCGGCTGAGCGGTTTTCACCGACACGCGCCCAATGTCGTTAAGCACGAAAACGTCGACCGGCTCCTGCGCCAGCGTGTTCACATTGGTGCGATATTGCGGTGTGCCGAACGCGGCTTTGGTAACGCGCGCGCCCTGCTTGATCAGATAACGCCGCTCGCGGCTGTAAGGTTCGGTCGCAAGCCAGCACAGGGTGGCCTCGAATTCCCGCGCCACGGTTAATGAAGCGCCCTTCGCGGTCAGCACTTCGCCGCGCGAAATATCGAGCTGGTCTTCCAGAATCACAGTGACGGATTGCGGCGCCTGCGCGCGCTCGACCGTACCCTCGAAGGTGCGCACCGCGCGCACGCGCGAGGTTTGGCCGGAGGGCAATACGGTGATGGCGTCTCCTGCGCCGATGTTGCCCGACTCGATGCGCCCGGCGTAGCCGCGCGCGTCCGCCACGCCGCTATCCCCGGGGCGGGATACCAGTTGCACCGGAAAGAACAACTGCCCGTGCACGGCGGAGCGCGCCACTTCCGCGCTTTCGAGAATTTCCAGCAGGGTTGGTCCGCTGTACCAAGGCATGTTGCCCGAGCGCGCGACCACCATGTCGCCGTTCAGTGCCGACATGGGTATCGCATCGACGCGGAAGAAATCAAGTTCGCGCGCGAATTCATCGAACGCACGGCGAATGTCATCGAACATCTCTTGCGAGTAATCGACCAGATCCATCTTGTTCACCGCCAGCACCACATGCGGGATACGCAGCAGGCTGGCGATATAGGCATGGCGGCGCGACTGCGTGAGCAGACCCTTGCGCGCATCCACCAGCACGATGGCCAGGTCCGCGGTTGATGCCCCGGTCACCATGTTGCGCGTGTACTGCTCGTGGCCGGGTGTGTCGGCGATGATGTACTTGCGCGAGGGCGTGGCGAAATAGCGGTAAGCCACATCGATGGTAATGCCTTGCTCGCGCTCGGCGAGCAGTCCATCGGTCAGCAGCGACAGGTCAATTTCCGTCTGTCCGCGACGGCGGCTGGATTTCTCCATCGAGGACAGCTGATCCTCGAAGATCGCCTTGGTATCGTAGAGTAAGCGCCCGATAAGCGTGCTCTTGCCGTCGTCCACGCTGCCGGCGCTGGAAAAGCGCAGCATGCCGGTATCGATGGGTTGCATATTGTCGATGGCGGACATTAGAAATAACCTTCTTTCTTGCGCAGCTCCATCGAGGCCTCGGAAGTCTGGTCGTCCATGCGGGTCGCGCCACGCTCGGTGATGCGTGTCGTCGCGGTTTCGACAATGATCTGCGCCGCGTTGGCGGCGCTGGATTCCACGGGACAGGTGCAGGTCATGTCGCCGACGGTGCGAAAGCGCACCGACACGGTTTCCACCTTTTCGCCGGCCTTTAGCGGCACCAGGTCTGACACCGGCAACAGTCCGCCCGGGCGGCGCACGACTTCGCGACGGTGCGCGTAATAAATCGACGGTACTTCCAGTTGCTCGCGCTCAATGTATTGCCAGACATCGAGTTCGGTCCAGTTGCTGATCGGGAATACGCGGATGTTTTCACCCTTGTGTACGCGCGTGTTGTACAGGCTCCATAACTCCGGGCGCTGGTTCTTCGGATCCCACTGGCCGAATTCGTCGCGAAAGGAAAAAATGCGCTCTTTCGCACGCGCCTTTTCCTCGTCACGCCGCGCGCCACCGATACAGGCGTCGAAACCATGCTCGGCAATGGCATCAAGCAGCGTGACTGACTGGTGTACGTTGCGGCTTTCGTCTGCCGAGCGCAGGCGCACGCGGCCGGCGCGGATAGAGTCTTCCATGTGGCCGACCACCAGGCGCTCGCCGAGGTCGGCGGCGCGCACATCGCGGAAAGCGATAACTTCGGGGAAGTTGTGTCCAGTATCAATATGCAGCAGTGGGAAGGGAAACTTGCCGGGGCGGAAGGCTTTTTCCGCCAGCCGCAGCATCACGATGGAATCCTTGCCGCCGGAAAACAGCAGAGCCGGATTGCTGCATTCCGCCGCCACTTCGCGCAGGATATGGATAGACTCCGACTCCAGCCAGTCGAGATGGCTCAGGCGCGTGGTTTCGATCGGCATTACGTGGCTCACTTTGCTGTTCCTTCACGGGATTGAACGGACGGCGCGACGTGAAGCCCGCACTCCTTGCTGTCCCTGGACTCCCACCACCAGCGCCCGGCGCGCGGGTCTTCGCCGGGGCGGATCGCGCGTGTGCAGGGGTCGCAGCCGATGGACGGATAGCCACGCTCGTGCAAGGGGTTATATGGCACTTTACGTTCGCGTATGTAAGCCCATACCTGCGCTTCGTTCCAGTCCGCCAGCGGGTTGAATTTGACCAGACCGTGCGCAGCATCGAATTCGCGCAGCGCCACCTCCGTGCGCGTAACGGACTGGGCGCGGCGCAGGCCGGTGACCCAGGCATCGCGACCCACGAGCGCCTGCGCCAGAGGCTTCACCTTGCGCAGGTGACAGCAACTCTTGCGCAACTCCACGCTTTCATAGAAGGCATTGATCCCGTGCGCTGCCACGTAGGCCGCAACATCGCCTTCCCTGGGTCGGAAGATTTCCACTTCGCGCCCGTAATGGCGGCACATCTGCTCCAGCAGTTCCAGCGTTTCCCGCGGCAGCCGCCCGGTATCGAGCGTAAATACGGTGAACGGTAAATTTTCCGAGAAGATGGCGTCGGCCACCACCATGTCTTCCAAACCCAGGCTGCTGGCGAAAGCGACATTGTGAAATTCGCCAGCGATTTCCTTCAAGCGCGATACCAATGTATCAGACGGATAACTGCGATCATGTGGATCGGAGAGTGCCTGCGCCTGGGTCATGGTGGTTTCCTTCATGACTTGCTCTGCGCCGGCCAGGCGCGATTATGGCGGCGAAATGCCGGCACCGCATTATCCCAGGAGCCCTGATAAGCATCGGTGAACGGGCGCAGGCTAAGCAAGGCCTGCCGGATATTCTTGTCGGCGCGCACGGCAAAGGCGTCGAATCCAACCCGCTTCATGTAAAAAAGCTGATCCGCCAGCACATCGCCGATCGCGCGCAATTCGCCTTTGTAGCCAAACCGCGAACGCAGCAGGTACGCGATGGAATAGCCACGGCCATCGGTAAACTTCGGAAAATCGATCGCAACCAGTGGCAGCCAGGGCAGGAACGGCGCGATCTGCGCCGGGTCGTCGGCGCCCGCCAGCCAGACGCCAACATTGCCGCGTGTCGCCAATGCGGCTTGTTGGTCGATCCACACCTTGAGCGCAACGACGATGCGTCCGGACGGAAGCGATGCCGGTTCATTCTCCAGCGGACGCAGAATCTGCCAGTCATCCGTTACCACGGTGTCGCGCAAAATAATCTCAGACATCGGCGAGTGCTCCCTGCGGTAGCGGCGCGCTCATGCGCAGGGGCGAGCCATATACCCCGGACTTGAACGGCGCAATGCCAAGCCGCGCGACGGTATCGATGAAGCGCTCATCGGCTTCGCGCTGCCCAAGATAAATATCCACCAGCCGGGAGATCACATCGGGCATGTCATCGGCCTTGAACGAAGGTCCGATGACTTTGCCGATGGCGCTGCGTCCGCGTCCGGCCCGCGAGCCGTCGGCGCCGCCTACGGAAATCTGGTACCACTCCTCGCCGTCCTTATCAACGCCGAGAATGCCGATATGCCCGGCGTGGTGATGGCCGCAGGAATTCATGCAACCGGAAATATTGATATTGAGCTCACCGATGTCGTGCTGATAATCCAGGTCATCGAAGCGGCGCTGAATCGCCTCCGCGATGGGAATGGATTTGGCGTTCGCCAACGAGCAGAAATCCCCGCCCGGGCAGGCGATGATGTCGGTCAGCAGGCCAAGGTTCGGCGTCGCCAGTCCCGCCGCGCGCGCTTCCTGCCACAACGTGAACAATTCCTGGGCGCGCACGTCGGGCAGAATCAGATTCTGCTCATGTGACACGCGCACTTCGCCGAAACCGAAACGCTCCGCCCAACCGGCGACTTGTTCCATCTGCTCGGCGGTAGCGTCACCCGGCGGCACACCGGTTTTCTTCAGCGACAACACCACCGTGCGATAACCCGGAACGCGGTGCGCCTGCACGGCACGCCCGGCCCAGCGCGCGAATGCGCGGTCAGTGCCAATCTGGCAGGTGAATTCGCTCTCGCTGGCGGGACGACTGGCGTAATCGGGCGCGGCGAAATACGCGGTTACACGCGCCAGTTCCGCGTCCGTCAGCGTATCCGGACCGTCGCGGGTAAGCGCCCATTCTTCCTCCACCTGGCGCGCGAATTCCTGGGTGCCCAGAGCCTTGACCAGAATCTTGATGCGCGCCTTGTACAAATTGTCGCGACGGCCATGGCGGTTGTACACGCGCAGCACCGCCTCGATATAGGTGTTCATGTGCCGCCACGGCAGAAACTCGCGAATGATCGGGCCGACGATCGGAGTGCGGCCCATGCCGCCGCCGACCAATACGCGCATGCCAATCTCGCCGTCCGGCGCGCGGCACAGATACAAGCCGATGTCGTGGAACGCCGTCGCCGCCCGGTCTTCCGCCGCGCCGTTCACCGCGATCTTGAACTTGCGCGGAAGGAAGGCGAACTCGGGATGAAACGTGGACCACTGCCGCAGGATTTCGGACAGCGGACGCGGGTCAAGCACTTCGTCAGGCGCTACTCCGGCAAATTCATCCGAGGTGATATTGCGCACGCAGTTGCCGCTGGTCTGGATGGCGTGCATTTCGACCGAAGCCAGATCGGCGAGGATGTCCGGGGAATCTTCCAGCCTGGGCCAGTTGTACTGGATGTTCTGGCGCGTGGTGAAATGTCCATAGCCGCGGTCATAGCGCCGCGCAATGTGCGCGAGCATGCGCAACTGCGCCGCCGAGAGCAGGCCATAGGGAATGGCCACGCGCAACATCGGTGCATGGCGCTGGATGTACAAGCCGTTTTGCAAGCGCAGCGGCCGGAATTCGTCCTCGCTCAAGTCACCGGCGAGAAAACGGCGCACCTGATCTCGGTATTGCGCGACGCGTTCGTTGACGATGTTGCGATCGATCTGATCATAGACGTACATGGTGATGTTTATACTTTTGGAAAAATTTTCGCGCGCAACACTATAAACTTAATCAGACCAGATTGGCCCAGACCAGCTTGCCGCCCACCAGCGCCAGCATGGTGGCCAGCGCCGGGCGCAACCAGTGTTCGGCGATGCGTCCGCTCAGGTGGCTGCCGATATAGATGCCCGGCAGCGAACCGATCAGCAGATTGCCGAGCAACTGCCAGTCCACCGAGCCCACGAAGACATGCCCCAGGCCAGCCACCGCCGTCAGCGGCACCGCGTGGGCAATGTCGCTGCCGACAATGCGCGAAGCGGGCAGCAGCGGATACAACCAGAACAGCGCCGCCACGCCCACCGCGCCCGCGCCGACCGAACTCAAGGTCACCAGCGCTCCGATTACCGCGCCAACCACGATGGTAACCGGCACGATGTGACGCTCGCGCCAGTCTTTGCCTGCGCCCATCCGGCCTATATTCTGCAACTGTTCCTTGAACAGAATCGCCAGCGCGGTGAGGATCAGCGCGATGCCGAGAGATCCGATGATAAGGCCACTGACCTGAGTACTATCGACACCGATCGTTTTCAGAACAGCCAGCGCAATCAAAGCGGCGGGAATGCTGCCCGCCGCCATCCATCCGACCAGTTTCCAGTCCACATTGCCGCGCCGCGCATGCACAAAAACACCGGTGCCTTTGGTGATGGAGGCATACAGCAGATCGGTGCCCACCGCCGTTGCCGGAGGCACGCCGAACACCAGCACCAGCAGCGGCGTCATCAGCGAACCGCCACCGATACCGGTGAGTCCGACGATGATGCCGACCAGCAGTCCAGAAAAGGCGTACCCAAGTTCCATATGATTTGCCAAGTGTTGGCCGCGCATGCGCCGGGTAATCGGCGCGTACTCCCATGCGGCGGCATGCGGGTCTGCACCCCGCCAGCGGCATTCCCGTCCATTGAAATTGACCGCATCATAGCCGCGGCTTTTATAATGCCAATGACTGTTCTGTTAGTATTAAATACGAATTCATTATTTAGACGCCGTCGCCCGGCCTGGAGCCCATCTCGTGAAATTGCAACAGTTGCGCTATATCCGCGAAGTCGCACGCCAGAATCTCAATCTCTCCAGCGCGGCCGAGATGCTGCACACCTCGCAGCCGGGCATCAGCAAGCAGATTCGCGACCTCGAGGACGAACTGGGCGTCGATATTTTCGTCCGCCACGGCAAACGCGTGGTTGCGGTCACCGAACCGGGCAAGGCGATCCTGGAGATTGCCCAGCGCATGCTGAAAGACATGGAAAATCTCAAACAGGTCGGCGAGCAGTTCACCGCGGAAGACACCGGTAGTTTGACCATCGCCACCACGCATACCCAGGCGCGTTATGCGCTTCCGCAGGTCATTCAGCGCTTCAAGAAGCGCTATCCCGAAGTACATCTGTCCCTGCGCCAGGGCAGCCCGACGCAGATCTCCGAAATGGTGACTTCGGGTGAATCCGACATCGCCATTGCCACCGAGGCCATCGAGTCATACAAGGACCTGGTGATGTTGCCCTGTTACAAGTGGAACCGCTGCATTCTGGTGCAACCAGGCCATCCGTTGCTGAAACTGAAAAAGCTGACCGTCGAGGCCATCGCTGCGTTTCCCATCATCACCTACGATTTTGCCTTCACCGGCCGCTCGAAAATCAACCAGGCTTTTGCCGAGAAGGGTCTGACGCCGAATGTTGTGCTCACCGCCATTGACGCCGATGTCATCAAGACTTACGTGGAGCTGGGATTGGGCGTGGGCATCGTCGCCATGATGGCTTACGACCCGAAGCGCGACAACCATGTGCGTGCCATCGACGCGAGCCACTTGTTCGAGCCCAGCACCACCCGCATCGGCATCCGCAAGAACAGTTATCTGCGCGGGTTTACCTACGACTTCATCGAAATGTTCGCACCCCACCTCACCCGTAAAGTGGTGGATGAGGCCATGCACGCCAGGGTATAAGGTAATTTTTTGCCGTGGAGGCGGCGAGGCGCCGAGTCTCAGAGCGCCCGCTTCGCGAAATCGCGCAGCCGAAAACCCAGCAGCCACAGGCTGCCGAAATAACTCGCCACACCCAGCCCGACGAGCAATGAAAGCTGCCAGACGCGCCACCACGCCGTGGCGCCCAGCCAGTCGTCATGCGTTCCCATGGCCCACCATAACAGCGCGGCCATCACTGCCACCGCCAGCGCCAGCCTGGCGAGGAAAAACGCCCAGCCCGGTCGCGGGTGAAAGATGTCGTGCCGGCGCAACATGGTGTAGAGCAGCCCGGCATTGATGCAGGCACCCAAGGAAATCGCCAACGCCAGGCCGGCATGGCGCAAGGGACCGATGAAAGCCAGGTTCAGCGCCTGCGTGGCCGCGAGCGTAATCAGTCCGATCTTGACCGGAGTACGCACGTTCTGACGTGCATAGAAACCCGGGGCGAGCACTTTGACCAGAATCAGTCCGAGCAGGCCCACGCTATAAGCCACCAAGGCTTCGCGCGTCATCATCACGTCGTTCACGTCAAAGGCGCCGTAATGAAACAAGGTCGCGATCAGGGGCACGGCGAGCATCGCCAGCGCCACGGCACAGGGCAGTGCCAGCATGAAGGTGAGGCGCAGCCCCCAGTCGAGCAGTCGTGAATATTCCTCGGTGGTTTTTTCCGCGACACTGCGCGTCAGACTTGGCAACAGGATCGTGCCCAGGGCCACGCCCAGCAATCCGGTCGGGAACTCCATAAGCCGGTCGGCGTAATAGAGCCAGGAGACGCTGCCGGTAATCAGAAACGAGGCGAAAACGGTGTTGATCAGCAGGCTGATCTGACCGATTGAAACGCCAAAAACCGAAGGACCCATGAGCTTGAGCACTCTCCAGACGCCGGCATCTTTCAGATTGAAACGCCAGCGCGGCAGCATGCCGATCCGGGACAGGAAGGTGAGCTGAAAACCCAGTTGCAGCAGGCCACCCACGAACACGGCCCAGCCCAGGGCCAAAACCGGTGGATCGAAATGCGGTGCCAGCCATAACGCAAAGCCAATGAATGACACGTTGAGCAGCGCCGGAGTGAACGCCGGCACCCAGAAACGGCTCCAAGTGTTCAGAATACTGCCCGCAAACGAGGTCAGCGAGATGAACAAGATGTAGGGAAAGGTAATGCGCAACAATTGCACCGTGACCGCGAACTTGTCCGGGCTTCCCGCGAATCCCGGCGCGGTCAGATAAACGATCAGCGGCGCGACAATCATGCCAAGCGCGGAGACCATGATCAGCACCACGCCCAGCAGTGTGGCCACATGATCGACCAGAACGCGCGTTTCTTCGGGGCTGCGCGTATTACGGTATTCCCCGAGTATGGGTACAAAGGCTTGGGCAAACGCGCCTTCGGCAAACAGCCGCCGCAGCAGGTTTGGCAGGCGAAACGCGACAAAAAAGGCGTCGGTATACATTCCCGCCCCGAACGACCGGGCGATCACCGCATCGCGCACGAATCCCAGAATCCGCGACACCAGTGTCATGCTGCTGATGGTCGCCAAGGTCTTGAGCAAATTCATGAACGTATGAGGGGTGGGGCCATAGGCTGCGGATTGTAACCGAGCGATCCATCCTGTCCGCATGAGGGCTGGGACCAGGGCGCTCCAGCAGGCAAAGCGCACGGTAGCCGCAATCTGGTTGCAAATCCCCTGCCGGGACAGTACCATGGCGCCCTTTTCAGCAGCCCTCCCCCGGTTAAAGGAAGCTCTCAATGGCCAATATCGCCTCCGCTAAGAAACGCGCCCGCCAGGCAGAACACCGTCGCGCCCACAATGCAGGCCAGCGCACGGAATTGCGCACGGCCATCAAGAATGTGAGAAAGGCGATTGCCGCAGGCGATAAGAAGGCGGCTCAGGCACAGTTCCAGTTGTCGCAAAGCCGGATCGATTCGATCGCGGACAAGCGCATCGTGCACAAGAATACGGTTTCACGGCAAAAGAGCCGTTTGGCGGCCGCCGTCAAGGCAATGGCCTGAGAAGCAACGTCCGAGTAATCAAAAAGGCCCGCTGCAGCGGGCCTTTTGTTTTATTCATTGCCAACGGCACAAGTCGTGAATTTCAGAAGGCCTTGATGTCCGTGAGCACAGCGGCATCGGTCCGGGCTGGCGGCGACTGGCGAATTTCGTGTCTGCCCGCGCGCGTTTGCAACTCATTGTCACTACAAAACGTCATCAGGAACTGGTATGCCTCGGGGCTCATTTGCTCGAGCCGGCGGTCTACCGCGACGCACCTGACGCCTGCGGAGATGATTGGTTTCAGATACGGAGAATAGCTGATGCGCTGATCTTCACCGAACAAGGACATGCAACCGCAGAGCCGCTCGGCCCAGTCGCTCGGCCGGAAGACCTCGCCGCTGGAAGTCTTGCCAATAATCACGATTTCTACAATGGGAGGGCCGGACATGGATTGTTGGGAGCTTGGAATGTGCCGACCAGAGAATTTCGAATCACGAATGCCGCGCATGCTAGCACGTTCTTGCGGCGCACCAAATCGCTTTCCGCGACTGGATTACTCGGCTTTATATAATTGATTATAAATATATTTAATTGATGGCCCTGCGGTCACCAAGCCACTGTCGCATCCGGTTTTCGCTGTCGTTAAGGAGTTGTTTCCATCGTTTCGCCAGGGCAATAACCCAGCTCGCCCATACTAACAACGGCTCCTGAACGGGCAACATTGACGATTGCGAGCGAAGAAATCCGCTTCCCGCCGTTCACACCCCCGCTCGACCGGCATAAAGGCACAAAGGCTTGCGTCCGGGAGTCGATTCGGATAATTTCGGATGCTTGAGTATCCCTACATGCCCGACAAAGCACACGGCGGCTTTTTGCCGCCGTGTGCATTTTGGACCCGGGCAAAACGGCAACCCGACCGAATTGATGTATCACTTGAAGACCATCTGGAGCGGCCGGTACATCGCGTTGTCGCGATATGCAGGATTGACCATCCGGATTTGTCACTGACGCCATGCCGACGCCGAAACATTTTTTGCAGTTCAAGGATTTCTCGCTTGCGGAACTCGAGCGGGTATTTGAGCGCACGCGCTGGATCAAACAGCAGTTCAAGGCCTACAAACCCTTTCAGCCGCTGTTCGACCGCACCCTGGTGATGCTTTTCGAAAAGCAGAGCACGCGCACCCGTTTGTCGTTCGAGGCCGGCATGCAGCAACTCGGGGGATCAGCCATTTTTCTCAGCACGCGCGATTCCCAACTCGGTCGCGGGGAGCCGGTGGAAGACGCCGCGCAAGTGATTTCGCGCATGTGCGATATCGTCATGATCCGCACTTTCGAGCAGGAAATCATCGAGCGTTTCGCGGCGCATTCGCGGGTACCGGTCATCAACGGACTCACCAACGAATATCATCCCTGTCAGATCCTTGCCGACATCTACACCTATATTGAGTATCGCGGCCCGATTAAAGGCAAGACCGTGGCCTGGATCGGCGACTCGAACAACGTCTGCAATACCTGGTTGCAAGCAGCCGAAGTTCTTGATTTCAACGTTCATGTATCCACTCCTCCGGGCTACGAAGTCGAGCCGGAGCGTGCCGGTCTGTACGGCAACGACCACTACGAGCAGTTTGCCGACCCGATGGATGCGGCGCGCGCCGCCGACCTGGTCACCACCGACGTCTGGACCAGCATGGGATTCGAGGCGGAAAACGAGGAACGAAAACGCGACTTCGAAGACTGGCAGGTGGACGCTGAAATGATGAGGCACGCAAATGGCGACGCCTTGTTCATGCACTGCCTGCCGGCGCATCGCGGCGAGGAGGTCGCGTCGGAAGTCATCGACGGTGCGCAAAGTGTGGTCTGGGATGAAGCGGAAAATCGCTTGCACACCCAGAAAGCTTTGATGGAATATCTAATACTCGGCCCTATCCAACAGGAGTGATCATGAACCGCCTAAACATTTCCCGCATTGCACTGTTACTGTCCCTGCTGCTGCCGGTCATCGGCTTGCCGGCCGATGAGGACATCGCCTGGATTGCCGACGCCAATGGCTGCAAAGTCGCCAATCCGTTCCCGCAGACGAGCGAAACCATCACCTGGAGCGGGGTATGCAAAAACAAACTGGCCAATGGCGAAGGCGTGCTGGTATGGACGGTCAACGGCAAGATTGCCGACCGCTATGAAGGCAGCCTGGTGATGGGCTGGGCCGAAGGCAAGGGCACGCTCACGCGCGAGGAAGGCCGTTATTCCGGCGACTGGAAACACAGCCTGCAAGACGGCACTGGCCGCTTCGACGCCGCCGATGGAAGCTGGTACGAGGGACAGTGGATGAATGGCCAGCCGCACGGCCAGGGCCGCTACCGCAGCGCCGACGGCAAGTTGCTGGAAGGAGAGTGGATGGATGGCGAGTTCCAGGGCGACCTGGGCGGAGATGACAATCCAAACAGAGTCTGACCTGAAAATATCAAGGAGCAACGTGAAGAAGAAAATCGCGGACAAACCGATCCAGAAAGTCGTACTCGCCTACTCAGGTGGTCTGGACACGTCGGTGATCCTAAAATGGTTGCAGGATACGTATCACTGCGAAGTCGTGACCTTCACCGCCGACATCGGCCAGGGCGGAGAAGTCGAGCCGGCGCGGCGCAAAGCGAAAAAACTCGGTGTGCGCCAGATTTTCGTCGAAGACCTGCGCGAGGAATTCGTACGTGACTTCGTGTTCCCGATGTTTCGCGCCAACGCCTTGTACGAAGGCGAATACCTGCTTGGCACCTCGATCGCGCGCCCGCTGATCGCCAAGCGCCTGGTGGAAATCGCACGCAAGACCGGGGCGGACGCCGTCTCCCACGGCGCCACCGGCAAGGGCAACGATCAGGTGCGCTTTGAACTCGGCGCCTACGCGCTGATGCCCGACGTAAAAATCATCGCGCCCTGGCGCGAATGGGATCTGCTCTCGCGCGACAAGTTGCTCGCTTATGCCGACCAGCATGGGATTCCGGTTGACTTCAAAAAGCGCAAAGGCGGCGGCGCGCCCTACTCAATGGATGCCAATCTGCTGCATATTTCCTACGAAGGCGGCATTCTCGAAGACCCGGACTTCGAGCCGGAAGATTCCATGTGGCGCATCACGGTGTCGCCGGAAAAAGCGCCCAACCGGCCGGAACATGTCGAGCTCGAATACCGCAAAGGCGACATCGTTGCCATCAACGGCAAAAAAATGACCCCGGCGCAAGTCCTCGCAAAACTCAACCAGATCGGCGGCAAGCACGGCATCGGCCGTCTCGACATCGTGGAAAACCGCTATGTCGGCATGAAATCCCGCGGCTGTTACGAAACACCCGGCGGCAGCATCATGCTCAAGGCGCATCGCGCCATCGAATCCATCACGCTTGATCGCGAAGTGCTGGCATTGAAAGATGACCTGATGCCGCGCTACGCACGCATGATTTACAACGGCTACTGGTTCAGTCCGGAGCGCCTGTTGCTGCAAAGCCTGATCGACAACTCTCAGGCAACGGTGAACGGCACCGTGCGCCTGAAGCTCTACAAAGGCACGGTGCTGGTGGTCGGCCGCGCCTCGAAATCCGATTCGCTTTTCGATGCGCGCATTGCCACCTTCGATGACGACAAGGGCGCCTATAACCAGGCGGACGCCGCCGGCTTCATCCGCCTGAATGCCCTGCGCCTGCGCATCGGCGCCAAACGCCGCGGAAGAAAATGAGGCGGCTAATCTCCGGCGCAAGCAACTGGACGCTTCAGGGATAGAAGAGGATAGGCCATGCCCAGTTTCGACATCATCTCCGAAGTCAATCAGGTCGAGCTTCGCAATGCGCTCGAACAGACCAACAAGGAAGTCACCAACCGCTTCGACTTCAGAGGATCGGACGCACGCGTCGAACATACCGAGAACACACTGATCGTATTCGCCGACGACAACTTCAAGATCGGCCAGGTCTACGAGGTGCTGATCGGCAAACTCGCCAAGCGCGCAGTGGACGTGCGCTGCCTGGAGCGCGGCAAGGTCGAATCCATCGGAGGGGACAAGGCGAAGCAGGTGATCACGGTAAAAGTGGGCATCGATCAGGAGCTGGGAAAGAAAATCCAGAAACTCATCAAAGACGCCAAACTCAAGGTGCAAGCCAGCATTCAGGGCGACGCCGTGCGCGTTTCCGGAACCAAAAAGGACGATCTACAGCAAGTCATCACCCTGATGAAAAAGACCATCACCGACTTTCCGGTGCAGTTCAAGAATTTCAGGGACTGAGGAGAATCAGGGGCTAGGGGGAAAAGCAGGGGCGAGGTGAAGAGCGCCGCGCAGCGGCGCATATTTTCTGTTCACCTTTCACCCTTCACCCCCTCCACCCAGCGGTCGTACAGGCGCGTGGCAACAGTGCGCAGCGTGGCCAGTTTCTCTGCCATGCCACGGCGCATTTCATCTTGCGTCTGCACCGTGGGGCTTTTCGCCGTCGCAATCTCCTCCGCGCCGGACTTACACCAGCTTTCGATGAGTTCTTCGGTCATCTCGACATGGCATTGCATGCCGAGATTTTTGCCAGTGACGAAACCCTGATTCTCACAATTGCGGTTGCCCATGATGCGCACCGCGCCGGGTGGAATGCTGAAGGTTTCGCCATGCCAATGAAAAGATTCGAATCGCTTGAGGTCACGTCCGAACCACGCGCGGGCTTGCGGGTTGTTGGCCACTTCGATTTCACCCCAGCCAATTTCCTTGAGCGGATTGCGCGCAACCGTGCCTCCGAGCGCTTTCGACATCAACTGCCCTCCCAGGCAATGCCCGAGGACCGGGACATCCTCTGCCATCGCATGGCGAATCAGCTCAAGCACCGGTCCGATCCAGGGCAGATCGTCATTGGCGCTCATGGGGCCGCCCATAAATGCCAGGCCGCTGAACGCGGTGCTGTCCGAGGGCACGGTCTCGCCCTGGTCGATGGCGATGATTTTCCACGGCAGGCTGCGCGCATCGAGATACATGGCAAAATAGCCCGGCCCTTCGGTGGGTGAATGACGAAAGATAGCAATCGGTTTCACAGGCAAGGAATATTCATGCTTTCCAGTGCCGCAAATGTTACGCGAGTTTTACTCGGGCTTCTGATTCTGTGCGCGCAGGCACAGGCGGTCGAGGTCAGCGTCGTGGCCTTGTTTCCGGACAAAGCCATGCTGATCGTGGACAAGGGAAAGCCACGCACCCTGCGCGTCGGAGAAACTTACGCGGGCGTAAAGCTCATCAGTTCAAGCAGTGAGGAGGCCGTGGTTTCGATTGAAGGCAAACGGCAACGATTGCGCATCGGCGACGGAATCTACAGCACGCTCTCAGTCCCGAATGCACGCGCCAGCGTAGTCCTGTTGCCGGACAAGAACGGACATTTCGTAACTTTGGGCAGCATTAACGGGGCTTCCGTCCGGTTTCTGGTCGATACCGGAGCAACCATGGTGTCGATGAACCTGGAAGATGCACGTCGCGCCGGGGTCAATTATCTCGCCGGGGAACGCGGCTACTCACAGACCGCCAACGGCGTCGCCCCCATTTACAAGGTGAAGCTCGGTAAAGTCAGTTTGGGCGACATTACGCTGCAGAACATCGATGGCGTGGTTCACGAAGGCAGTGCCATGCCGGTGGTGTTGCTGGGTATGAGTTTTCTGGGTCGGCTGGAAATGCGCCAGCAAGGCAACAGCCTGACTCTTACAAAACGCTATTAGTCATCCGAGTTCGCGTTTTTCATCCACAAACCTAAGGATCCTGACGACATGATTTACGAACTGCGTATCTATCATGCATTCCCCGGCAAGCTGCCGGCACTCAACGCGCGATTCTCAAATCACACGCTGAAAATGTGGGAGCGCTTTGACATTCGTCCCGTAGGCTTCTGGACCACCGCCATCGGCGAGAGCAACAACGACCTCTATTACATTCTGGAGTGGGAAAATCTGGCGGAGCGCGATCAGAAGTGGAACGCTTTTGTGACGCATTCGGACTGGCTGGCGATCCGCGCGGATACCGAGAAGGACGGCCCGCTCACGACTCACATCACCAATCTGATCCTGACGCCAACCGCGTACTCGAAAATGCGATAGCTCAATCGAACATTGCAGCCCCGACATAGGTCGGTTGCGCCGGCGCAGGTTCCGGCAGGGCGATCGCACCCGGTGTCGTCGGCGGATCAAGGGCGGGGCACTCTGCCTGAAGCCGAACCCTGGCTTTGGCCAATTGCACACGCGCGGTGCGGGGTTTCAGGGATATTTTTCGGACCGCGCGTGCCTGCGGGCGGCGAGCTGATACCTTCGGCGTTGGTGCCGGTTTCGCCATCCGGGCGGCTGGTCTTGCTGATTGCGCTTCGACCGCAGCTGTGCTGCCATTGGGCTCAACAGGATCAGTTTTGAGCGCGGAATCCGCAACGGGTTTCGCTTCGGGTTCCCTGACGGATTCAACAGGAATCGGCTTCCTGGCAGTGGGCTCGGGCGGATTGCAGGCCAGTACGAGTAATTTTTCCCGCACGGAATCGGGCTCGACTGAAGCGGGAAACTGCAAACCTTCCAGGTGCATGCGCTTGATTTCGACGCCATCATTGCCCAAATAAACCTTAAGGACCACTTCGGTGGTTCGCTGCGTGCAGTGATAATTGGTCAGCGACTTCACCCAGTAGAACCTGCCCTCCCAGCCGGAACCGGCCTGGGCGCTGCTGAATTTTTGCCAGTCCCAAGCCTGCACGATGTTGCCGTTGCGCGCGAGCGCATCCATGTCCATATATAGCGAACGCTCGCGCGTAACGTTGACCGGTTTCCAGTACGCGCCGCACACCGGCCCGGCGAGTGCGGACAGAATTACTGCAATGGCAAAGTTTTTCGTCATGGTTCGGTTTATCCACCTGCTCTCTCCGATATCGGTAATCCGGTAAATTTCTTAAGTTCCGAGCTCCGCCGGGGTATCGTGTCCGAGGTCTATGCCCGGACCAGTGAAAATCGTAGAATCGAAGGTCCTCAAAGCCTGACACTCGCTCCAGAATTCGATCATGGATGAAAAACTCATATACAACGTCAATGTGGCCGCTCAGGACGTCCTGCTCAATCCGGATGAGATCAAGCGCCGCATTCCGCTGACCGAGACAGCGGAACAGACGGTTCTTAAGGGCCGTCATGCGCTGGAGCGCATTCTCGACCGTCGCGATCACCGCTTGATGGTTGTGGTCGGCCCGTGCTCGATCCATGACCCGGCGGCCGCCTTGGACTACGCGCAACGGCTCAAGGGTCTGGCCGATGAAGTCGCCGATACGTTGTTCGTCGTCATGCGCGTGTACTTTGAAAAACCGCGCACCACCACCGGCTGGAAGGGGCTCATCAACGATCCGCATATGAATGACTCTTTCGATGTCGAGGAGGGTCTTCAACTGGCGCGCAAACTGCTGCGCGACATCAACGATCTGGGGCTGCCTGCCGGCACCGAAGCACTGGATCCGATCAGCCCGCAATACATGGGCGATCTGGTGAGCTGGAGCGCGATCGGTGCCCGCACCACGGAATCGCAAACCCATCGCGAAATGGCGAGCGGCCTTTCCACGCCGGTGGGCTTCAAGAACGGCACCGACGGCGGCCTGCAAGTGGCGATCAACGCACTGTTGTCGGTGTCGCATCCGCACAGCTTTCTGGGTATCAATCAGCGCGGGCAAGTCTCGGTGATTCGCACCAACGGCAACCGCTACGGCCATATCGTATTGCGCGGCGGCGCGAAAGGCCCGAACTACGACTCGGTAACCATGTCGGTGGTGGAAAAGGAACTGGCCAGAAACAAACTCGCCGCCAATATCGTGGTGGATTGCAGTCATGCCAATTCCAACAAGGATCACAATCTGCAAGCGCTGGTCATGCTCGACTGCGCGCATCAGATCCTGGAAGGCAATCAGTCCATCGCCGGCGTCATGCTGGAGAGCAACATCAACGCCGGCAATCAATCCATTCCCGCCGATCTGAAGCAGCTGAAGTACGGCGTTTCGGTGACGGACGCCTGCATCGACTGGCCGACCACGGAAAAGCTGTTGCGCGAAACGCGGCAGAAACTGAAGAACGCGCTGCCCGCACGCACGCCACGATCAGCGCAAATCCAGAGCATAAAAGGCTGAGCGGCAGCGAGCGCGCAGTGCCATCCGGCGCGGACACTCTGGTCAGCACGCCCGCCGCCAAAATCGGACTTGTGCTGGGCAGTGGTTCCGCGCGCGGCTGGTCGCACATCGGTGTCATCCGCGCGCTCGAAGAAGCCGGCATTGTGCCGGATCTGGTCTGCGGCACATCCATCGGCGCGCTGGTTGGTGCCGCCTATGCCGCCGGTGAACTTGACCGCCTCGAACCCTGGGTCAAGTCTCTGACCTGGCAAAACGTCGTCGGCCTGCTGGACATGACCATCAGCGGCGGCCTCATCAAGGGCAACAAGCTGGTCGCGTTCTTCCGCTCCCACTACACCGACACTGCGATCGAGCAGTTGCCAAAAGCCTTTGGCGCGGTTTGCACCGATCTGGCCACCGGACAGGAGGTATGGCTGCGCGAAGGCATGCTGATCGACTCGGTGCGCGCCTCGATCGCGGTACCGGGCCTGTTCGCACCGGTGGCGCGTGGCGATCTGTTGCTGGTGGACGGCGCACTGGTCAATCCGGTGCCGGTGTCGCTGTGTCGTGCCATGGGTGCCGACATTGTCATCGCGGTGGAACTGAGTTCGGGCATGAAGATACCGCGCTTGCGCAGACCGGTTTCCGAGAATAAACCAGCTGGCCAGGTCAGTGCGTTGCTGAGCCGGCTGCAGGCTGGCATTGGCATGCTCAGGAGTGGACCGACTCTCGGGACTGCTCTGCCCTCGGTAATCGATGTCATGGCGAGCAGCATCAATATCATGCAGGTGCAAATCACCCGCAGCCGGTTCGCCGCGGAACCGGCCGACGTAGTCATCAGTCCGCAGCTTGCGCAGATGGCGCAGATGGACTTTCACCGCGCAACAGAAGCGATCGACGAAGGTCGTCGCGCGACCGGGCCGATGCTTGCACAAATTCAGGCTCTGCTGGCGGGCAGTCGATAGTCCGGCTGCCACTGGCACAGCATCGGCGGGAGAACGCTTTAGCGCATCACGAAAGGATTGCCGGTTTTGACACCGGTATTGATCCACACGCTCTTCATTTGCAGGTATTCGTAAATCGCGCTCTGGCCATTTTCGCGCCCCATTCCGCTGTCTTTGTAACCACCAAACGGCGACATGAAACTCACCGCACGATAGGTGTTGACCCAGACCGTGCCGGCCTTGAGCCGTTCGGACATGCGAATAGCGCGCCCGACATCGCGCGTCCAAACGCCGGCGCCAAGGCCAAAGCGCACATCGTTGCCAATACGCACGGCATCTTCCTCGTCCTTGAACGGGATGATGGAGAGCACCGGGCCGAATACTTCTTCCTGGGCGATGCGCATCTTGTTATTGACGCCGGTGAATATGGTCGGCTCGACGAACCAGCCTTTGCCGCACTCGGGCCGCGTGGCGGCGCCGCCGCCCATGCGCAGTTTCGCGCCCTCGTTCTTTGCGATGTCTATATAGGACAACACTTTTTCGTACTGCGGGCGCGTGGTCACCGGGCCGACCTGGGTTTCGAGGCTCATCGGATTGCCCATTTTCGCCGTCTTCGCCAGTGTCAGCAGTTTCTCGACAAAGGCGTCGTGTATCGATTCCTGCACCAGCAGGCGCGAACCGGCGATGCAGGTCTGGCCGGTGGCGGCGAAGATGCCGGATACCGCGCCATTGACCGCGTCTTCGATGACCGCGTCTTCAAACACGATGTTGGGTGATTTTCCGCCCAGTTCCAGGCCGACTTTCTTGAAGCTGCGCGCCGCCGTCTCGTTGATGATTCTGCCGGTGGCATCCGAACCCGTGAACGTAATCTTGGCGGTAAGCGGATGCTCGACCAGTGGCATGCCGGCTTCCTTGCCATAACCCGTGACGACATTGACCACACCGGCCGGGAAACCCGCCTGCTCGACCAGCTTGATGAATTCCAGCACGGAAGCGGAAGTGAACTCGGAAGGCTTGATGACCACGGTATTGCCGGCGGCCAGCGCAGGCGCGAGCTTCCAGGCGGTCAGCATCAGCGGCGAATTCCACGGTGTAATCGCCACCACCACCCCGAGCGGCTCATAGCGGGTGAAATTGAAGTAGCCCTTTTTGTCGAGCGGGATGACCGCACCCTGCACCTTGTCGGCGAGCCCGCCGAAGTAGTAATACCACTGCGGTACATAGTTGAGCTGCGCGCCCATTTCGGCCAGGAGTTTGCCGTTGTCGCGTACTTCGATTTCGGCCAAGTGTTGTGCATTCTGCGCCACCAGATCGCCCAATTTTCTGAGCAATGCGCCGCGCTGTGTCGCCGTCATCTCCGGCCAGGGGCCGGAGGTAAATGCGGCATGGGCAGTACGCACGGCGTGATCGGCGTCGGCGGCGTTGCCGCGCGGGATCAAAGCCCAAGGTTCGCCGGTAAACGGGTTGAAGCTTTCAAACCACTCGCCCGAAGATGGCGCAACCCACTCGCCGCCGATGTACATCTGGTGCTTCTGCATACTTGTCTCCCGTTTGTTTTTCTAAAGTTGCTGGAGTTTACCGTATCGCGATTGGCGCCACGGTTGAACCAGTGCCGCCCTTGATTTTCAACGGCTGCACGACGAAAGCAAATTCGTAGGTCTTTTTCGCCGCAAGCTCGTCGAGTTTCATGTTCTCCAACAGGAAAATGCCGTTTACCACCAGAGCGATCTGGTGTACCGGCAGGCTCAAGGCTTTGTCCGGATTGGGCACGACTTCCACGGCGAACGTGTCGGCTCCAAACAACACCGGCTCCTGTCTGGCAAGCCATTGCGCCGCGGCGACGCCGATGCCGGGAGAACCACTGTTGTACCTGGCATTGTCCACGCCCCAATGTTTTCCCCAGCCGCTATGAATCAGCACGGCGTCGCCGGATTTAAGGGTCATCCCCTGCTTCTTCAGCGCATCCTGCAAATCTTCCACGGTGATTTCGTAGCTAAGCGGCAACATGTCCACGCCCTTGGCCGCAGCGACGTCGATGAGCACGCCACGCGTCATGATCGAACCGATTTTGTCTACGCCAAGTTTGCTAAAGCCGTTGCGCGACTGGATGTCCGCCGTGGCGATGCAGTTGTAGAGTTGTCCGTCGATTTCCTGGTGCGAAAACATGTCGAACTGGGTGCCGACCTGACCCAACTCGGTGATGACGAGTTCTTCATTGCTGGCGCGTTTGTTGGTACCCATCAGCGGACCCGTGCGCTTGGTATGCATGTCGAAACGGCGCGTGCCGAAGAATGGCATGTCGGATGCAAGCACGCGACCGAGTTCGGTCACCTCGCCGGTGCGGATCAGCTTCGCTGCGTTGAGCACTGCGGCAGCGGTCACCAGGTTGGCGGCGCCGCGCTCATCGGCTGCGCCCCACTTCGACGGGCAGCGTTCTCCGGGCATGGGCGGCGACCAACTTTGTGCGTTGACCACGGTGGAAATCCACAGAATTGCGATGATCGAAGAGGAAGCAAGATGACTGGCTTTCATAGGTACCTCGGGTCTGTCCTGACGATGGGGGACGCTCTCTGATGCCGATTCATGCGACCGGCGAATTCATCATGAGGGAATGTTAGCATGCGGCGTAAACACAGCGTGATCGACTTGGCCATCCCCCGTGCAAACGCACCAAACTCTGCCCCGCTCCATGTGGGTGTTGCTTGTCTTGCTCACCCTCGGCTGGGGTTTCAACTGGCCAATCATGAAACTGGCATTGATGGAATTGCCGGTCTGGACGTTCCGCGCCTTGTGTGTTGCGTCCGGCACCATTGGTCTGTTCCTGATTGCGCGGTGGCAGGGGCAGAGTCTGCGCGTACCGGCCGGTCAATGGACCCGGCTCATCGTCACCGCAACCTGCAACGTGGCGCTATGGAACATATTGATTGGTTACGGCCTGACCCTGCTGCCCGCCGGGCGCAGCGTCATACTCGCCTACAGCATGCCGGTCTGGGCATTGCTGCTTTCCGTATTCATACTTCACGAACCGCTTAACCGGCGCCGCGTCCTTGGCCTGGCGCTGGGCATGGCCGGCATGGCACTGCTCGTTGGCGGGGAATTTACCGCGCTGCAGACCTCCCCGCTCGGGTCAATTCTGGTTGTTGGCGCCGCCTTCGGCTGGGCACTGGGTACCGTTCTGATGAAGCGCTTTCCATTAAGCCTGGGCACCACGGCGCTCACGGCATGGCAAATGCTGATCGGCGGCCTGCCCATCGTGCTGGGCGCGCTGGTTCTCGACGCCGGTCAGTGGAAGCCCATCGGAACCGCCGCGGCATTTGGCCTGGTCTACAACATGTTTTTCGTTTTCATTTTCTGCTACTGGGCCTGGTTCAAGATCGCCACCTCGGCGCCGCCCAGTGTCTCGTCGCTAAGCACGCTGATGATTCCGGTGGTGGGGGTATTCAGCGGCGTTCTGGTGCTGGGCGAATCGCCGCACTGGCAGGAGTATGCGGCACTGGTGCTCGTGATCGCGGCGCTGGCAACCGTGCTGATAGGACCGCGCGCGCCTGCGTCCGCCTAAACTTTCCGGTGCTGCGTCCGTAACTCTGGTCAAACCGGCGCCGCCATCCGCAGATCGCCAGGAACTAAGGGCCGGGAAATTGCTAAACTGGGCCAAATTCAACGGGGCTTCACCATGAAACTCGATTCGATGCTGCGGTTATCCGTCCTGCTGGTGCTGACACTCGCAGCCGAATTCGTGCTCGCCGACATTTACCGTCACGTCGCAGCCGACGGTTCGGTGCATTTCACCAATGTGCCGCAGGACAGCCGCTTCAGGCTCTACCTCAGAGAGAAGAAGCCAGCCAGCCCGGTGAGGGAGACCCTGTCTGGAGCAATCCGTCGTTACGCCGAAAAAGATCGCGCGCGTTACGCCAAGCACATTCAGGCCGCCGCAAAAGCAAACCGCCTGGAGGCCGCTCTGATCCACGCTGTGATCTCCGCCGAGTCCGGTTACAACCCGTTTGCCCGCTCGCCCAAAGGTGCGACCGGCCTGATGCAGTTGATGCCGCAAACGGCTAAACGCTATGGGGTGAAGAACAGCCTCGATCCGGCGCAGAATATCCGCGGCGGCTCGCGCTACCTCGCCGACCTGATCCGCATGTTCAATAATGACGTTCATCTCGCGGTGGCGGCCTATAACGCCGGCGAAAACGCGGTCATGAAATTCGGCAACCGCATTCCTCCATACCAGGAGACGATGATTTACGTGCCCCGGGTAATGAACTACTACCGGACCTACCGCGCCGCTTCCTAGCTCTTCTTCTGTACCGGCGCGACAATCGCGAGGAAGGCATCAGACGGCGAAGCCGCCAGTTTTGCAGCCGCCTTGACTGGCGTCAGGTGCTCGATGAACTGATCGATGGATGCCTGCCAGGAGAACTGTTCTGCGTACTGGCGGGCTTTCTGCCTTGGAATCTCAAGCGCTCGCCGGCATGCCACCTCAAGGTCCTCATGCAGGACCCCCGCGCCGCTGTTGCCGATCACGTCTATGGGTCCGAGCACCGGGAATGCCGCCACCGGCGTGCCGCAGGCCAGGGCTTCAAGCATCACCAGGCCGAAGGTATCGGTCAGGCTGGGGAAAACGAAAACGTCAGCCGCACGGTAGTAGCTTGCCAGTTCGGCCGCGGTCTTGATGCCATCGAAGCGCGCATCGGGATAGCGGCGTTGAAGTTGCGCGCGCGACGGGCCTTCACCGACCACCCATTTGCTGCCGTCCAGATCCAGCTTCAGGAATGCCTCTATGTTTTTTTCCACTGCGACGCGGCCCACGTATAAATAAATCGGGCGCTCGGTGGTCAACGCCTTGCGCTCGCCGGGCGAGAACGTCACGGTATCCACGCCACGCGTCCAGGCGACCGTGTTGCTGAAACCGCGGGCTTCCAGGTCGCGCTGCACGCTGGGCGTCGGCACCATCACCGCTCGCGCCGGGGCGTGAAAGTGACGCAACCATCGATAGGTCAGGTGGACCGGAACTCGGAAGCGCGCATGAACATATTCGGCGAATCGCGTATGGAAGGCCGAGGTGAATGCAATCTTGCGCTTCAGGCAGTAGCTGCGCGCAGCGATGCCCAGCGGCCCTTCGGTGGCGATGTGAATGGCATCCGGGGAAAATTCCTCGATCTGCCGGCTGACACCGCTGTAGGGCATCAGGCTCAGGCGAATTTCGGGATAGGTCGGACAGGGAATCGATTTGAACTGCAGTGGTGTGACAAAGCGGACCTCGTGTCCAAGCCGGTTCAGACCCTCGCCGATCTTGCCCAGCGTGGTCACGACCCCATTGACCTGAGGCAACCATGCGTCTGTAACAATCATCACTTTCATGCGTGTGCCTGCTCCTCTAGTAGCATCATTGGGTTGGATGACGTCGCCGCAGACCGATGTTGCCATTCGACAATCTTCAGTTCGCCTTCCCAGGTTTCCACCAGCGCGGACAGACTTTCCACCCAGTCGCCGTCGTTGCAGTAGACAATGCCATCAATGGTCTTGATCTGCGGTTTATGGATGTGACCGCAGACGACACCCTGAAAACCGCGATTTCTCGCCTCACGCGCAACGGCATCTTCGAATGCGGTCATGAAGTTCACCGCATTTTTTGTTTTGTGCTTCAGATACTGCGACAGTGACCAGTAGCGACAGCCGAATTTGGCCCGAATATGATTGAACCATCGGTTGAGCTTGAGAATAAACGTGTACAACTGGTCGCCGACCACCGCCAGCCATCGGGCCTGCTGTACCACTGCGTCATAGAGATCGCCGTGGATGACCAGAAACTTGCGGCCATCGGCCATCGTGTGCACTGCTTCATCGCAGATTTCGATGTCGCCGAAGGCAAGACCAAGGAACTGGCGCATGACCTCGTCGTGGTTACCGGCGATATAGAGAACCTTGGTGCCCTTGCGCGCCTTGCGCAGGATTTTTTGCACGACGTCGTTGTGGGCCTGCGTCCAGTACCAGCCGCGCTTGAGCTGCCAGCCGTCGATGATGTCGCCGACGAGGTAGAGCTGATCGGATTCGTTGTGCCGCAGGAAATCCAGCAGAAAGTCGGCCTGGCAACCGGGAGTCCCCAAGTGAATATCGGATATCCAGATAGTCCGGTATCGGGTTATCAGGGAATCCGGAATATCACGCGAATTCAGGTGACTTGCTCGATAAACATGATGTCGAGTATTAAATCATGTGGTCGTGACAGTAATATTGCAGCTGGCGAAATTGCTGATGGCAAGCGGGACAGAATCGATCGAACCGGTGCACAAGGAATCTATCGAAAGTTGCCCTGGCCGGGCGGCGCAACGGTTCGCTTCTTCAAGCATGGGTTTCGCACAAGACGCGGGGGTCGCCTATCATTGGGGACGCGTTCCATGGACTACCCTTCTGAATGACAATGAAGATCGAAAAAATAGAAACCACCGTTCTGCGCATTCCCTACACCAGCGGCGGCCCGTCAGACACCGAGGTCTGGGGTGGCAAGGCCTGGCCGACCGCGGACGTGCTGCTGGTCAAAGTCAGCACCGAAGATGGTGTTGCCGGCTGGGGTGAAGCCTTCGGTTACAACGTCATTCCAGCCACCAAAGTGGCGATCGACCAGATACTGGCACCGATGTGCATCGGCCGCGATGCGCTGGCGATCGAAAGTCTGATGCAGGAACTTCAGCAAAAACTGCATATCTTCGGGCGTAGTGGTCCGATCATTTTCGGCCTGTCGGGCATCGACATCGCGCTCTGGGATATTGCCGGCAAAGTTGCCAGGCAGCCATTGCATCAGCTGCTCGGCGGCGGCAAATCGCAACTGCCCTGCTACGCCAGCATGATCCGCTACACCGAGCCGAAACGGGTTGCAGCCAATGTCGAGCGCGCCTTGAAAGATGGCTACCGCCACATCAAATTACATGAGATCGCCGTCGCCCCGACGCGCGCGGCGCGCGTAGCTGCCGGCGATGATGTGGACCTCATGCTCGACGTGAACTGCCCATGGTCGCTCAGCGAGGCGCTGGAAATGGCGCAAAAACTGCGCCCGCTGAATCTGCGCTGGCTCGAGGAGCCGGTATGGCCACCGGAAGACCACACGGCGCTGGCCCAGATTCGTGCGCGCGGCGGCATTGCGATTGCAGCCGGCGAGAACGCCACTACGGTGGCCCAGTTCAATCATCTGTTCCAGGCCGGCGCGGTTGATTTCGTGCAACCGAGCCCCGCCAAGATGGGTGGCGTATCGGAACTGCGCAAGGTGTTTACACTCGCCGCTGCCTTTAACGTTACGGTGATGCCGCACAGCTTTTACGATGGTCCGGCCTTTCTGGCGGGTGTGCATGTGAATGCTGCGCTGGGACGCGGTTCGATTGTGGAATGGCGCTATTTCGATCTGGAGGCGCGGCTTTACGGCGATCAGGCGATTCCGCGCAACGGTACTATCGCTATTCCGCAAGCACATGGCCTGGGATACGACCCGGACCCAGAAGTTCTGAGTCGCTATCGCGCTGACTAGAGACACTTCCAGGGCTGCTATTTCCACGCACCGGTTACGCGTAGAATCCGGGCGCATGAACCTGGAGCGCATCACAGTGGAGTTTCTTGCTGAGGAAGACCGCCTGTTGATGCGCGTATTCTTCGACGGGAAGTCCGAAGTTCAGTTCTGGCTGACGCGACGCCTGGTCAATCGCATCTGGCCGGTACTTCTGAGCGTGGCGCAGGCCAAACCGGACATCCAGGTGCAGCCCAACCCCGAAGTGCGCAAAGCCATGCTGGGCATGGAGCACGAGAAGGCGTTGCAGGAGGTGAAGTTTTCCCGGGCGGCGCAGGAACCCGCGCGCGCGCATCCATTGGGCCAGGCGCCGGTGCTTGTCAGCAAAGTGCGGGCACGGCGGAACGAAAAAAACCAGACCGTGCTGACGCTGGGGCCACCTGTTGGCAACGGAGTGGACCTGAACCTGGGCGACACTGTATTGCACGGCCTGATGAAACTGATCCAGGTCTCGGTCGCCAAGGCGCAATGGGATGTTTTGCTTTCGGTGCCGACCTTCGCGCACGCCAGTTTGGACGAAGGCCAGCACCACAGCGTCAACTGACAGGCAGCGGCGGCGTTTCTGCTCCCAGGATCCGTGCCTTGAACAGCTTGCATCAATCTTGTCTTCTGTCTGCCCGATATGTTGCGGCAGTTATACTGGTGGCGACGCTGCAGGGCTGTGCTACGTTTCGCAGCTATGACTCGGAACTGACCAGAACCATCAATCTTGCCGCGGCGGGCAATGTCGATGGTGCCATCCGGCAACTTGAGGGCAACAACAGCTACGGCAAGAAAGACCTGCTGTACTACCTTGAGCTGGGCGAGCTTGAACGCTTGCGAAACCGGTACCAAGAAAGCACAACGGCCTGGATGACTGCCGATACGCAGGTGCAGGCTTGGGAGAAAACCGCACTCACGAACCCGCAGCAACTGCTGGGCGGTGCGGGCAGCTTGCTGCTCAACGACAAGACGCTGCCTTACCGGGGCCACGACTACGAGAAAGTCATGCTCACCACCAGACTCGCGCTCGGTCGCCTTGCGCGAGGCGACTTCGACACCGCGCGCGTGGACATCAAGCGGACGCATGAGCGCGAAGCGATCATCGCGGAGTTGAAGGCAAAACACTTGCAAAAAACTGAAGAAGAGGCCCGCAAGCGTGGCGTTCAGACGCAATTCAAGGAACTGAACGGATATCCGGTGCGCACGATCGACAACCCGGCGGTCAATGCACTGAGAAACAGCTATCAGAGCGCATTCAGCCATTATCTCGCCGGGTTCATCTATGAAGCACTGGGCGAACCCAGTCTGGCGGCCGCCGGTTATCGGCAGGCCATCGAATTGCAACCCGGTCAGCCGGCTCTGGAAGACGCCCTGGCGGGGCTGGATTCGCGCGTGAATGTTGTCGACGACGGCTACACGGACGTGTTATTCGTTGTCGAATCGGGAACGGCGCCGGCACGGCAGTCTATTCAGTTGAACCTGCCGTTTCTCTACGGCAACCGAATGCTGATCGTGCCGGTCTCATTCCCCGTCATCGCGCCGGCCCAGCCATCCTTCATGCCTTTCCAACTGCAAATACGTGGCGAAGCGCCAATCAACACGGCAGTCATCACCAATACCGATTTGATGGCACGCAAAGCCCTGCAGGAAGATATGCCCGGTATTCTGCTCCGAGGCATTATTCGTTCGAGCGCCAAGGCCATCGCGCAGAACGAGGCCAGCCGGCGCGACGACAGCGGACTGGCCGCACTGGCGCTCGCAATCGGATCAATTGTGACTGAGTCAGCCGATGAACGAGGCTGGCGGTCGCTTCCCGGGCAAATCGCGATCGCGCGAGCGCGGATAGCGTCCGGCGAGCATACCATCGGCTTTGGCGCCAGCCCGGGAGGACAGGATATTCGTTTTGGCGTATCCGGTCGTTACGCCGTTGTCGGATTGCGTATTCTGGGCGGCACCACATTTGCGATCCTCCCGCAAACGCTCCCGGCCCGGGAAATGGCACCCAAGGCGCTGGAAAACCAGCGTATATTCGCGCGGTCAACGAGTTCGGCGACCAGCACGTTTTGACCAACTCGTTCACTCAATTCAGGAACACAACATGAACTTGCGCATAGGCACCACCGTCCTGATCGCGACCATCGCCATGGCCGGCTGCGGCGGCAGCAAGATCGAGCGTCCAGGCCTCGCCTACGGTTGCCCGATCGGCGAAGATCAGAAGATTTCATCCAAGGAAGACTTGATCAAGGCCAAAATCGAAACGGCCGGCACTCTTTACAATATAGAATTCATGGACTTGCGCTGCGCCGAGCGGGCCGGTGGCATTCTTGTCGACGCAGACCTGAGAAATAACAGCCGCGAGCTACGCCGCATCGCTTATCGTTTTCGCTGGCTTGACAAGGACGGCATGCGCGCCTGGGACGATGAGTCCTGGAAACCGCTGCTGATACCGGGAAAGACGCTCTATACCATCACGACCCGCCCACCCACGCCGGAAGCCACCGATTTCAGACTGGTAGTCATGGATCAGGATCAATAACCATGCCATTGCTCATCGCCAAGGAGTAACACCATGATGCATTCCCGCTTCAACCATGCCTTCGTCGTCGTCTCACTGTGCGCCGCCGTCGGCCTTTCCGGCTGCGCCTCTCAAACCCGCTACGGCGATGCGCGCGGCGTCGAAACCGTCACCAATCAGTTTGGTTCCACCGACTTGCAGATGATCGCGGAATCGATGACGCGTTCGTTACTCGGTTCACAGATCGTGACCGGCAGCAGCCGGCCGATCATCACGGTGCAGGAAGTCAAGAACAAAACCAGCGAGTACATTGATACACGCGCCATTACCGATTCCATCCGCGTCGAGTTGCAGAAGAGCGGCCGGGTACGCTTCGCGGTGGACGCAGCCGCGATGTCGCAGCAAATAGAGGAACTGGAACGCCAGCAGAGCGAGTACTACGAGGCCAACAAGGCCGCCGAAATCGGCAAAATGGTCGGCGCGGCATTTCGCATCGAAGGCAACATCGTTTCGATCGTCAAGGACGCCGGGGGCGTTAAGGATGTGTACTACAAGTTCAGCCTGCAACTCTGGAATGTTCAGGACGGATTGCTGGAATGGGCGGATGAGAAGGAAATCCGCAAGACCACGAGCTGAGACTGACGCGGGTCAGTCCCGCATTCCCAACGCCTCGGCCATCACATGATAAATGACATGCTGCTCAAGCACGCCGCGCATGAGATGAGCCTGAGGACCGCGCGCGTAAATTGCAACGTCCTCGCCGCCGTGGGTCTCCAATAGCAGCGGCGACGTCGATTCCTGCAAGTAGTCGGGTGCGGTCGTATCCACGGTAGTCAGGTCTGGTCTTCCGCTGGTGATACCGCGAAATTGCGTACCCTGGTGGGGAAACCTCTTGCTCCCTTCCGGCTGTTTGTCCGACTGGCCGGTATAGCCGGGTCCATTGGCGTATCCCAGCGTGGTGTAAGGCAACCCAAGTCCGTCTTGTGCGTATTCCGCGGACGGAGTAAGGGGCTGAAGCACCTTGCCCAGTATCGGGTTGCCGCGTTTCGGATATCCGGCAATGGTAAATGTGTGGCTATGATCCGCCGTGACGATGATCAGGGTGTCTCGCGGATCCGTGCGCTGCATGGCGAGCTTCACCGCGCGCGCGAATTCGATGGTATCGGTGAGCGCGCGATAGGCGTTGCCAAAATGATGCGCATGGTCGATGCGACCGCCTTCCACCATCAGAAAGTAACCCTTCTCGCTCCGCGACAGGATATCGAGCGCCTTGCCGGTCATCTCGGTCAGTGACGGCTCCCCGGCGCCATCCTTGCCTCGGTCATGCTCGTAGTTCATATGCGAGGGCTGAAACAAGCCCAGCAGATGACGAACTTGCGTGCTATCGACCGCGTCGAACTGGGCCTTGTTCCAGACGTATGCCGAACGCTGGTGATGCGCCAACCAATCCTGGGTCAGGTCCCGGCCATCGAGACGTTCACCGGTCCTGTCAGGATATTCCGGATCGCGCGCGGTGCGCGGCAGGAATTTCATGCGTCCCCCGCCCAGCACCACTTCCGGACCATCACCGTAGGAAAACTCGATCAGTTGCCGGGCGATGTCGGCGAAGCCGGCCGCGTTGGCCGCGGCCGGTTGGTTGGCGTCGCTTTCCCAATCGCGGTCCGGCGCGTGGGCATAGCACGCCGCCGGTGTGGCGTGTGTAACGTGAGCCGTGGTTACCACGCCGGTGGCCATGCCGCGCTCCTCTGCACGCTCGAGAATGGTCTTTGCTGCATGCGCGGCAACCGCGGAAAAATCGCCTCGCGCAACACGCGCGTTCACCGAGATCAGTCCATCGTTGGTTTTCATTCCAGTCACGATCGCACTCATCGTCGGCGCGGAATCCGCGGTCTGCTGATTCGCGCTATAAGTCTTGGACAGGGCAACGTATGGCAGCGTCTCAAATGCCAGTTGGTTCTCTTCCCCTTGCAAGCCGCGCTGCTGGCCTTCAAGAATACGTGCCGCGGTAACGGTGGAAACACCCATGCCATCACCCAGGAACAGGATGACATTCCTGGCCTGGCCCATGACCGGCTTTTCCTTGCCCGCATTTTCCACGGCGGCGCGGCCGCTACGAAACCATTCTTCCGGAGACTGCGCCTCTGCCACGCCAAACTGCGTTGCCAGAGTGGCGGTGGCGATACCTGCGTAAACCAGCTTGGCGATCATGCGAGTGGTCCCAGTAAAGTTGCGTAGCGCTGAGCGCAGAGCAGGCCGAATGCATCCGGGCGTAGCGCCGGTTCGCGGTCGAAGACTTCACCCAGCCCCATGCGCAACGCGCAAATGCGCTTGCCGTAAGTATGCAGCGTCGCCAGGGATTGCATGACAAAAACGCTCGCAGGCAGCATCTCGCGATAGAGCGCTTCGGCTTCGGCCTCAGTTCCGTGACGCATCAGTTCAAAAATACGCGATTGACGGTCAAGCGTGTCGCAGGCCGGAATCATACCGCCACAGCCGGCACGCAAATTGTCGGTGAGCTCCAAGCCACCCCGACCGTTGAACACGGTGATCTGTGCGGTGGCCTCCTGGATGTACTGCCGGATGGTCAGCGCCGGTCCCTCGCCTTTGAGGATGCGAAAGTTCGGGTGGTTCCGCGCCAGTGTGACGACGCCTTCGGGAGTCAATCCGACGCCCAGGTACTCGGGCGCGTTCTGAATCGCGACTGGCAGTTCGAGACGATCCGCCACGGCGCCGAAAAAGCGGACAAAGAAAGATTCGGGCACGCCACGATCCGGCGGCGGCTGCAGGATCACCCAGGAGGCGCCGCGCGACCGGGCAAAGCGCGCAAACTCAACCTGCGCCTTGATCGTGGGCGCGTTAACCGTGACCGCCAGCGGCAGGCGCGTGTCGAGTTCCTCGGCCACCCAGTCGAGCAACTGCCGTCGCTCGCTGTCCGAGAGTTTGTTGACTTCAGTACCAAGCCCGAGCATGGCGACGCCATGCGCACCGTTGTTCACGCAGGCCTGGACCTGCCGCCGCGCGGCGTGCCGGTCGAGAGCGCCATGTGCGTCAAAAAAGGCGTAGAGCATCGGATAGATGCCGCGCGGCAAGTCGTCATGATTCATTGCAATTCCTCCGGCCACATCCTAACCGCCCTGCGGCGGCGGCTCAAACTTCCAGGCACCACAAGTTTTCCAGCACACCTGCCGAATCGGTGTAACATTTTTCCATGCAGACCATAAACCGATTCGGGCCAGTGCGCTTGTTTTCCACGATGGCCATGCTTGTTCTGGGCTGGGCAATGTTGCTCGTTTCAGTGCCCGTCGCCGCACTGTCACCCGACGAAATCATTGCGGCACTCAGGCTTCCCGAGAACAGCACGGGCAACGTCGCGGACGCCGTGGAAGAGGCCACCGGGGCACGGGGCTGGATGTCTTCCGATATGAAACCGGTTTACGACGCCAGGATCGTGGGCAGGGCGGCCACGGCGCTGATGCGCCCGGTGCTGCGCACCGACGTGCGCAAGTATCCGAATCACCTGCTCGAAATACTGGACCAGGCCGAAGCGGAGTCGATTCTGGTGTACGTGATGCAGGATGGGCTCGAAATCGCAGCAATGGGCAACCTGATGGGCACCACAGCCAAGGTCAGAGGATTGGCAGGCGCCGTGATCGACGGAGCGGTTCGAGATACAGCGGAATTGAAGCGGCTCGGATTTCCGGTCTGGTCGCGCCGCATCAGCCCGGCGACATCGGTTGGCCGCATGATCAGCGTGGACATGCAGATTGCGGTGCTCTGCGCCGGCGTCATGGTGCACCCCGGAGACTATCTGGTGGGCGATGCGGATGGTGTCGTCGTTGTTCCCGCGGAGGCCGCGGAAAAAGTAGTCGCGCTGCTCAAACAGTACGACGAGAAGGAATCGAAAATGCTCCCGATTATCGAACGCGAGAAATCCATGCTCAAGGCGTTGGAAATCTATCAGCGTTACTGAAGACATGGAGCGCATGAAATCGTCAGGAATCTGCCTATGAAAGTTGATCGCAGAACAATGTTGCAACTATCGGGGGGCCTGATTGCCACCTCCGTGGTGCCGTCATGGGCGCAGGATAGGGTTGCGACTCCGGCGCAGATGCCCGGGCCGTTCTATCCCCTTAAATTTCCAATCGATCGCGACAACGATCTGGTCAAGGTCAATGGCCACGGCGGCAGCGCCTTTGGCGAAATCGCCAATGTAGTCGGACGGGTACTTACCCTGGACCGCGGAGCACTGGCGGGCGTTCGCATTGAGATCTGGCAGGTTAACGGCTACGGGCGCTATCACCATGATGGTGACGACAGCGGCAAGCCCATCGATCCCGGTTTCCAGGGGTACGGCACGGCGCTGACCGGCGCGGACGGCTCTTATCGCTTTCGCACCGTCAAGCCGGTGGCGTACCCGGGCCGCGCCCCTCATATTCATTTCGCCCTTACGCGCCAGGACTTCGGCACATTTACCACGCAGATGTATGTCGCGGGCGCTGCGGAAAACGAACGCGACTTCCTGCTTTCACGTATTCGCAACCGCACGGCGCGCAACAGCCTGATCGTTGCGCTGGCACCCTCACCCGAAACTCCCGGTGAGCTGGCGGGAGAGTTCAATATCGTTCTGGCCGGTGACGGCCGGCTTGAGCGGGGCGCCGCGCCGCCGGCATACCGACAGGCACGTCTTGGCCTATAGTTGGGCCATGAACGCATCGGCAGGACTCGGACCGCAATGGAATTGACCGAGGACGAGATTGAACTGGTACGCGGCAAGCTGGAAAAGCTGAAACTGGAGCATCGCGACCTCGACGATGTCATCACGCACTTGTCGCAAGTCCAGAAACTTGACGAGTTGCAGGTTCAGCGCCTGAAGAAGCGCAAGCTCCTGCTCAAAGACCAGATTTCCGCGCTCGAGCAACAACTGGTGCCGGATATTTCAGCCTGAACGGACCGCTGTTTTGCTCGCCTGGCCTGCGTATTCTGGATCGCGATTGGTCAATCTATTGAACCCCGCGCGCTCCCAACGATCATAGTGACAGCCTGATAGCGGGTACTCCCGATGCGCATCAAAATTACGGCTCTCGCCACGATATTTCTCGGCATCTCGCTATTGGGCGGGTGTGCCGGTCTGCAACATCGGCCTGCACCGACGATCGAGCAAGTCGTTGAAATGGCACAGTCCGGAAAGTCCGCCGAGGACATCATTGCCGAACTCCGGCTGACACGCGCGGTCTATGCACTGCGTGCTTCCCAGATCGTCGGTCTGCACGATCAAGGAGTGCCCAATCCAGTACTCGACTACATGCAGGACACTTACGCCGAGCACATCCACTGGAATGCGCGCTTGCAATATGAGCGCCAATTCTATTGGTGGCACGATTGTTTCTATTGTTATCGCCGTCATTACGGCCCTGTGATAATCGTCCCGCGCTAAGCGCCAATCCATCGGGCGGAACAATTTTTGCATGGCATGCGGAAAGGGGAAATCATGTTCAGCCGGGTTACAAACTGTCCTTTCATCGCCGCCCTTGCCCTGCTGCTTGGCGCATGTTCAGGCCTGTCATCACGGCCGGTCATGCCGGTTTCGGAAGTCATTATCCTGAGCAAGGCAGCCTTGCCGGAACAGGCGATCCAGCGCATTGACAGCGCAAGAACCACGTATGCGTTGCGCGGATCGGATTTCGCCAGACTTGCCGATGCGGGCGTGCCAGCAAGCGTGCTCGATTACCTGCAGCAGGCCTTCGTGAACGACGTGGATCTGCTGACCCGCTATTGGGTTCAACGCAAATCGCTGGGTACCTGCGCGTGCTTTTATCCTCAACCGGTGGATTTGGCGAAGCTGGCCGATGGTGGTGACGGCATGGCCGATATCGGCAAGACGATTAGCCCGTCGACATTTGTCAAACCACAGGGTCTGCCCGAATGGGTAACAGTTTATCCGGGCCGCCCCGGCGCGCGCGCATTGACCATCGGCGAAATCCGGCGATTGATCAAGGAGAGTACGCCAGAGGCCGACCTCGCCACCCGCATTGGCGCCTCACGACTCAGAGATTTCATCGGTACCGGTGGAGGGGTCAAGTACGGTTCACACGTCACCGCCGGACTGACCGGCTCGGAACTCGCACAACTCAAGATCGATGGTGCAAGCGAGGCAGTATTGGATGCCTTGCAACAGAAATTTCTGGCCGAGTACATCGAGTTTTCCAGAATCCGCTATCTGGCCATGGGGAATGGCAGCAACCGGGCTGCCGACGTCAACCAATCCGGCAGTCGGGCAAGGTAGCGGCAGCCGGCTCATTGCCGGTCTGCCGCCAGGTTTTGACTACGGAGTCCGCTTACTTTTTCGACCCGTCGAACAGGTTCAAGTCGGTCACCGCGCCGATTGACGCGGTGGATACCAAATGCGTGTACTTGGCGAGCAGCCCGCGGGTGAATCGTGGCTTCGGTTGCTTCCACTGCGTGCGCCGTTTTTTCAGTTCTTCGTCGGGCACGTTGAGCTGGATCAATAGCTTGTGCGCATCAATGGTAATGGAGTCGCCTTCTTTCACCAGTGCGATGGTGCCCCCGACATAGGCTTCCGGCGCGACATGGCCGACCACCATGCCCCAGGTGGCGCCCGAGAAGCGCCCGTCGGTGAGCAGGCCAACCGAATCGCCCAGCCCCTGGCCGATCAATGCCGAAGTCGGCGCCAACATTTCCTGCATGCCAGGTCCGCCTTTCGGCCCTTCATAACGGATAACGACCACATCACCGGCCTTGATCTTGCGATCCATGATCGCGGCCATGACCTCGGGTTCGGAATCGAATACCCGGGCAGGACCGGTAATCACGGGATTCTTGAGTCCGGTGATCTTGGCTACGCAACCTTCGGTGGCGAGATTGCCCTTGAGAATCGCCAGATGTCCCTGCTTGTAGATCGGCTGATCGAAGGGGCGAATCACATCCTGATCCTTGCGCGGCTGGGCCGGTACGTTTTCCAGTTCCTCTGCGATGGTGCGCCCGGTGATGGTCATGCAATCGCCGTACAGCAAGCCATTGGCGAGCAGAATTTTCAGCACCTGCGGTGCGCCCCCCGCCTTGTGTAAATCCGTGGCGACATATTTTCCAGAGGGCTTCAAATCGCACAACACCGGCACCTTGCGGCGCACGCGCTCGAAGTCGTCAATGGTCCATTCGACTTCCGCGGCCGACGCAATGGCCAGGTAGTGCAACACAGCGTTGGTCGAGCCGCCGGTGGCCATGACTAGGCTCACCACGTTCTCGATGGATTTGCGCGTGATGATGTCGCGCGGGCGAATGTTCTTCTTGATCGCGTTGACCAGCACTTTGGCCGACGCAGCGGCGGAGTCAGCTTTCTCCGCATCGGGCGAAGCCATGGTCGAGGAATTCATCAGGCTCATGCCCAGCGCCTCGAAGGACGTGGACATGGTGTTGGCGGTAAACATGCCGCCGCAAGCACCCACGCTGGGGCAGGCGTTTTTTTCGATGCCGTCGTAGTCCTCCTTGCTCATTTTTCCGGCACTGAAGGCTCCGACCGCCTCGAAGGCGCTGGCGATGGTCAAGTCCTGCCCCTTCCACTTGCCTGGCCGGATGGTGCCGGCGTAGACATAAATCGCCGGCACGTTCATACGCGCGATCGCCATCATGCCGCCGGGCATGTTCTTGTCGCAGCCGCCAACCACCAGCGCGCCATCCATCATCTGACCGTTGACCGAGGTTTCGATGGCATCCGCGATCACCTCGCGCGAGACCAACGAATACTTCATGCCGTCGGTACCCATGCCGATGCCGTCGGTTATGGTGGGCACGCCGAACACCTGCGGCATGGCCCCAGCCTTGCGCAAGGCGTCCATGGCCCGGTCCACCAGCGGCTGAATGCCGGCGTTGCAGGGGTTCATGTTGGAGTGCCCGTTGGCAACACCAACGATCGGCTTGTCGAAGTCGCCGTCCTTGAAATCGACCGCGCGCAACATCGCGCGGTTGGGCGAACGGGCGATGCCCGCGGTGATGAGTTTGCTGCGCCAGTTGTCTGCCATGTTCAATTCTCCTCGGTAAGGGTGGTTGCTTTTGTATGATCGCCGGGAAGGCTTTGCTCAAGATTGCGGATTTTGGCCGCGCCGGGGCGCGCCGTCCAATATATTATTCAGACCCCTGAGACAGCCTGCGAATCCAATGCAATTTCGCCCCCTTTTTTTGCGCAACGCGATCAACGTTTCCTGGCAACGCCATTTCAGCCGCCCCGCCGCAAGCGCGCTGCCGCATGAGCGCTGCCGCATGAGCGCTGCCGCGTGAGCATCGCAGCCGAAGTCCGCTGCGCCTTCCTGCCCGACGAAGAAGCGACACTGGCATGGGGCGCACGGCTCGCGCGCATTATTGAGCCCGGACTTTATGTGGCGCTGTCCGGCGATCTGGGCAGCGGCAAAACCACGCTGGCGCGCGGCATCCTGCGCGGGCTGGGCTACGCGGGAAAAGTCAAAAGCCCGACTTACACACTGGTTGAACTTTACAGTCTTTTTAAGTTAGACTTATATCACTTTGATTTGTATAGACTCATCGATCCGCACGAATGGCAAGAAACCGGCTTTCGGGATCATTTCGAGCCGGGCAGCGTCTGCCTTGTGGAATGGCCGGAACGGGTTGGTGATTTGCTCCCTGCGGCCGACCTGGCGATTTTGTTGAGCATGGAAGCGACCGGACGATGCATACGCGTCTCCGCGCAAACAGAGCATGGAAAACAATGCTTGCAACGCTTGCCCGATTAATCGTTTTACCTGAGCGCCTGCAGGGCGCCATGCGGCGTACTGTGCGCTGGTCGCGCGCGGCGTTTTTCGCCGCGGCGCTCGCGCTGCCCCCGGCAACGGGATTCACCGCCAGCCAGATCGCCTCGGTGCGGGTGTGGCCGGCACAGGAATACACCCGCCTCACGCTGGAATCCAATGCCCCCATCGCCTACAGCATATTCACGGTCGGTACCCCGGCACGCCTGGTGCTCGATCTCGAAGAAGTCGAATTCAACTCGGTGCTGGGCCAGCTACCGGCAAAAATTTCTCCGGCTGATCCGTATATCAACGCGGTACGCATCGGTCGCTTCAAGCCCGGCGTCATACGCCTGGTTTTGGACTTGAAAGCGCCGGTCAAGCCACAGGTTTTCACGCTCAAACCGGTAGCCGATTACGGCCATCGGCTGGTGCTTGATGTCTATCCGCTCGAGCCGATCGACCCGTTGCTGGCACTGCTGGAGAAAAAAGAGGCCGTCCCCGTCACGCCCGCCGTAGTCACGCCGGTGCCGGAAACGCCGGCTGCGCAAGTCGCGATCGCGACGCCTGCCATTGATCCCGCGACACCCGCTGCGAAGCCCCGGGCGGCACGGCTGATTACTATTGCCATCGATGCCGGTCACGGTGGCGAAGACCCGGGCGCGAGGGGCCACAAAGGCACTTACGAAAAAAATATCACGCTCGCCATCGCCAAACGGCTGAAGGCCCTGGTGGACTCCGAACCCAACATGCGCGGCGTGCTGACCCGTAACGGCGATTACTTCGTGCAACTGGCGGACCGGGTCAAGAAGGCCCAGAGCGTCTACGCCGACCTTTTCGTTTCGATTCACGCCGATGCGTTCATCAAATCCCACGCGCGCGGGTCTTCGGTGTTCGCCTTGTCCGAGCGCGGCGCTACGTCGGCCGCTGCCAGCATCCTGGCGGAAAAAGAAAACCAGGCCGATCTGATCGGCGGTGTCAACTTGCAGGTCTATGAACCGGTACTGCAGCAGGTTCTGGTGGACTTGTCGCAAACCGCGACCATCAACGACAGCCTCAAGCTCGCCAAGGCCGTGCTCGGCGAAATTGGCGAAATCAACGATTTGCACAAAGAGCACGTCGAACAAGCCGGATTCGCCGTGCTCAAGGCGCCGGATATTCCCTCCATTCTGGTGGAGACCGCTTTCATTACCAATCCGGCGGAAGAGAAAAAACTCAAGGACGACAAATACCAGGACAAAATGGCGCAGGCCATTCTTGTTGGAATACGGAAATATTTTTCCGCGAATCCTTCCCTCGCACCCGCGAAGCTGGCGCAACAGTAAACGATCGCGGGCAAGGGGCACGCTTCTGCTTCAACTTGATCCGCGACCCCCGGTACCGCCCCTGAACATCACTGGAATTCTGCTCGCCGCCGGCAGCGGCAGCCGCTTCGGCGGGGGCAAACTGCTGCATCGGTTGCCCGACGGCACACCCATCGGCGTCGCTTCCCTGCGTAATCTGCGCGAAGCTCTGCCGCAAGTTCTGGCCATAGTACGTGCAGGCGATCTTGCGTTGCGCAAGCTGTTTGAAGCGGAGGGCGTGGTGGTGCGGACTTGCCCCGACGCGCATCTGGGTATGGCCCGCAGTTTCCTATGCGGAATCGACGCAAGTCGCGATGCGGACGGTTGGATCATCGGTCTGGGTGATATGCCGTTCGTTCGCGCTCGGACAATCCGTGCCGTTGCCGCACAGGTTGCCCATAGCGGACGCATTGCAGTGCCCTCATACGAGGGAAAGCGCGGCCACCCGGTCGGGTTCGGCCACCTCTATCGCGATGAGTTGCTGAAGCTGGACGGCGACGAGGGCGCGCGCTCGGTTATCGCGCGCCATGCGCCGGATGTCGAAATCGTCGATTGCGACGATCCCGGCATCTTGCGCGATATCGATACGGCGGCCGATCTGGAACAGCCGGCCGACCAGAGCTAGTTTGGCTGCAAGACAATGGCCTTGAGTTCACCATTAATACTGAAGCTTCCCCGCTTCTGCGCGGCCTGCGAACTCAAGTCGACAGACACACGCCCGTTCACATCCTTGCCCGATGAAACTGAAAACCCGCCGGTAGCCGACAGCAGTCCGGAAGACAGCCTTAAATTGCGGTACTCATAACGTCCGTCCTTCAGGCTCATCGCCCCGCTGATTTCATCGAAGCGTGTCGCGCCGCCCTGTGTAACGCCCCGCCCGCCAGATTGCAGGGCACGCACCAGATCCACGCCATTCAAATCTCCTTTCTTGATACCGAAGGTTGCGTCAATTTGCGCAGCATCAAAAAGCGTTGCCAGCGTTGGCGAGGACAAGGCATAGCGCATCTTGGCTTCGAGGCGCCCGGTCGACTTGGCTTCACGGGTGAATACCGCCATCAACTCTTCCAGGTTGATGCGCTCGGAAGTGAGCTCCCCGGATATCGACCACGGCCCGCCCCAGTTGATAATCGCGCTGCCTTTCGCGGCGCCGTCATAGAGCAACGCTTCGAAGCTCTCGACTTTGATCTGATTGCGGCTCGCCACCGCTTTCAAAGTCAGATCGGCGAATTCTATCTTCGGTCCGACCGGCGGCACCCATCCCTTGGAAGCGCTTACGGCGATATTGAACTGAGTGCCGTTGGGCACGATTTCCACGCTCAATTTTCCGTCATTCGAGGAAAGCAGCGCTTGCTGTATCGTGCTTTCTGGCGAAAGCCGCAAATCGACCGAAAAGGACGGCACCACCGCGATTTGCGATTCGAGGCTGATTGATTTGATTAATACGCGTTCGATCCGCACATTTCTGTCGCCGGCCGCGGTGTTCTGCCATTTCTGGAGACGAGGCAATACCTGTTCAGCAACTTTCGCCGACTCAACCTCCAGCTTGCGGATCATTATCACGTCCGAGAATAGCGAACCGAACTCCGGCGTCAGTGAAACCTTGTCGATTTTCACGTCCTGGGTCGCACCCACATTGACATTTTCAAGATTGATGGTAAATCCGCTGAGTATCGACACATGCATCGAGCCAATGGTTACCGGCTCGCCATAGTGTTCGGTTGCGATCTTTTCGATCGCTGGAACGTAGGTATTCATCGGTACCAGTTGCACACTGCCGATGACAATGGCAGCCAGAACCGCCACCCCGATGACGATGGGTTTCAGACGATCCAACGGCGACTTGATGCCTTTCTGCTTCTTGAGCGCATCGATCTCTGCACGCTTGCGGTCGCGTTCTTCCTGATCCTTGCGGCGCTTCGCGAGTTCATCTTCGCGCGAGCGCCGCTCGTTTTCGACTTTCATTAGCTCCTGGCGCTGGCGCTCCTGCTCGCGCTGGACTTTGGACTCTTCCTGTTCGCGGACGCGGACTTCTTTTTCCTCCTGGCGCTTGCGCTCTCTTTGTTCACGATCCTGGCGCTCCCGCTCCATACGCTCGCGCCGCTCCTGATCCTCGATTTCGCGCCGCTCCGCCTCCATCCGGGCCTGTTCTTCGCGCTCGGCGCGCTCCATGGCCATGCGGGCTTGCTCTTCCTGCTCGCGGTGACGATCCTCCTCCTGTTCGCGTTTTCGCAGATCTTCTTGCTGCTTCTCGAATTCCGCCGCAACCTGAGTCTCCGTCGCGCGCGAGCCGGACAGATCAAACGGCGGCAACTCCGGTTTCGAAGCGGGCGCCTTCATGCCAGGCAACCCGGACAAGTCGAATTGCCCAAGATCGATTTTGGCTGATTCCTTTTTGTCGGCGCGCGTACGTGCTTCTTGCTCTTTGGCGCGCGCGTTCGCTTCATTCTCCCGGCGGCGCCAGTCTTCATCTTCGCGCCGCCGCGCTTCGGCCTCTTCACGGCGACGTCGATCTTCTTCGTCACGGCTACGCGACTCTTCCTGCTCTCGCCGACGCCGTTCAGCATCTTCCCGTTGCCGCATTGCTTCGTCTTCGCGGCGGCGGTCCTCCTCCTCCCGAATGCGTTCTTCCTCGACGCGGCGACGATCTTCCTCTTCCCGCGCCACGCCATCGCCTCCGCGCATTTCCTCGTCTTCCCGGCGCCGGCGCTCGTCTTCTTCCTTTCGGCGACGATCCTCTTCTTCACGCCGCAACCGACGGGCCACTTCCGCCTCAAGCCGCAGACGCTCCTCTTCCTCCTTGCGTTTGCGTTCAGCCTCTTCGGCTTCGCGGCGCTTAAGTTCTTCCTCCTCACGGAGCTTGCGCAATTCTTCCTCGCGCCGCTGGCGCTCCTCAGCCTCGCGCTTGCGACGTTCCTCGTCTTCCTTGCGACGGCGCTCCTCTTCCTCCTTGAGTTTGCGCTCAACCTCTTCGCGCAGCTTGCGTTCCTCTTCTTCGCGACGCTTGCGCTCCTCTTCCGCTTTGCGCTGGCGCTCGGCTTCCTCGCGCTTCCGGCGTTCCTCTTCTTCGCGGCGCTTGCGCTCTTCCTCCTCCTTGCGCTTGCGTTCTTCTTCCTCCTTGCGCTGGCGCTCCGTTTCTTCGCGCTTCCGGCGTTCCTCTTCTTCGCGGCGCTTGCGCTCTTCCTCTTCCTTGCGCTTGAGTTCCTCTTCTTCCTTGCGCTGGCGCTCCGCTTCCTCGTGCTTTTTGCGTTCCTCTTCTTCGCGACGCTTGCGCTCTTCCACTTCCTTGCGCTTGCGTTCCTCGTCGGCCCTGCGCCAACGCTCGGCTTCTTCGCGTTTGCTGCGTTCCTCTTCTTCGCGACGCTTGCGCTCTTCCACTTCCTTGCGCTTGCGCTGTTCGTCTTCCTCGCTGCGGCGGCGCGCTTCTTCATCACGGACTTTGCGCTCGGCTTCCTCGCGGGCCAGACGCCCCGCGTCGACCGCGCTTTGCGCCGGTTTCTCGTCGAGTTTCTTACGTTCGAGTTCCAGTATTTTCGCCAGATCGCGCTGCGTTGCCGAGAAGTCGGCTGCTTCCGCTTTGGTCTTGCGCTCGCCCTCTTCGCGCAACTTGTTTGCGGCGGCCTCTTTGATCTTTCGCTCCGCCTCGACCTTGGCCATGCGCGCACTTTCGTCGCGCGCCTGCCTTGTCGCCTGCTGCTTCTTCAGGTCCTCATCTTCCTGACGCTTGCGCTTGGCTTCCTTTTCCGCCTTGTCGCGGTCCGCGGTTTCGCGCTGCCGCCACTCGCTCTGGGCGTTCTGGTAGACACTCTTCCCGGGAGCCAGCGACGCGGTAAAGTCGAGATCATCCACGTAGCCACCGCCGGCCTGCCCGGCACCCGCTTGACTGGAGGAAGTGTTGCTGAATTCCTTGATGTAGCCGCCAGCAGTCAAATCGCCCAGCGCCTTGTTCATTTCAGCTTCGTCAAACTTTGACTTGGCCAGCAAGTCTCCAACTACTGATTTGCCATCAATCAGTGTCAGTAACTTGAAGAGGTCTTTGGGAAGTTTGCCGGCTTTGCTCTTGATTTCAAGAACACCTTTTCCGGTCTTGGAGAAAATCGTGCTTTTGTCCATCGTGCTCTTTCTCAGCTCCGCGATCGCAGAATTCAGCTACAGGAATTGCCGGCCGGCGCCACTATTCACGCGTTATCGCCTGGAATCAGGAGTAGAACCAAGCCTCATACCCTGCATAACCTCATGTATTGTCAATTATTAGGCCTTGAGGCGCGCTCGTCCAGACTTTACTGGGATTAAATGGACATTGGAGCTGTGCCAAAGCGGTTATTCGAATGCTTTCCCGTCCCGGCCGGGCGAGTTCGAGCCGGGGAATTGCCGCATCCGGCTATAATCGGCTCGTTTCCCGAAGCCGCGCCCAATGCCCGCCATACAGTTGCTTCCCGACCTCCTGATCAGCCAGATCGCCGCAGGCGAGGTGGTAGACCGGCCAGCTTCGGCGCTCAAGGAACTTCTGGAAAACAGCCTCGATGCCGGTGCAACTGAAATCTCGACGCAACTTGCGGATGGCGGCATCAGACAGATCCGCGTAGCCGACAACGGCGGTGGCATCGGCAAGGACGACCTGCGGCTTGCGCTGGCCCGCCATGCCACCAGCAAGATCTCTTCGCTCGAAGATCTGGAAGCCGTCGCCAGCCTGGGTTTCCGGGGTGAAGCCCTGGCCAGCATCGCGGCAGTTTCGCATTTCAGTCTCGCCAGTCGCGCCACCGGCAACGCGCAGGCCTGGAAAATAGAGGCCAGCGGCGGCGCGGTATCGCCCCCCGAACCATCGGCCATCGTCACGGGCTCGGTGGTTGAAGCATCCGATCTTTACTTCAATACACCGGCACGCCGCAAGTTTCTGCGCAGCCCGCAAACCGAATTCGCGCACGGCGAAGAGAGTTTCAAGCGACTCGCACTCTCGCGCCCGGATGTGCAGTTCGTGCTGACACACAACGGGCGCGCTCACTGGCATTTGCCGGCGGCTGGAGCACACCAGCGCATCCGTGCGTTGCTCGGCGACGAATTTTTCGCATCTTCCCTGCCCGTCAATGAGGCCAGCGCGGGTTTGCGTCTGTACGGGTTGGCAGCGCAACCTGCCTATTCGCGCAGCTCGCGGGACGCGCAATACTTTTACGTAAACGGCCGCTTCGTGCGCGACAAGATGCTGACGCATGCGGTACGCGAGGCCTATCACGACGTACTGCATCACGATCGCCACGCTGCCTATGTGCTGTTCCTGGAACTCGATCCTGCGTTGGTGGACGCCAATGTGCATCCGACCAAAATCGAGGTTCGATTTCGCGATGGGCGCGGCTTGCATCAGTTCGTCTTTCACTGCTTGCAAAAAGCATTGTCGGCAACCCGCGCCGGTCGCGTGCCTGACAGCGAAGTCGCGGCTCCGGCACCCATGGCGTTTCGTACCGATGGCAGTCATTTCCGGCAGTCAGGCATGGCATTCGCAGCCCGGGAAAGCACGTCTTTTTATGCCACTTTGTTTGGCAAGTCGGAAACGCCAGTGCCTGCCACAGTCGGTAGCGCAGCGGCGCTCATGCCTTCCGCAGTCACACCATCCACAGATGAAAACCCGCTCGGATTCGCACTGGCGCAACTGTCCGGCATCTACATACTCGCCCAGAACCGGCACGGGCTCGTGGTCATAGACATGCATGCCGCGCACGAGCGCATCGTCTACGAGAAACTTAAACTGGCCCTGGACGGCAACGGCATTGCGGCCCAGCCCCTGCTGATTCCCGCCACGCTGAGCGCGAGCGCGCTGGAAGTCGCTACCGCGGAAGACAATTTCGACGCGCTTTCTCGACTGGGTTTCGAGCTCGCCGCGATTGCGCCAAATGCGCTCGCCGTGCGTTCGGTGCCGATGACCCTGGCACAAGCCGATCCGGCGCAACTGGCGCGCGATGTGCTGAGCGAGATCGCCGAGTTCGGCGGCAGCCGTGCGCTGGCCGAGCGACAAAACGAAATGTTGTCCACCATGGCCTGCCATGCGGCGGTGCGCGCCAATCGCGCCCTAAGCATCACGGAAATGAACGCACTGTTGCGCGAAATGGAAACTACCGAGCGCTCCGGTCAATGCAACCATGGCCGCCCAACCTGGTTTCAGGTAACCATCGGCGAACTGGACAAGATGTTTATGAGGGGGCAATGAAAGGGGCGAGGGGCGAGGGGCGAGGGACGAGCGGTGAGGGACGAGAGACGACCAACCCTTTTCGTTTTGGTTAGTCTGATTTGCCTCGCCCCTCGTCCCTCGTCCCTCGCCCCTCAACAGCATTGCCCCCGGCAATCTTGTTGATGGGTCCCACCGCCAGCGGCAAAAGCGCAGTGGCACTCGGGCTGGCGCAGCGATTTCCGGTGGAGATTGTCAGCGTGGATTCGGCACTGGTGTACCGTCAATTGAACATCGGCACCGCCAAACCCGATTTCGAAACGCGGCGCAAGGTCGCGCACCACCTGATCGATCTGATCGATCCCACGCAAACGTATTCCGCCGCGCAGTTTTGCGACGACGCGCTGGGTGTCATGCGCGATATCGTTGCACGCGGCCGAGTGCCGCTCCTCACTGGCGGTACGATGCTCTACTTCAAGGCTTTGCGCGAAGGCCTGTCGGAGCTGCCCGCCGCCGACGAAGGCACCCGCCGGGTACTGGATGCCATGGCTGAAGACATCGGCTGGCCGGCTATGCACCGGGAACTCGGACGCCTCGATCCGGTGACGGCACGGCGCCTCGATCCGAACGATGCGCAACGCATCCAGCGCGCCATGGAAATCCACTATCTCTCCGGCCGGCCGATGTCGGAATTGATTGCCAGTGGCAAGACGGTGGATTTGCCTTACCGGTTGATCGCGACTGCGTTGGTTCCCGGTGAGCGCAGCATCCTGCATGAACGCATCGCAGCGCGTTTTGAACTCATGCTCGAATTGGGGCTGATCAACGAAGTGCGCGCCTTGCGCGAAAATTACGACCTCAAGCCCGAACTGCCGTCCATGCGCTGCGTGGGCTACCGGCAAACCTGGCAATATCTTGATGGCGAATTCGCTTTGTCTGGCTTGCGCGAAAAAGCCGTTGCCGCGACACGCCAACTGGCCAAACGGCAACTGACCTGGCTGCGCGCCACTCCGGATGTAAGGCAATTCGACTGCTTCGCCGAAGACTTGCAGACGCAAGTCGAAACCTGGCTGACGGACCAGCTCGCAAACTGAAAGCGGGAGCGCTTACCCACGCTCCCGTCAAATGCAGCTTTAGTTGCTCAGCGCATCCGCGCCGGCTTTGGCAATGACGCCGTCTTCGGTGGATTTCACGCCGCTGACGCCGATGGCGCCGACCAGTTGGCCGCCTGCCATGATCGGCAAACCGCCTTCCAATGGCAAGGCGCCGTGCAAGGCGAGTATTGCATTGCGGCCGCCGGCAATGGCGTCTTCGAATACCTTGGTCGAGCGCTTGAAGGCCTGCGCGGTCCGCGCCTTCTGGATGGCCACGTCGATGCTGCCGGTCTGCGTACCGTCGATGCGTTGCAGATAGACCAGATGCCCGCCATCGTCGACGACCGCTATCACGACGTTCCAGTTGTTCTTCCTCGCCTCGGTTTCCGCAGCGGCAGCGACTTTTTTTGCTCCCTCCAAGGTCAGGACCTTCTTGTCCGCGAGCTGTGCGAACGCCGGTGCGCACAACAGGCCGAAAATCACGACCATGCACAGGGATACTAATTTCCTAGCTGAAATCATAAGATCTCCTCGGGAGTAGTTGATGTTCGACCCGGAAGCTGTCCCGGGTCCGCGTGCGGCATACGCAGGACAAGATAGCGCACTGCACCGCCGCTGCCAAATCAGGTTTCAGGAAGCTCGACGCTTTCGACGCGCGTTTGCGCCGCACCATGGGCGAAAGTCAGTCGCAGCCGTTCGCCGGCTGCGATGTTCGCGGCCGAGCGCACGAGCTGTCCGTCGTTGCGCTCGACAATGCCATAACCTCGCTCCAGCACCGCACGCGGATTGAGATGGGCGAGACTGGCCCTTAGCTGCGCGAATCGCGCCTCCTTGTGCTGAAGCAAGCGGGCCTGGCCGTATTGCAAGCGCAGCCATAACTGCCGCTGCGCGGCAAGGCGTGCGTCAATATCGGGTAGCGCGGCGTGCAGCCGTTGCGACAATCCGGACCAGTTCCAGGCCGCCGTGGTGAGCACTTGCGCTTGTGCCAACCCCAGCCGGCGCGCCAGATGCGCCAGATTGCGCAACTCGCTCTCCACCCGATCGGCCGGATGCAGAAGGCGCTTGCCGAGGTAATCGACCTGCTGCATGCGGGTGGTGAGCGCGCGATCAATGCCGCGCGCCAGGCGCGCTGCCAACACGCTCAGACGAGCCAGCAATTCGGCGCGATTCGGACTTGCCATTTCGGCCGCAGCGGTCGGCGTGGGCGCCCGCGCGTCGGCGACGAAGTCGGCGATCGTAAAGTCGGTTTCGTGGCCTACACCAGAGACGATTGGAATGGCGCATCCGACAATCGCGCGCGCGACGACTTCCTCGTTGAAGGCCCATAAGTCTTCCATGCTGCCACCGCCACGGCAAACGATCAGCACGTCAACCTCGGCACGCTCCGAAGCCGTGCGGATCGCCTGTGCAATTTTCTCGCCCGCGCCTTCGCCCTGCACCGGAGAGGGATAAATAACCACGCCGATACCGGGCATGCGGCGCGCCAGCGTGGTGAGCACATCGCGCAACGCGGCGGCTTTTGGCGAAGTCACCACGCCGATGGAGCGGGGAAATTCGGGAACCGGTTTGCGGCGAGAAACGTCGAACAGGCCTTCCTGTTCCAGCTTGCGTTTGAGCCGCTCGAAGGCCTCGAACAGCGCCCCCAGGCCGGAGCGGCGCATATTCTCCACGGTCAGCTGAAACTCGCCGCGCGCCTCGTATAAGGTCGGCAGCGCGCGCACTTCTACCTGCATGCCGTTCTCCGGCTTCCAGTCGATCAGCGCCGCTTTGTGCCTGAAATAAACGCAGCGCACCTGCGCGGTGGCGTCTTTGAGGGAAAAATAACAATGTCCGGAAGCCGCCCGTACAAAATTGGAAATCTCTCCCGCCACCCAGAGCAGCGGAAATTCGGCCTCGATCAACTCCCGGCTGCGCCGATTAAGTTCGGCGACGGAAATGATTGCGGGTTTTGAATCATCGACAGGCATGCGCGGCATTCTAGTTCACGTCGACTGCGGCGATGCCACCGGATCCGACGCGGATCTGTTCGCGATAATTTTTGATTTCACTCTTGACAAACGAATATTTAATTGTCCGCTTCGTCCACAGTTGCAACAAAATTTGCCACTGATTTGCGGTCAACCTCTATTTCCACTGGCAAAATATTCTCAACACACTGTTTTATATACATTAAAGTGGCCGCGCATTTTTTAATCGCGCAACAAAAAAGGCTTTGAAAAGGCCTACTTACCGTACCAATGCGGATTCTGTGCACACACTTATCCACAAGAATTGGGGACAAATTTTTCGAGTAGTACGAATCAATGCATCGCTTGTCAAGACCAATTCGATACTTTCTCGCTGACTTGCCGCGCCTATCGATGCGGTTTACAGTGGCGCGGTTTTCAAATGCGGGGAATTCAAGCTTGATACATATCATTGAAGCGGCGGGATGGCCGATCTGGCCGCTGATTCTGTGTTCGATCATCTCCCTCGGCATCATCGGCGAACGCTTCTACAGCCTGCGCGGAGATTTCGTGGTGCCGCGCGATTTGCTGCCGAAAGTCGTCCAGGAGTATCGCCAGAAAGGGGTATCTGGCGACATGTTGACCGGGCTCGCACAGACCGCCGTACTGGGCCGGATTTTTTCGGCCGCTTTAAGAGAAGCGGGCAGTTCGCGCGAAATCATGAAAGAGTCCATTGAGGAAGCCGGCCGCGCCGCCGCGCATGAACTCGCGCGCTTTCTGACCACGCTCGGCACGATTGCGACGATGGCCCCTTTGCTCGGCCTGCTCGGCACCATCATCGGCATGATCGAAATCTTCGGCTCACAAGGTCCCACCGGGATGGCCAATCCCGGACAGCTTGCGCACGGCATCTCGATTGCTCTCTATAACGCGGCGTTCGGTATCATCGTTGCGGTACCCAGCCTGGTGTTCTACCGGCACTTTCGCGCCCGCGTGGACTCGCTGGTGGTGGAAATGGAAGTCCAGGCCGTCAAACTGGTCGAGATCATTCATGGCCAGCGCAAGGCCTGAGAGGCGGCTCGTCACATGAGTTTCCTGGCATGAATTTCCAACGCGGCTCGTTCAGGGAAGAACCGGAAATCAACCTGGTTCCTTTTATCGACGTGCTGATCGTCATCGTCATTTTTCTGGCTGTGACGACGACTTACTCCCGTTACTCGGAAATGCAGATCAATCTGCCGACCGCGGAGGCGAGCAAACCGGCGGAGCGTCCGAGTCAGATCAATGTTGGCGTGTCCGCATCGGGTCAGTACATGATCAACCGCACCGTCATTGCCTTTACCACGCCGGAAGCCCTTGCGGCCGAATTGACGCGCGCCGCAGGCGGCAACGCGGAACCGGTTATCATCATCAATGCCGACGCCAAGACCACTCATCAGTCCGTTATCAATGTCATGGAAGCGGCTCGCGTCGCCGGCTTTGGCAAGATTACTTTCCAGACCCAGCAGCAGGCTCGCTGACGAACCGTTCCGGCCACATAAGACGCCACACATCAGAAGCCGATGAGCGGCGGTCTCCCAACTCATGGCCGCCTCTAGAACAAAACAGAAATTGTCGTTTCAGGATCGTCACTGGTACCGGTTTTCCTGGCTTTCCCTGGTACTTCTGCCGGTCGCCACGCTATTCAAGGGCATCGTTGTTTTGCGTCGTGCACTGTATCGGGCGCGATGGCTTGCCTCCTATCAAGTGCCGATGCCCGTCATCGTGGTTGGCAACATTACTGCGGGAGGTACCGGAAAAACACCGCTGGTGCTGTGGCTCTGTGAGTTCTTAAGGGGGCAGGGTTACCAACCCGGAATCGTCAGCCGCGGTTACGGCGGTATCGGGAATACCATGGCGGTGCACGCCGGTTCAGCACCCGAGGTTGCGGGCGATGAACCGGTGTTGCTTGCGCAACGCAGTCGCTGCCCGGTCTGGATCGGGCGCAACCGCGTCAACGCCGCCCGTGCCTTGATCGCTGCGAATCCGCATTGCAACGTCATCGTCAGCGACGACGGCTTGCAGCACTACCGCTTGCACCGCAATATTGAAATCGCGGTGCTGGACGGCCGCCGCAACACCGGCAATGGCCTCCTGCTGCCTGCCGGCCCGCTGCGGGAACCCGCCGCGCGTCTTGAAGAAGTCGACGCAGTCGTCGTAACCGGCAATTCCCTACCGAACGGTGCCGGCACAAAGTCGTTCGAGATGCATCTCGAGGGCAACATATTCTGCAACTTGCTCAATCCGGCTTTCCAGCAGCAAGCGGGAGCATTTCGGGGCAAGCGGGTACACGCCGTCGCCGGCATCGGCAATCCGGCGCGCTTTTTCGAACATCTGCAAGCACTGGGTTTGAATTTCTCGGGCCACGCCTTTCCAGACCATCACCCATACTCACCGGCCGATCTCGATATCATCGATGCCGATGCGATCATCATGACCGAGAAGGATGCGATAAAATGCCTTCGGTTTGCGCGCGAAAACTATTGGGTGCTGCCGGTGATTGCACATGTCGACAACGCACTCGGCCATCTCATCCTTGAAAAACTGAACATCCGGCATGGATCCTAAATTACTCGACGTTCTGGTCTGCCCGCTTTGCAAAGGGCCGCTGCTGTACCGCAAGGCCGAAAAGGAACTCATCTGTAAGCCCTGCCGGCTGGCCTACCCGATACGCGACGATATTCCGGTGATGCTGGAAGATGAAGCGCGCAAACTTCCTGCTGAGGAGGAAGTTTGAGAAGTGCGCAAGATTGACGAGTGACAAGCGCCCTCGCCCCTCGGCCCGAGCCCCTGAATTCTTGCCCTGTTCCGTTCGTTGCTGTCATTCCCGCGCGCTACGCGTCGTCTCGACTGCCGGGCAAGCCACTCGCGGATATCGCCGGCAGGCCGATGGTTGTTCACGTCGCCGATCGCGCACGCGAGTCCGGGGCGCGGGAAATCATCATCGCCACCGATGACCCCAGGATCGAGGCGGCAGTGACCAGCCACGGCTACGTGGCAATGATGACCCGGCCGGATCACACCTCGGGCACAGACCGCATCGCCGAAATCGCCATCGCCCGCGGCTGGCCGGATGATCTCATCGTAGTCAACATCCAGGGAGACGAACCGCGCATCCCGCCGCAGTTGGTGCGCGCGGTGGCGGAACAACTCGTTGCCCATCATGATGCGGCGATCGCCACCGCCTGCCATCCCATTCATTCGGCCGCCGAGATGTTCGATACGAACGCGGTGAAGGTCGTTCTCGACAAGAATGGATTCGCGGCTTACTTTTCGCGAGCACCGATTCCGTATGCCCGCGATGTTTTCAAAGTCGATCAGTCACGCCTGCCGGAGGGATTGCCCGCGTATCGGCATCTCGGCCTTTACGCTTACCGCTGCGGCTTTCTAAAGATCTATTCAACACTCGCCCCGGCTGCCGCCGAGCAGTTCGAGTCTCTGGAACAATTGCGCGCCCTGTGGCATGGCTACCGCATCAGCGTCGCCGTGACCAACCAGACGCCGGATCCGGGCGTGGATACGCCGGAGGATCTCGAGAACATGCGCCGGAGCTTTCGGGCGAACCCGTGAACGCCCGTATAATCCGCGCTTGCGAGTAGCGCTACAGCGCATTCACTTCCAAACGCTTGCCGGACCGAATCGGGAATTCAACGACTAAGGCGGAAAAATAATGCGACTCATCCTTCTTGGTGCGCCCGGCGCCGGCAAAGGCACACAAGCCGTCTTCCTCACTAAAAAATTCGGCATTCCGCAGATTTCGACCGGCGACATGCTGCGCGCCGCGATCAAGGCCGGGACGCGGCTTGGTCTGGAGGCAAAGAGCTACATGGATGCGGGCGGACTGGTGCCGGATGACGTGATCATCGGCCTCGTAAAGGAGCGCATCAAACAGCCCGACGCCGCGGAAGGATTCCTGTTCGACGGCTTCCCGCGCACGATTCCGCAGGCGGATGCGATGAAAAGCGCCGGTGTCCTGCTCGACTACGTTGTCGATATTGACGTGGACGACGCCGATATTGTCATGCGCCTGTCGGGACGCCGCGTGCATTCCGCTTCCGGAAGAACCTATCACCTGAAGTTCAATCCACCCAAAGTGGCCGGCAAGGACGATGTCAGCGGAGAGGATTTGACGCAGCGTGACGACGACAAGGAAGCCACGGTAAAAAAACGCCTCGAGGTTTACCACTCGCAAACCAAGCCGTTGGTCGCCTATTATTCAAATTGGGCCAAGAGCGGTGTGCCGGGCGCGCCCAAGTACGTGAAAGTCGCTGGCGTCGGCTCGATGGAATCGATCCGTGATCGGATTTTTGCTGCGTTGAAATAAACTGACGTGTTCATCGCGTCGGATTTTGTCTTCCTCCGCGTCCTCAGCGACAAGAGTATTGAGAAGGAGAAATAATGGCAAAAGTGAATGCTCTCTACGCCCAGTCCGGCGGCGTGACCGCCGTCATCAATGCTTCCGCCGCCGGCATCATCGAGACCGCGCGCAAACACAAGACCCGCATCGGCAAGGTCTATGCCGGACGCAACGGCATCATCGGCGCGCTGACCGAAGATCTGATCGACACCAGCAAGGAATCCGCGGCGGCGATCGCCGCGCTCAAACACACGCCGGCCGGCGCGTTCGGCTCCTGCCGCTACAAGCTCAAAGGCATCGAGGAAAGCCGCGCGCAGTATGAACGACTGATCGAGGTCTTCAGGGCGCACAACATTGGATACTTTTTCTACAACGGCGGCGGCGATTCCGCCGATACCTGCCTGAAAGTTTCCCAGATTTCCGAAACTCTGGGCTATCCGATCCAGGCGATCCACGTCCCAAAAACGGTGGACAACGATCTGCCGATCACGGATTGCTGCCCGGGGTTCGGCTCGGTGGCGAAATATGTCGCCGTGTCGGTGCGCGAAGCGAGTTTCGATGTGGCCAGCATGGCCAAGACCTCGACCAAGGTCTTCGTGCTTGAAGTCATGGGCCGGCATGCCGGCTGGATTGCCGCGGCGGGCGGCCTGGCTGCTGACAAGGAAGGCGATCTGCCGATCCTGATTCTGTTTCCGGAAGTGGCCTTTGACCAGGTGAAATTTCTTGCCCGCGTGGATGCGATGGTGAAAAAGCACGGTTACTGTTCGGTGGTCGTCTCCGAGGGCGTCAAAGGTCCGGACGGCAAGTTCCTCTCCGACCAGGGCCTGCGCGATGCTTTCGGGCATGCCCAGTTGGGTGGCGTCGCTCCGGTCGTGGCCAACATTGTCAGGGAAGGACTGAATCTTAAATTTCATTGGAGCGTCGCCGACTATCTGCAACGTTCCGCCCGCCACATCGCCTCGAAGACCGATGTCGCCCAGGCCTATGCGGTCGGCAAAGCCGCGGTGGAGCTTGCGCTCAAGGGCCGCAATGCGGTCATGCCGACCATCGTGCGTAAATCGGCCAAGCCCTACAAATGGTCCATCGGCGTTGCTGAACTCAAGGATGTCGCCAACCGGGAAAAATTCATGCCCCGCGACTTTATTTCCGCCGATGGTTTTTCCATCACTGAAAAATGCCGGCAATACCTGGCCCCGTTGATTCAGGGCGAGGACTATCCGCCGTATCGCAACGGGCTGCCGCGCTACGTAACGCTGAAAAACGCCGCGGTTGCCAAAAAGTTGCCCGAGTTCAAACTCTAGTACGACAACAGGCGAACACTCACCGGAAACGCTTCGTCGCCGCGTTTTGGAGATCGCAATGCAGACATTTCTTGTGGCGCTATTGTGGTTCCTGGCAAGCCTGACAATGGTGACCGGCGCCGGAGCCGCGCAGTGGAGCAGCTTGAAAGGGTCCTATGCCGTCACGCCGAAAAACTACCCGGACCCGTCCGATGAAGAGCCCAAGGACACTCACTTCAGAATTCAGTTGACCGGTCAGTCGGCGCAGCGTTTGTTTCAGTCGATGAAGGTCGCGGAGACTCCAGATGAGTGCACCGGAGCGCTGAGCAGGAGAGTCGGCGAAATGACCTGCCTGTTCTACAAACAGGACAAACGCTATGAATGTCATTTCTCAATTGATGTCATGAATCAGAAAATCGAGTACGGCGTCGCCTGTTGAGGGCCAATCGCGGCCACACCCCGGATCGCGCCTGACGCCGGCGGCGCTTCGCGAAAGTCCTGTCGGCGTAATTTTCGCGCCGCTTACTGTAACTTCCCCGCAATATGTCTTGCAAACCCCTTGCAATTCCTCTATGGCCCTGAGGGGCAATTCGGTTAGAATCGCGCGCTGACTTGACGGCCCGGCAGGGCGGCAGCCCGGATATGCCGGAACAATGCAGTCGCGCGTTCTTACATCAGGGTTAAGGAGCCGGCCCATTTTCGGCTCTGCATTGAACCAATATCGATATAGGGGGATTTCATGTCTTCAGCACTGATCTTCGCGCTGGTGTGCGCGATCATCGGAATTGCCTACGGGGCGATTTCCATCAAGTGGATTCTCGGCCAGCCGGCCGGCAATGCACGCATGCAGGAAATCGCTGCCGCCATTCAGCAGGGCGCGCAGGCGTACCTGAACCGGCAGTACACCACCATTTCAATCGTCGGCGGCATCTTGTTTGTGGTGCTGGGCTTCGGGCTCGACTGGTACTCTGCGGTCGGTTTTCTGATCGGCGCCGTACTCTCGGGCCTGACCGGCTACATCGGCATGAACGTCTCGGTCCGCGCGAACGTGCGCACCGCCGAAGCCGCCAATAACGGCATGAATGCCGCGCTTCAGGTCGCCTTCCGCGGCGGCGCCATCACCGGCATGCTGGTGGTGGGCCTGGGTCTGCTCGGCGTGGCCGGCTACTACGGCATCCTGCTGACCATGATTTCACCCGAGAAGGCGCTGCACGCGCTGGTGGGTCTGGCCTTCGGCTCCTCGCTGATTTCGATATTCGCGCGTCTGGGCGGTGGCATCTTTACCAAAGGCGCTGACGTCGGCGCCGACCTGGTGGGTAAAGTCGAAGCCGGTATTCCGGAAGACGACCCGCGCAACCCGGCGGTGATCGCGGACAACGTCGGTGACAACGTCGGCGACTGCGCCGGCATGGCCGCCGACTTGTTCGAGACCTATGCGGTCACCATCGTCGCCACCATGCTGTTGGGCGGCCTGATGCTGGCCGATGTGGGCCCCAACGCCGTGCTCTACCCGCTGGTTCTCGGCGGGGCTTCAATCATCGCCTCCATCATCGGCACCTTTTTCGTCAAGGCCAATGACGGCGGCAAGATCATGAATGCGCTCTACAAGGGCGTGATCGTGTCGGGCGTTTTGGCTGCGATTGCCTTCTACTTCATCACCGGCAACATGATGAGCGACAGCCCGCTGGGTGCGATGAATCTGTTCTACGCCTCGCTGGTTGGCCTGGTGCTCACCGCGCTTATGGTGGTGATTACCGAGTACTACACCGCCACCGAATACGCGCCGGTTCGCCACATCGCCGCGGCATCGCAAACCGGTCATGGCACCAACATTATCGCCGGACTGGGCGTGTCCATGAAGTCCACCGCACTGCCGGTGCTCGCGGTCTGCGCGGCCATCTGGGCGTCTTACTCGTTCGCCGGCCTGTACGGCATCGCCATCGCGGCGACCGCCATGCTGTCGATGACCGGCATGATCGTCGCACTGGATGCCTATGGCCCGATCACCGACAACGCCGGCGGCATCGCCGAAATGGCCGGCCTGCCCTCCAAGATCCGCGACATCACCGACCCGCTGGATGCCGTGGGTAACACCACGAAAGCCGTGACCAAGGGCTACGCCATCGGCTCCGCCGGTCTTGCCGCGCTGGTCTTGTTCGCCGATTACACCCATAACCTGGAAGCGGTCGGTAAATTGCAGGTGTTCTCGCTCTCCGACCCGGCCGTCATCATTGGTTTGTTCATCGGCGGCATGGTGCCTTATCTGTTCGCCGCCATGGCGATGGAAGCTGTTGGCCGCGCTGCCGGTTCCGTGGTGGTCGAAGTCCGCCGCCAGTTCCGCGAAATCAAAGGCATCATGGAAGGCACCGCCAAGCCGGATTATTCCCGCGCGGTGGACATGCTGACCAAAGCCGCCATCAAGGAAATGCTGATTCCCTCCCTGCTGCCGGTACTGGTTCCGGTGGTCGTGGCCTTCGGCATGGAATGGCTCATGGGTGACGGTGCCGGCATCCGCGCACTCGGCGGCCTGTTGATCGGCACCATTGTCACCGGCTTGTTCGTCGCCATCTCCATGACCACCGGCGGCGGCGCCTGGGACAACGCCAAGAAATACATCGAAGACGGCCATTTCGGTGGCAAGGGTTCCGAAACACACAAAGCGGCGGTCACCGGTGACACCGTGGGCGACCCGTACAAGGACACCGCCGGCCCGGCAGTGAACCCGCTCATCAAGATCATCAACATCGTCGCACTGCTGCTGGTGCCGGTGCTGTAAGTCACACCGTCTGAGGTTCCATCCAGAATCCCGCGGCCGGAAACAGCCGCGGGATTTTTTTGCACCGCAATTCTATAATCCTCAAGACCTCGCTACCCGCATAAAAGTGCGTTTGAACCACGGAGAACACGGAGAGAATCTGCAAGTAGTCTTTCGAAATTCAATTCTCCAGGGCAAGAGATTCGAGCAAGTTATGCTTATATAGCTCCGTGGCCTTCGTGTTCTCCGTGGTTCAGATTGAATTTTGGCATTAAGGAACCCATGGCCCTCAAGGCAACCATCTGCAAAGCCGAACTGCGCATCGCCGACATGGAGCGCGGCTACTACCACGACCATGCGCTGACCATCGCCCGCCATCCTTCCGAAACCGACGAACGCATGATGGTGCGCCTGCTCGCCTTTGCGCTGAACGCCGACGACACACTCGCCTTCGGCGCCGGACTGAGCGCTAATGACGAACCCGACCTGTGGCGCAAAGACCTGACCGGCAGCATCAAAACCTGGATTGATGTCGGCCTGCCGGACGAAAAACGCATCCGCAAGGCCTGCGGCCGCGCTGACGAAGTGTTCATCTACAGCTACGGCGGTCGCGCCGCGGATCTCTGGTGGCAACAAGCCGGGGAGAAGCTCGCGAAATCGAACAAGCTCACCGTCATCAATCTTGAGTACTCCGGGACGCAGGCGCTGGCCAAACTGGCGGCGCGCAACATGCAACTGCAAATCACCATCCAGGACGGACAAGTGTGGATGGCGGACGAGCGCGAGTCGGTACAACTGGACCCGACAATTATTCTCGCGGCAAAGCCCGAGTGGAACTGACGGCGCCATAGCCACCGCCGGGTGGGCCAACATCACGCACGAACGTAGCCCGGAAGGAGCGCAGCGTATTCCGGGATAACATCCACGAATGGTTCCATATCGCCGCAGCCAGGTTGCCGGTGGCACATTTTTCTTTACCGTCAATCTGCACCACCGGCGCCGCGCCTTTCTGGTCGAGCATATCCACGCGCTGAGAGGCATTGTGCGTGAGGTGCGAACCCAATTGCCGTTTATCATTGATGCAATGGTCGTGCTCCCTGACCACTGGCATGCGGTATGGACATTGCCGCCGAACGACGCGGCATACGCTCGACGGATACGACTCATCAAGGCACGATTCACCCGGCACCTGCTGGGCGCGGGCGAGAACATTGCAAAAGACGACCGCGGCGAATACCGGTTGTGGCAAAAGCGTTATTGGGAACACACCATTCGCGATGAGCGTGATTTCGAAGCGCACGTAAACTACGTACATATCAATCCGGTCAAGCACGGACAGGTCGCGCGCGCCATCGACTGGCCGCACTCGACGATGCGACGATATGTTGATCAGGGCTTGCTTCCCGCGAATTGGGCGTGCGCGCAGGAAGAAGGCGAGTTTGGCGAGTGAAGTATGCACACCCCGGAATGCGCTGCACTCCTTCCGGGCTACGCCACTGTTGGGCATCAAAGGGAGAGCCGTGAATACCGCATACACCGTTGTCAATCTTCAACAAGGAACTACTGAATGGCTTGAGTGGCGCAGCAATGGCATTGGCGCGTCGGATGCTCCAGCTATCATGGGTGAAAACCCGTGGAAAAGTTCAGCTCATTTGCTTGCAGAAAAACTTGGCACAGCCAAGAAATTCAGGGGCAACGCGGCAATGGCAAGAGGCACCGCACTCGAGCCGGAAGCCAGAAAGCGATACGAGGCAATCATCAAGGTTTGCGTTGCTCCCGCTTGCCTCCAAAGCAACAAGCACAAGTGGCAGCGCGCCAGCGTGGATGGCTTGGCAGCCAATAGGAGCGCGGTGGTAGAAATAAAATGCGGCGAAAGTGTATACAACAAGACAGCTAGCAACCGACAAGTGCCAAGTTATTACATCGGTCAGCTACAGCACATTTTGTCAGTCACTGAGCTGGCGCACATTGATTTCTTTTGCTGGTTACCAAATCTTCCGGAAATCCACCTTCGCATCAAACGAGACGATTATTATATCGCTCGGCTAGTTGTCGCAGAGCAGGCATTTTGGCAGCAACTCATAAAGCAAAAAAGGTAATGATGCCCAACAAGACGCTCGGGCCGACGTCTCTGCCTACGATTCGCTCCGGAAGACCATGCCGAAGTCCTCAGCGTACTGGCATGGGAGAGTTATGACGAGGGCGTGAGTCTAAGCGACCACAATGGGATTTTGGTCGATATGCGATTTAACGTGTGACGGCGTTCGCAGGGCTGTGCCCAAGCTCTCGGACAACTGCACCGCCCGCTACCTGAGCTTGAGAGTTCCTTCGCGCTTCACACTGCAGCGGCCAGTTATTTTTCACATTATACTTCCGCTTCGGAGAAAACTGACCATCCGGTTCGGGTCGTGTCCAGCCATTCAGCGCACTGAAAGAGTCTCAGTCCAGTTCCTGGCTTCATCGTTGTCGGCACGCCTCAGACGATAGGAATCTGCATAATCCAGTGTCTGCTTTGTCCCCCTTTAGGAACCACACAGGGCTCGGTTAGACGCATGCAGTGTTCCGCGCCATAATGGCCGCTCCGCTTCGATCCAGGCATACCGATCATGAGCGCAACTTCCCTGACCTCGCTCGATACGCTCGTAGCATTGATCCCTGACGGCACGCTGCTTGCCGTGCCAAAAGATACTTCCGGCGTGGCGATGGCAGCTACGCGCGCGCTGGCACGCCGCGGCGTGCGC
>JANLTJ010000177.1:0-12697 GCA_031362885.1 Betaproteobacteria bacterium
GCCCTTCGGCAGCTACCAGAAAAGCCCGCAGCAGACTTTCGACAATGCCGCGAGGCTGATGAGTGCGGGCGCGCACATGATTAAACTGGAAGGCGCAGAAGTCATGGCGCCGCAGGTCGAGTTTCTGGCCAAACGCGGCATTCCCGTTTGCGGACACATCGGCCTTACGCCGCAATCGGTGCACGCACTCGGCGGCTACAAAGTGCAGGGCAGGACCGACGATACCGCGCAGGAATTGGTGAACGCGGGCAAGACGCTGCAAGATGCCGGCGCGAGCCTGATAGTGGTCGAACTGGTGCCGGCCTCGGTAGGAAAAATGTTGACCGAAGCCCTGGCCATTCCAGTGATCGGGATCGGCGCCGGGGCGGATTGTTCCGGACAGATACTGAATCTCTACGACATGCTCGATATCTATCCCGGAAAGAAGCCGCGCTTCGTGAAAAATATCATGCAGGGCGCATCGTCCATCGCCGATGCGATTCAGCGCTTTGTCGCCGAAATCAAGGCCGGAACATTTCCGACGGCCGAACACAGTTTCTAGAGGAGACAGGGACTAGGGGCTAGGGATTAGGGGAAGACAACATGGTGCCGCCATGTTCTTTTTAAAACCTGGCCCCTAACCCCGAGTCCCTAGCCCTGGACCCTGGACCCCAGTCCCTCAAAAAATGGAAGTCATCAATACAGTCGCCGAGCTGCGTGAACGGCTCAAGCGTGAACCGCAAGTCGCCTGCGTGCCGACCATGGGCAATATCCATGACGGACACCTGAGTCTGATACGCATCGCGCGTGAACTTGCGCCTGTGACGATTACCACAATATTCGTCAATCGGCTGCAATTTGGCCAGGGGGAGGACTTCGAGAAATATCCGCGTACGTTCGAAGACGACTGCGCGAAGCTCGAAGCCGCGGGCAATAGCATCGTCTTTGCGCCGGACGAGAAGCAGATGTATCCCGAAGCACAGACCTTTTACGTGGATTTACCGAAAGTCGCCAACAAGCTCGAAGGCCGTTTCCGGCCTGGACATTTTCGCGGCATGGCCACGGTGGTGCTGAAACTGTTCAACACGGTGCAGCCGCAAACAGCCGTGTTCGGCAAGAAGGACTACCAGCAACTGGCGATCGTGCGCCAGATGGCCGATCAGTTCGCCCTGCCGATCAAAATCGTCCCCGCGGAAACCGTGCGCGCCGACGACGGCCTGGCGCTCTCATCGCGCAATCGCTTTCTTTCCGCCTTGGAAAGAAAGGAAGCCACACGCTTGCGCGAAGCCATACTCGGCGTGCGCGATGCGATATTGACCGGCGACCGCAATTTTATTGCCATGGAATACGCGGCCGGAGCGCTGCTTGCGCGCCACGGCTGGAACGTGGATTACGTCGTAGTGCGCAATCAGCGTGCGGTATTGCGCCCAGAATCGCACGACAAGGCGCTGGTCGTACTCGGCGCGGCCAAATTGGGCCAGACCCGACTTATCGATAATCTCGAAGTGCAAGCACCGTAGTGCCGAGTCTTCGGTTCGCTCCCGGCACTCAGGGCGCGGATACCGGCTTTGGCAAGTAGGCCAACGTATGGGTTGTTGTACTAGGCGGTTGGCAGCTTGTAATCCTTGAACTCTTCGCGCAGTTTGGTCTTTAATAATTTCCCGGTTGCCGTATGCGGCAGTTGCTCGACGAACACCACATCGTCAGGCATCCACCACTTCGCTACTTTGCCGTCGAAGTATTTGAGTATTTCTTCGCGCGTAACCTGAGCATCTTTTTTCTTTACCACCAGAAGGAGGGGACGTTCATCCCACTTCGGGTGGTGAATGCCGATGACCGCCGCTTCCGCGACGGCGGGGTGCCCAACCGCGGCGTTTTCCAGGTCTATGGAACTGATCCATTCGCCGCCGGATTTGATGACGTCTTTTGAGCGATCCGTGATCTGCATGATGCCGTCCGGGTCGATGTTGGCGACGTCGCCGGTGGGAAACCAGTCCTGGCCGCTGGCGTCTTTGCGCAGCGGGTTGCCGCCTTCGTCCTTGAAATAGCCGCTGCTGACCCAGGGGCCGCGGACCAGCAGGTTGCCGAAGGCCTTGCCGTCCCAGGGCAGATCCTTGCCAGCGTCGTCCACGATTTTTATATCGACCCCGAAAATAGCGCGGCCCTGCTTGCTCTGGATGGCCAGCCTTTGTTCCTTTGGCAGTTGCGCATGTCTGGTCAGCAGTGTGCCGACGGTGCCGAGCGGACTCATTTCGGTCATGCCCCAAGCGTGCAGTACCTGCACACCGTAATCTTCCTGGAAGGAGCGGATCATTGCGGGCGGGCAGGCGGAACCGCCGATCACGGTGCGGTTCATGGTGCTGAATTTGAGCTTGTGCTGGCCCATAAACTGGAGCAATGCGAGCCAGACCGTGGGTACGCCCGCGGATACCGTAACGCGCTCGGCCTCGAACAGTTCATAAAGACTCTTGCCGTCAAGCTGGGCACCGGGGAATACCATTTTGGTGCCGGCCAGCGCGCAACTATAGGGCAAGGCCCACGCATTGGCGTGAAACATAGGCACCACCGGCAGCAGCACGTCGCGGGCGCAGATATTGAGCGCGTCCGGCAGCGCTGCCGCGTAGGCATGGATCACAGTGGAGCGGTGCGAGTAGAGCACGCCTTTCGGATTGCCGGTGGTGCCGGAGGTGTAGCACAGTGAGGAGGCGGTGCGCTCATCGAATTCCGGCCACTGGTAGTCTCCCGATTGCGCGGCAAGCAGGTCTTCGTAGCACAGCAGGTTGGGGATGGCGTTCGGGGGCATATGAGCCCGGCTGGTCATTGCGATCCAGCCTTTCACACTCTCGCACAACGGAGCCAGTTTTTCGATCAGAGGAGCGAACGTCAGATCGAACAGCAGGTAGCTGTCTTCCGCATGATTGGCGATATAGGTGATCTGCTCGGGAAACAAGCGAGGATTGATGGTGTGCATGATCGCACCCATGCCGGAGATGCCGTAGAAGGCTTCCAGATGACGAAAGCCGTTCCAGGCCAGCGTGGCGACCCGGTCGCCTTGCTGGACGCCAAGGGCGCCCAGCGCATTGGCCAGTTGGCGCGCGCGCCGATGAGCGTCGCGGTAGTTGTAACGATGTATTCCGCCTTCCACCAGACGCGAAACGATCTCGGTATCGCCGTGGTGGCGATCCGCGTGCGTGATCAAGGTCGAAATCAGCAGCGGGACATCCATCATCAGGCCGTGCATGGCGGGCTCCTGTGGTCAATGTTCTTTGAATGACTTGCGCCCGGATTCTAGCAGCTTGATCCCGCAGCCCACGCCAGCCGATCAGGAGGCGTTGCCGGGTCCATGGCGTTGCACCAGTTAAGGTGGCCAAAACTTATCGCGATTGGTCACTCGTTTACAACGGCATTGCTTTGCGAATAGAATTCGAGCCGTGCCGTTTCGAACCACGGCCTCAAGTGCCCGGTTCAAATCCGGCAGGCATGCACTCAGCGAGTGCTGCATTGATTAAAGAAAACACAAGAAAATAGATTGTCAGATAGCGGCTGCCAGCCCGGGTGGCAGCGCGTCCCTTGAGGAGAGAAAAACGATGAGATCTGTGAGGGCCAAACTGCTGCTTTCGGTCGCCGTCCTTGCGCTGGCCATGTCGGCGACCGTTCGCGGTGCCGATGCCATCAAGATCGCCTACATCGAGGGCCTGAGCGGCCCATTCGCCAATGTCGGCGAAATCGGGCTGCGTCACTATCAGCTCGCGGCGGAAGCGGTCAACGCGCGCGGCGGCGCGAAATTTGAGATCGTCGCTTTCGATCACAAGACCAGCCCGCAGGAAGCGCTGCTGGTGTTCAAGCAGGCCGCCGATCAAGGCATCCGCTACATCGCGCAGGGCAACGGCTCGAGCGTCGCGCTCGCCTTGTCCGATGCGGTGGCCAAGCACAACGAGCGCAATCCGCAAAACAGCGTGATATTCCTCAACTACGCCGCGGTGGACCCGGCGCTGACCAACGACAAATGTAATTTCTGGCATTTCCGCTTCGATGCCGACGTCGACATGAAGATGGAGGCGCTGACCAATTACATGGCGCAGCAGAAGGCGATCAAGAAAGTTTATTTGATCAATCAGGATTATTCCTTCGGCCAGGCGGTATCCAGGGCTGCGCGATCGATGCTCGCCGCCAAGCGGCCGGATATTGAAATTGTTGGCGATGATCTGCATCCGCTGGGCAAGGTGAAAGATTTTGCGCCTTACGTGGCCAAGATCAAGTCCTCGGGCGCGGACAGTGTCATTACCGGCAATTGGGGCAACGATCTGGCGTTGCTGGTCAAGGCCGGCAAGGATGCCGGTCTGAAATTGGACTACTACACGTATTACACCGGAGCGGCGGGCGCCGTCACCGCCTTCGGCGATGCCGGGGTCGGCAGGGTCAAACAAATCACGACCTGGCATGCCAACATCGGGGGGAAGTACGCTGCGATCCACACCAACGAATATCGCGCGCGCTTTCCCGGCGTCAGGGACGACTTGTATTACTCGGCCATTCGCGATTCGCTCAATGCGCTGGCGCTGGCCATGGAAAAAGCCGGGAGCGCCGACCCGGCGAAAGTCGCGCTGGCCTTGGAAGACCTGAAATTCGAGGGTGACTCTGGCGAGGTCTACATCCGAGCGGACAATCATCAACTGATCCAGCCCTTGTACATTTCCACACTGGTGAAGGCCAACGGAAAGGATGTCAAATTTGACGTTGAAAAAACCGGACTCGGGTTTCGCACCGATGCGCGCATCGAAGGCAAGGACACCGTGATGCCGACCACCTGCAAGATGCTGCGGCCGTGATGAGAGGAGCGGGGATGAAGAGCGAGGGACCAGGGCGAGGGAAGCAAGGCGAGAGTGGGCAGCGCGGCTCAACCTTCCGGTTCGTCTATACCCTCGTGTTCCTGGCGCTTGAAGTGATTGCCGACGCACCGGAAAAATCCTGACACCCTGCCTTTGGCCCTAGCCCATAGCCCTTCGTCTTTCGCAGAATGGAATTTTTTCTCATCACGCTGCTGAACAGCCTGTCCTACGGACTGTTGTTGTTCATGCTGTCTTCCGGACTGACGCTGATTTTCAGCATGATGGGTGTGCTGAATTTTGCGCATGCGAGTTTTTACATGCTCGGCGCCTACTTTGCTTATCAGACCGGGCTCCATATCGGCTTCTGGCCCGCGCTGTTCATTGCTCCGGTGATCGTCGGCGCGCTGGGTGCGATCACCGAACGCTTCGGGCTTCGCACCGTGCACAAATTTGGTCACGTTGCCGAATTGTTGTTCACTTTCGGCCTGGCCTATGTCATCGAGGAAATCGTCCACCTGATCTGGGGCCGTGCACCAGTGGACTACCGCATTCCGGCTGAACTCGATTTCACTCTTTTCACCTTGTTTACCACGCAGTATCCCGCCTATCGCGGATTCATGATGCTGGTTTCGGTCTTCATGCTGCTGGCCTTGTATCTGCTGCTCACGCGTACCCGCATTGGCCTGGTGATTCAGGCATCACTGACTCATCCGGATATGGTCGAATCCCTGGGCCACAACGTGCCGAGAGTGTTCATGCTGGTGTTCGCCGGCGGCGCCGCGCTGGCCGGAATTGCCGGGGTAATCGGAGGCAACGCCTTTATCACAGAACCTGGCATGGCCATCGCGGTCGGCAGCATTGTGTTCGTGGTCGTGGTGTTCGGCGGTATGGGTTCGCTTGCGGGCGCTTTTCTGGCGTCATTGATTATCGGCGCGTTGCAGACATTTTCCGTGGCCCTCGACTATTCAATGCTCGACTTGCTCAAGATAGTCGGAGTGGATGTCGCGCCAAGTTCTTCCTGGCATGGGTTATGGTCGATTACGATTGCCCAGACTGGTCCGGTACTGCCGTACCTGTTGATGGTGCTGATGCTGATCGTGCGCCCGCGTGGCCTGATGGGAACAAGGGAGTCATGATGATCCGGTTGGCATCCATGACTCGCGGTTGCAGCGGAGGGCGGGCATGACCTCGGCGCTAAGTTCGCGCAGGATCGTGTTTTGGGGGGCGGTCGCGCTGACATTGGTTTTCCTGCCCAGCCTTTTCGGTCAAGGCTTTGCGCTCTCAATGCTGTCGCAGATGGGTATCGCGGTCATATTCGCGCTCTCCTACAACATGTTGCTGGGACAAACCGGTCTGTTGTCATTCGGGCACGCGGTGTATTTTGGCCTCGGGGCGTTTTTCTGCTCCCATGCATTGAACCTGATTGGTGCCGGTAAGTTCTGGTTCCCGGTCACCCTGGTACCGTTGATCGGCGGCGTGGCCGGTCTCGTTTTCGGATTGCTGTTCGGCTTTGTCACCACGCGGCGGGCTGGAACGCCGTTCGCGATGATCTCTCTGGGTATCGCGGAAATGGTGGCGGCCAGCGCCTTGATGTTTACCGGATTCTTTGGCGGCGAGGGCGGCATCAGTACCAACCGCGACGTTGGTGAGAAGGTGCTGGGTATCAGCTACGGTCCGCAGATCCAGGTTTATTACCTGATTGCGGGATGGTGCTTTGTTTCAATGGTTGCGATGTTCGCGCTGACCCGCACACCGCTCGGGCGCATGGCCAACGCGGTGCGAGACAACCCGGAGCGCGCCAAGTTTGTCGGCTACAACACGACCCGGGTGCGCTGGCTGATGATGTCGCTGGCGAGCTTTTTTGCCGGAATCGGTGGCGGCCTGGCGGCGATCAACTACGAAATTGTGACCGCCGAATCGCTTGGCGTGGTGGCGTCCGGAAACGTCGTCCTGATGGCGTTTATCGGTGGCATCGGTCATTTCTGGGGACCCATCATCGGCGCCGTGCTGGTAACGCTATTGCAGTCCGCGCTTTCCAACTATACCCAAGCCTGGTTATTGTATTTCGGTCTGTTTTTTCTGCTCATCATCATGTTTTCGCCCGGTGGCATCGCCAATCTGATCGCGCTGCACAAGCCGGCATGGAAGGCGCGTTTGCTGGCGCGCCTGGTGCCGTCCTATGCGCTCGCTTCGATCGCCGGCCTGATCTTGCTGGCGGGCTTCTTTGCGCTGATCGAGATGATTTATCACTACGAAGCCAAGGATACGGCGACCAAGGCATTTTCTTATTTCGGACTGGTACTCGATCCGATGCAGAGCCGCTATTGGATCGGCACGGCCATCGTGTTCGGTGTCGGCGCCGCACTGGTCTATCGTGTCAGGGCAGTGGTCAATCGCGCCTGGGAAAACGTGACGCTTGAGCTTCAGCGCCTGAGGGCCGTATGAGCGTCGCCGCCCTGCAGTTGCATGAGGTGCGCAAGAGCTTCGGTCGCACCGCGATCATCAATGGTGTCAACCTGAGTATCAGTGCCGGCGAGCGCCACGCCATCATCGGCCCGAACGGCGCGGGCAAATCGACCTTGTTCAATCTCATCAGCGGCCGCTTCGGCCTTAGCTCGGGACGCATCGAACTGCACGGGAAGAGTATTACCGGCCTCGAGCCCGAGATCATCAACCGCAAGGGGCTGGCGCGCAGCTTCCAGATCACCAATATTTTTCCACGCATGTCGGTTTATGAGAACGTGCGCTGCGCGATATTGTGGTCCCAGGGGTACAAGTATTCGTTCTGGCATCGCGTCGATGGATTGAAATCGGTTCGCGAGCGCTGCGAAGAAATCGTTGAGCGCATCGGCATGAACAGGCGCCGCGAACGCATGGCTGGCGAGCTGACTTATGCCGAGCAGCGGGCGCTGGAAATCGGGGTCACCATTGCCGGCGGCGCGAACGTTATTTTGCTCGACGAGCCCACCGCCGGCATGAGCCGCAGCGAGACGGATGATGCCGTTGAGTTGATTCGCAGAGTCACCGAAGGCCGCACGCTCATCATGGTCGAGCATGACATGAGCGTCGTCTTCAATCTGGCGGACCGCATATCCGTGCTGGTCTACGGCGAGGTGATCGCTACTGGCACGCCTCAGGAGATTCGCGGCAACAAGGCGGTGCAGGAAGCTTATCTCGGCACTGAACAGCACTAAAACCAGCCAGCAACCACGGAGGACGCGGAGGACACGGAGAAGAGCACAAGGACAGGACGAAGCATGACATTCGATAGCCATGTTGAGAGTGGCATCCATTACTCATGACCAGTAAGGTTCGCTTCCTGGTTTTCCTCCCTGTTCTGCACGTCCTCCGTGGTTCAATGTTCTGAATGTCATGCTAGAAGTCAAAGACCTCCACGCTTACTACGGCAAGAGCCACATTCTGCATGGCGTGCATTTGCACGTGGGGGCGGGGGAAATCGTCAGTCTGCTCGGGCGCAATGGTGTCGGCCGATCCACCACCATCAAGTCGATCATGGGCCAGGTTCAATCGACCGGCTCGGTGAAGTTCAAGGGCGAGGAAATCAACGGCGATAAAACCTACATGGTCGCGCGCAAGGGCCTGGGTTATGTGCCGGAGAACCGCGATATATTTCCCACATTGACCGTAAAGCAAAATCTGCTGCTGGGAATGAAGAATACGCGCCAGAAGGGACGCTGGAGCGTGGACGACATGTATGCACTGTTCCCCCGTCTCAGGGAGCGTGCAGATGCGCCGGCTGGGGTCATGTCGGGCGGCGAACAGCAGATGCTGACGCTGTGCCGCACGCTGATGGGCGATCCCGACCTGGTGATGATTGACGAGCCGACCGAGGGCCTCGCACCAAAAATTGTCGAGCAGGTCGGAAAACTCTTCGAAGAGATCAAGAACCGCGGCATTTCCATTCTGCTGGTGGAACAAAAGCTGACCATCGCGCTAAGAATTTCACAGCGCGTGTATGTCATGGGCCACGGTCAGATCGTATTTGAGGGCACACCCGACGGTTTGCGCGCCAACGAGGCGGTTCGCAAGGAATGGCTGGAAGTCTAGCAACCCGGGAACCTGAACCGCCAGGTCGCGGAGTTGCAATAATTGCGCAAAGGAAAACAACTCACGACATTCCAGGACTGTTCGTATTCGCATCCATAAGAGTCCTGATCCCCACCTGAGTTTTTTTAGCCGCTTTTCCCTGCGATTTTATTTCGGCCTTGCGGCGAATGGTTTTTTTCGGAGCATCCATGAACAATCTAGTCGAATACCAGAAGCAAGGCAGCATCGGAGTCATTACACTCAATAACCCGCCGGTCAATGCGCTGTCCGTAAACAAGGGCCTGCTGCAAGGCCTTCTCGATGCATTCAAGGAAGGCGATCACGATCATCATGTGCGCGCTTTCGTGGTCATCGGCGGCGGGCGCAATTTCAGCGGTGGCGCGGACATCAGCGAATTCGGCAAGCCCTACGATCCGGGCAAAGCCAAGCTGACCGATGTGCAGGCCTACATGGATACCGTTACCAAGCCCATTGTCGCCGCGATATCCGGTCCGACCATGGGCGGGGGTTTTGAGCTTGCCATGACCTGCCACTACCGCATCGCACTGACCGGTGCGCAAATTGGATTACCGGAAGTGAAGTTGGGCATCCTGCCTGGGGCTGCCGGAACTCAGCGCGCGCCGCGTCTAATGGGTGTCGAGAAAGCATTGGATCTGATGGTTTCCGGCGATCCGGTTTCCAGCGAGCAAGCCAGGGATTTAGGCCTGGTTGACGAGGTCGTCAGCGGCGACTTGCGCGCGGCGGCGATCGCCTACGCGAACAAGCTGCTGAAAGACAATCAGGGCGTGCGCCGTGCCAGTCAAATGACCATTCGACAGCCCGCCGCGGGATTCTTCGAATCGGCGCGCGAGCGCATCGGCAAAGCCTGGCGCGGCTACCCCGCGCCTTTGGCGATTTTGACCTGTGTGGAAGCCGCTGCCACGCAGCCGTTTGCGAAGGGCTGCGTCATCGAACGCCAGCAATTTGAAATTCTCGTGAAAACCGACGAGTCACGGGCGCTGCGGCATCTGTTTTTCGCAGAGCGTCAGGTCAGCAAGATTCCGGACGTGCCGGAAGACACGCCGGTGCGGGAGATCAAATCCGCCGCCTTGATCGGTGCCGGCACCATGGGCGGGGGCATCGCCATGAACTTCGCCAACGCCGGAATACCGGTGAAGATGCTGGAACTGAACGCGGAGGCGCTCGAAAAAGGGCTGGGCATCGTGCGCAAAAACTACGCCGCGACGGTTGCCAAGGGCCGGTTGACCCAGGCGGACATGGACAAGCGCATGAGCCTGTTCAGCGGCGTAACCAGCTATGACGATATCAAGGACGTCGATATTGTCATCGAAGCCGTTTTCGAGGACATGACGGTCAAGAAGCAGGTATTCGCGAAACTGAATCAGGTTTGCAAGCCGGGCGCGATACTCGCCACCAATACATCGACACTGGACGTCAACGAAATTGCCGCGGCTACCTCTCGCCCACAGGACGTATTGGGGTTGCATTTCTTCAGCCCTGCGAATGTCATGAAGCTGCTGGAAGTTGTGCGCGCCGAGAAAACATCCAAGGCCGTGCTTGCAAGCGGCATGAAGCTCGCCAAGGCGATCAAGAAGGTGGGCGTGGTCGCGGGCGTGTGCGACGGTTTCATCGGCAATCGAATGCTGCACGACTACTTTCGGGAAGCGGGATTCTTGCTGGAAGAAGGCGCACTGCCGCAGCAGGTTGACAGAGTGATCGAGGATCTCGGTTTTGCCATGGGGCCGTTCCGGGTCGGTGATCTGGCCGGACTCGACGTGGGCTGGTACATTCGCAAGCGCCAGGCGGCGACACGGCCGGCCAATCAGCGCTACTCGAAGGTGGCGGACCAAATTTGCGAACTCGGCCGTTTCGGCCAGAAGACCGGCGCTGGCTGGTACCGTTACGAAACCGGCAATCGCAATCCGATTCCTGACCCGATCGTCGAAGACCTGATCGTGAAAGCCTCCAGGGAAGCGGGCATCCAGCGTCGCCAGATTACGGACCAGGAGATTCGCGAGCGCTGCATCTACGCGCTGGTCAATGAAGGCGCGAAAATCCTCGAGGAAGGCATTGCCCTGCGGGCCAGCGACATCGACGTTGTCTATATCTACGGCTACGGCTTTCCGCGCTATCGCGGCGGCCCGATGTTCTATGCCGACACCGTCGGGCTCGACAACGTGCTGGAAGCCGTTAAACGCTTTCATGCCAGCCACGGTGAATTCTGGAAGCCGGCGACGTTGCTGGAAAAATTGGCGGCCGAGGGCAGGAAATTCAATCAATAGCCACAGACGTGAATGTGTGACTGAGTCAATGGGACAAGGGCCTGTTTGGCCTTGTCGTGCACACCTTCGCGATTTCATTCATGCACGAATTCTCAAGGAGCCAACATGGATGCAGTAATCGTTTCCACTGCCCGCACGCCGCTTTGCAAGAGCTGGAAGGGCGCGCTCAATATGACCCACGGCGCAACCATGGGTGGGCATGTCGTCAAAGCAGCCTTGGAGCGCGCGAGACTTGATCCGGCGGAGGTTGAAGACGTCATCATGGGCTGCGCCAATCCGGAAGGGGCAACCGGCCAGAACATCGCGCGTCAGATTGCGCTGCGAGCCGGCATGCCGGTGAGCGTGGCGGGCATGACGGTCAATCGTTTTTGCTCCTCCGGATTGCAGGCCGTGGCACTGGCCGCGCAACGCATACTCGTGGGCGAAGCAGACATTTTTGTCGCCGGTGGCGTGGAGTCCATTTCCTGCGTGCAGAACGAAGCCAACAAGCACATGCTCAAAGATGCGTGGCTGGAGGAGCACAAGCCGGAAATCTACTGGCCGATGCTGGCGACTGCCGAGATGGTGTCCAAACGCTACAAGATCGGCCGCGAAGCGCAGGATCGCTACGGGGCTCTCAGCCAGCAACGCGCCGCCGCAGCGCGCGCCGCCGGCAAGACCAAGGACGAGATCGTGCCGATTGCCACCACCATGAAAATCGTGGACAAAAACACCGGCCAGGAAACCACGAAGCAGGTAACCGCCAGCGAAGACGAAGGCATTCGCGCCGACACCACTTATGAGGGCGTGGCGCAAATCAAGCCGGCGCTCGAAGGCGGCGTCATCTCCGCCGGCAATGCCAGTCAGTTTTCCGACGGCGCGGCGGCGCAAGTGCTGATGAGCGAGCGGCTCGCCTCCAGCAAGGGTCTGAAGCCACTGGGCATCTATCGCGGCTTTGCCGTGGCCGGTTGCGAACCCGACGAAATGGGCATCGGGCCGGTGTTCGCTATCCCGAAGCTGCTGAAAAAGACCGGCAGGAAAATTGAAGACATCGGTCTGTGGGAACTGAACGAGGCTTTCGCGGTGCAGGTGATCTACTGCCGGGACAAGCTGGGCATTCCCGATGATCGGTTGAATGTCAACGGCGGTTCGATTGCGGTAGGGCATCCCTACGGTGTAACCGGCAGCCGGCTGGTCGGACACGCATTGATCGAGGGCAAGCGCCGTGGCGTCAAGTACGTGGTGGTCACGATGTGCATCGGCGGCGGTATGGGTGCCGCTGGCTTGTTCGAAGTAGTTTAAAGCAAGAAAGTCCTCTACAAGAACAATTGAACAAACGCGAAGAAGAAGCGAACGTTATATTTGTAAGAATCTTTTCGTAATTCTCCGTCGTGTAGTAGTCGCGACTTGATCCGACATAGGGGGTGTCCTAAAGTTTGTGTAAACGGTCATCTGGCAGGAGACTGCCGCAATTCAAGGAGCGATGATGACCGTAGCAAAAGCACTACCGACGCAATTGATAGACAGCCTGCTGGCGGATTACAAGAAACCCGAAGACCT
>JANLTJ010000183.1:0-2010 GCA_031362885.1 Betaproteobacteria bacterium
AATCGCTACAGCTACCGCAACAAGGTCGAGCTTCTGCAGATCGAGAAAATTTCCCGCGCCTCGGCCAACCAGCGCGCCGGACGCTGCGGGCGGGTGATGAATGGCGTGTGTCTGCGTTTGTACAGCGAAGCGGATTTCGCAGCGCGCGATGAGTTCACCGATCCGGAGATTCTGCGTTCGTCGCTCGCTTCGGTGATTTTGCGCATGAGCGCGCTGAACCTGGGCGAGATCGAGGACTTTCCCTTTGTCGATGCGCCAACGCCGCGCATGATTGCCGATGGCTATCAATTGCTCTCCGAATTGGGCGCGGTGGACGAGGCGCGCCAGATTACGCCCACCGGCAGGCAGCTCGCCAAGCTGCCGATCGATCCGCGTGTTGCGCGCATGCTGGTGGCGGCGAAAGAAGAGGGGGCCTTGAGCGAAGTGCTGATCATCGCCGCCGCGCTCTCGGTACAGGATCCGCGCGAGCGCCCGATCGACAAACAGGAGGCGGTGGCGCAGGCGCACGCTGAATTCCTGGACGAGAAATCGGATTTCCTCGCTTATCTCTCGATCTGGAAATGGTTCGAGGAGGCGCTTGCCAACAGGAAGTCCAATCGCAAGCTGGTGCAGGACTGCCACGAGCGTTTCCTGTCTTATCTGCGGCTGCGGGAATGGCGCGAGTTGTACAGCCAGTTGCATGCGCATGTCGCGGAAATGGGCTGGCGCCTGAATGAAAAACCGGCGCGTTACGAGGACGTGCATCGCGCGCTGCTCGCCGGGCTGCTCGGCAATATCGGCTTCAAGAGCGAGGAAGCCGGCATCTATCTCGGTGCGCGCCAAATCAAATTTGTGCTCAGTCCGGCTTCGGCGCTCAAAAAGAAAGGCCCGAAGTGGGTGATGGCGGCGGAACTCACAGAGACCACGCGGCTCTATGCGCGCGTGGTCGCCGCCATCGAGCCGGATTGGATTGAGCGCCTCGCCCCACATCTGGCCAGGCGCAGTTATCGCGAACCGCACTGGTCGAAGGACAGCGGTTCGGTGATCGCCTACGAGCAGGTGATTGTCTATGGCCTGACCGTGGTGCAGAAGCGCCGCGTGCAATACGGCCCGATTGCGCCCAGGGAGGCGTGGGAATTGTTCATTCGCGGCGCGCTGGTCGCCGGGCAGTACGCCGGCAATCCGCCGCCATTTCTGGAGCACAACCGCCATCTGATCGGCGAGGTGCAGGAACTCGAACACAAGTCACGCCGCCATGATGTGCTGGTGGACGACGAGGCGATTTTCGCGTTCTACGCCGCGCGCATTCCCGAAGGCATTTACAGCACGGTGGATTTCGAAAAATGGCGCCGCGAGGCCGAGCGTGCGGAACCGGGGCGCCTGTTCCTCACGCGCGAATTCCTCATGCGCCACACTGCCGAGCAGGTGACCGAGGAACAGTTCCCCGATGCCATGGTCGTGGGCATGCAGACCTACGATCTGGCTTACCGCTTCGATCCCGGCCATGTACTCGATGGTGTGACCCTGATCGTGCCGCTGCATTTTCTTAATCAGGTGGATGAAGACCGCTGCGACTGGCTGGTGCCGGGCCTGCGGCGCGACAAGCTGACTTTTCTTATCAAGGCGCTGCCGAAGAATCTGCGCCGCAATTTTGTACCCGTGCCTCAGGTGGTGACCGCTGCACTGGAAATACTGGAACCGGATTCCACCGCGCTCACCGCCGCTTTGTCGCAGGCGCTGTTCAAGAAAACCGGCGTCGAAGTGCCGCTCGATGCCTGGGATGCCTCCGGCCTGCCGCAACACCTGCGCATGAATTACCGCGTGGTCGATGAGAAAAGCAGCGAAATCGCCGGCGGGCGCGATCTCGCCGCACTGCGCAGCCAGTTGGGCGTGAAAGCCCGCAAGACCTTCAGCGAAGCGGCCAGTGTTTCATTCGAGCGCAAAGGCTTCACAGCCTGGAATTTCGACGACCTGCCCGAGCAGGTCGAAGTCGATCGCGAAGGCCGCAAGCTGATCGGTTATCCGGCCATC
>JANLTJ010000186.1:0-10707 GCA_031362885.1 Betaproteobacteria bacterium
GGTGTGGGGAGTAAGTTAGTTGTCCGGTTCTGTAGCACGTAATGTGTCCGGTTTTTTGGGTGAGATATGGAAAGACCCATAAGCCGGGCGCGTTGGTTACAGGAGACGCGGACAATGAGATTCCAAGAGGCCTACGCAGGCTGGCAGGAGAAGCGCTTGACACAGGAAGACGCTGGGCAGTTGTTGGGGGTGAGCGGGCGCACCTTTCGGCGCCAGATAGGGCGGTTTGAGGCCGACGGGATGCAAGGCTTGATCGACCTGAGAATGTCGCAGGTGTCGAGCCGGCGCGCGCCGGTGGATGAAGTGCTGGGGGTACAACGGCTCTATAGCGCGCAGTATTCGGGCTGGAACGTCCAGCATTTCCACACCTGGTACGCTCGCGAGCATCAGGGCACACGCAGCTACAGCTGGGTGAAGAACGTGCTGCAGGAGGCGAAGCTGGTGGTGCGCTCCAAGGCGCGCGGCAAGCACCGTAAGAAGCGCGAGCGCAAGCCCCTGCCGGGGATGATGGTGCACCAGGACGCGAGTACCCATCAGTGGGTGCCCGAGCAGATCTGGGATCTGGTGGTGACCCTTGACGATGCCACCAGCGCGCACACCAGCATGTTCTTTTGCACCGAGGAAGGCACCGACTCGAGTTTTCACGGTATCGGGCAGACGATGGCGCGCCACGGCATGTTTTGCAGCCTGTACACCGACCGGGGCAGTCATTACTTTCACACCGCGGCGGCGGGCGGCAAAGTCGATAAGCTCAACCTGACCCAAGTGGGTCGAGCGCTCAAGCAACTGGGCATTGAGCACATCGCGGCGTATTCGCCCGAGGCTCGCGGCCGCTCAGAGCGCGCCTTCGACACTCATCAGGGGCGCCTGCCCAAGGAACTGGCCAGGGCCGGGATCACCGATATGGATGCGGCCAATCGCTACCTGGAACAGGTGTACATGCCCAATCACAACGCTGAATTTGCACTCCCCGCCGCAGAGGCAGGCAGCGCGTTCGTGCCCTACATCGGCACGCGGCTGCCCGACATTCTGTGCGCGCAGTTCGAGCGCACGGTGGGCAACGACAACTGCGTGAGCTTTGAGGGCCGGAAGTTGCAAATCCCCTCAAGCCACGAGCGTGCGCACTACGTCAAGACGTGCGTGCGCGTTCATCGCTACGTGGATGCGACGATGGCGTTATTTCACGGCCCGCGCCGGCTCGCCGTCTATGACACGCAGGGCCAATTGATCGAACAGCAGTTCAAACAGGCCGCCTGAGGGGTCCGCCAGAGCGCCGCGGAGGTCGGCAAACCGGCCTCTGCAAAAAGCGGACAATTCATTTGCTACAAAACCGGACATTTCTATTTACTTCCGACACCGTTTGGTTTTTCGGATATTGCCCGGGCCAGATGGTCTGCGATCGCCTTCCAATACTCGGGCCCGGAGTCGAGGTCGTTATGGTCCGCGCCGGCAATCTCGCGCCAGGTCTTTGGTCCGCGCCATTGTCCATACAACGCCAACGCATGCGCCGGTGGAATGACGCTATCCCGTTGCGCGGCAAGCGCCAGCATCGGCGTGGAGATTCGCGGTGCGCGTTCAATGGAATCAAACCGGTGCCTCAGCAATAGCGATACCGGCAAATAGGGATAGTGCCGCCGCGCCACGGCGCGAAGGCTGTCGAATGGTGTGATCAGCACCAGGCTCGCCAACCGGCGCTCCGCAGCCAGATAGACCGCAACGCCACTGCCCAGACTGCGGCCAATGGCTGCAATGCAGGCCGGGGCGACATCTGGACGCCCTGCGGCCCAGTCGTACACGGCCAGGGCATCGGAGAACAGCGCGCGTTCGGATGGTGCTCCGGCATTGCCACCATAGCCGCGATAATTTACCGCCAGCAAAGACCAACCCGGAAAGTGCGTGGCCTGCGCAACCATATGGGACACTTCCTCCGCATTACCGCCAAAGTAAATCGCCAGCGGCAGCCCTTGGCCGGCCGCCGAGACGGGCCGACCGAGCCAACCGTGCAGGGACAATCCATCCGCTGTTGCGATCCGCACTGCGTCGATCACCAGGCTGGCAGCCCGCGGCGGCACCCCTGGTGCCGGTTGACGATAGAAAATAAGCTGATCCTGGGCGAAAAAAAGCAACGCCGACAGCCCTGTCACGACGAGCGCAACGATGCTCATCAAGCTGACCAAGAATCCGCTCAAAACCCGCTTCCATGTCATGTTGCGCGATCGCTTTGGGGTGCCCGGTCAAAGGACAGCAGCGCGAACAAAATGGCCGCAGCAGCAGTGAAGTGCTTGAGGGAATGGCCGATCAGCACACCCAATCATGCCTGCCAGCGCTATCGCAAAGATCAGCCACGGCTTCCACTGATTCGTTCTTGCCTTGGACAAGTTTATTCTCCAAGTTTCGGGATTTCCACGAAACGCCGTGACCGGACTCAGCCGTTGGCTGGCGGAAAAGACCCCGCCTTACAGGGGACGTAACGCTGAATCTGTTTATTGCGCATCGCGCTCGCCGGGAATAATGTCGTCGAGCGCGATGCGCAATTTGCTTGCCCAGGTGCGCACGGTGGCCGCTGCGGTCGAACAGATTGACCTCCAGGTACTGCTCGGGTTTCTGGATGGTATATCGGTGATGGCCGAAGGGACAGGATGCAGCTCCGCGCCAGCGGCGGAAAAGCTGCCGTTGCGCGCGATGACGTCCAGAACCGGCAGGGCATTCAGCGAAATTCTCATGGTGAGGGTAATCGAACTCGGTTATTATGTGGAAAATAACTGACTTGCCGGTCAGCAATTGCAGGCCGCTGATGGCAATAGTGCAATAACAGCAGTTCAACGCTCTGATTGCCAGCGCCTGTTTTTGCTGGCCGCCTGTTTTCCACCGGTCTGCCCGAAGCAGGTTGCCGACCCCGAGTTTAGAGGTAGTTTTGTGCATAAGCCGAGTCCACGTATTGCTTCGCTTGCCGTAGCCCTCGTCATTGCCGGTTTCTGTGTAACCGGGTGCGGCTCCAAGAATGACACCGCCGCAGGCGCACCGAAACCCGGCGCCGCCAAGCCGGTGCCGCCACCGAATGCGGGACTTCCGGTAAAAGCGGTCGCGGTCACCATCGGTCAGGTGACGGACGAGGTCAGCGCAGTGGGAACCCTGCTCGCCGAAGAGTCGGTAATCATCCGGCCGGAGATCGATGGCCGTATCACCGGCTTGCATTTTCAGGAAGGCCAAGCCGTGGCAGCCGGGGCGCGGCTGGTGACGCTGGACAGCAGCGAATTCGAAGCCCAGTCTGCCGGGGTGCGGGCCGACCTGAAAACAGAAGGGCAACGCCTCGCCCGCACCCGGGAACTGCATCAGCAGAATTTCATCAGCAAGGATGCACTCGATGTGCAACTGGGCAATATCGAGCGCCTGCAAGCCCGGCTGGCCGAAGCCGATTCGCGCGTCGCCAAGACCGTAATACGCGCGCCGTTCGCGGGCACGGTCGGATTGCGCATGGTGAGTCCGGGCGCGTATGTCAAAGCCGGGGCCGATATCGTCAGGCTGGAGAGCATCGGCAACATCAAGGTCGATTTCCGCATTCCCGAGGTCTACATGGCCAAGGTGCGGCAAAATCAGGAAATCGCGTTGCGTCTGGACGCGTACCCGGGTGAGAATTTCCGCGGACGCGTCTACGCAGTCGAGCCGGTGGTGGACGACCGAACACGCACAGTGCTGATGCGCGCGCGCATTGCCAACACCAGCAACAAACTCAAACCCGGCATGTTCGTGCGCGTCGCGGTTACGCTGGAAAACCGGCCCAACGCCGTGATCGTGCCGGAAACCGCAATCTGGCCACAGGGCAAGGATAGTTATGTGTTCAAGGCCGTGGACGGCAAGGCTGCGCTCACCCGTATCGATCTGGGCGTGCGCCGGCCGGGCGAAGTCGAAGTACTCACCGGATTGGCCGCCGGCGATATCGTCATCACCGAAGGCCAGATGAAATTGCGCGACGGTGCGCCAGTGTCGGTGCTCGCCGCGCCGCCCGCGCCCGCCCCACCAACGGCCGGAGCCGCTCCGGCCAAGAGTTAATCCACATATTCGCTCAAGGAGAAACGCCATGATCCTCTCCGAAATTTCCATCAAACGCCCGGTGCTCGCCACCGTGATGAGCTTGCTCATCGTGCTGCTGGGTGTGATAGCTTTCGACCGCCTCGCGGTACGCGAGTATCCGAAGATCGATCCGCCGACCGTATCGGTGCGCACCGTTTACAAGGGCGCTACGGCACAGGTGATGGAAAGTGTCGTCACGACGCCCATCGAAGATGTGCTGTCCGGCATCGAAGGCATCAAGACCATCAAATCGCAGAGCCGAGAGGAAGTCAGCCAGATCACGGCGACGTTCTTCACCAGCCGCGACGTGGAAGACGCCGCCAACGACGTGCGCGACCGGGTTGCCCGTGTCAAGGCGCAACTGCCCGCCACCGCGCTCGACCCGGTGGTTAACAAGATCGAAGCCGATGCCTGGCCGATCATGTGGATCGCGCTGACCAGCGACCGCCATTCGCCGATGGAAATGACCGACTACGCCGATCGCTATCTGCTCGATCCGCTGAAATCTATCACCGGTGTGGCTACCGTGGTCATCGGCGGCGAGCGCAAGTATTCGATGCGCGTCTGGATCGATCGCGAGCGCCTCGCCGCGCAAGGCTTGGCCGTGCAGGACGTGGAAGCGGCGCTCATACGCCAGAACCTGGACTCGCCGGGCGGCCGCATCGAGAGCACCTCGCGCGAATTCACCGTGCTGGCGGAAACCGATCTGAAGAGCGCGGAAGCCTTCAACAACATGATCATCACGGAATCCAATGGCTACCCGATCCGCCTCAAGGATGTCGGCTTCGCCGCGCCGGGGCCGTATGAAAATCGCAAGATCGTGCGCGTCGGCGGTAACGAAGCATTGGGCCTGGGCATCGTCAAGCAATCGACCGGCAATACGCTCGCCATAGCCCAGGGCGTGCGCGAAATCCTGCCGCGCCTGGAAGCCGGCCTGCCCGAAGGCATGAAGATGAAAATCGCGGTGGATACCTCGAGTTTCATTGATGCCTCCATCAAGGCCGTATATCAGACCATGGTCGAAGCGCTGATTCTCGTGGTGCTGGTGATTTTCTTCTTCCTGCGCAGCGCGCGCGCCACCCTGATTCCGGTGGTGACCATCCCGGTGTCGCTGGTAGGGGCGTTTTTCTTCGTTTATCTGATGGGATTTTCCATCAACGTGCTGACGCTGCTCGCCATCGTGCTGGCGGTCGGCCTGGTGGTGGATGATGCCATCGTGGTGCTGGAGAACATCCATCGCCATATCGAAGAGGGCATGAAGCCGCTGCAGGCGGCGCGCAAAGGTGCGCAGGAAATCGGTTTCGCCGTGGTGGCGATGACGGTCACGCTGGCCGCCGTGTTCACGCCGCTGGTGTTCATGACCGGGCGCACCGGGCAGTTGTTCATTGAGTTCGCGCTAACGGTCTCAGCCGCGGTGATCGTGTCAGGTTTCGTGGCGCTCACGCTCACGCCGATGATGTGCTCGAAACTCTTCAAGGCCAGCGATCACGGCTGGATATACCGCAAGACCGAGCCTTTTTTTGAAGGCATGAACAACGTTTATCGCAGAACTTTGAGTGCGATTCTGCGCGTGCGCTGGGTGGTGGGCATTGTGTTCGCTGCCGTGGTCGGCTCCATGGTGTTTCTGTTCATACAACTGATCCCCAAGGACGAACTCTCCCCGCTCGAAGATCGCGGCTTCTTCATGGCCTTCGTGGTGGCGCCGGAAGGCTCCACCATGCAATACACCGACGGCTACATGAAAATTGTCGAGGACATGGGCAAGGCCATCCCGGAAATAGAAACCATGTTCGCCGTGGTGGCGCCGGGACTGGAGCGGCCCAATCCGGTCAATATCGGTATCGCCTTTTCCGTGCTCAAGCACTGGGACGAACGCGATCGCAGCCAGATGGCCATTACCAAGGAACTGGCGCCGAAACTGTTCGGCGGCTTGCCCGGTGTCATTTCCTTCGCCAAGGACCCGCCTTCCTTCGGCGGCAGCTTTCTCGCCAAGAATATCGAATACATCGTTTATGGAAACAGTTATGAGGAGCTGCAGACCAACGTCGGCAAGATGATGTCCAAGCTGTCGCAGTACAAGGGCATCACCGGACTGGATACCGACCTGAAGCTCAACAAGCCGCAATTGCGTGTCGACATCGACCGCGACAAGGCCGCTGATCTGGGCGTGTCGATGGAGAACATCGGACGCACGCTGGAAACCCTGATGGGCGGGCGGGATGTGACGCGCTACAAGCGCGAAGGCAAGCAATACGACGTGGTGTTGCAGGTCGAGGACGACAAGCGCCGCCAACCCTCGGACCTGACCTCGGTTTATCTGCGCGGGCGAGGCAACGATCTGCACCAGTTATCCAATCTGGTCACCGTGCGCGAAACCGTGGCACCGAAAGAGCTCAATCACTTCAACAAGCAGCGCGCCGCGGTGATCAGCGCCAACAAGGCCACCGGTTACGGCCTGGATGAAATCTTGAAGGAATTTGACAAGGTTGCCAGGGAGGAATTACCCAAGGGTACCGGCACCGATCTGGACGGCGAAGGACGGGAATTCCGCGAGACCGGCATCGAGTTGTACATCACCTTCGCGCTGGCCCTCGCCTTCATTTATCTGGTGCTGGCGGCGCAATTCGAGAGCTTTGTCGGCCCACTGGTCATCATGTTCACCGTGCCTTTGGCCATGACCGGCGCGCTGCTGGCGATGTGGCTCAACACCAAGTACGGCACCGGCGGTACGCTCAACGTCTACAGCAAGATCGGCCTGGTGATGCTGGTCGGCCTGATTACCAAACACGGGATTCTGATCGTCGAGTTCGCCAATCAGTTACGCAGCAAAGGCATGGAGAAGTTCGAGGCCGTGATTGAATCCGCGACATTGCGGCTGCGCCCGATCCTGATGACTACCGGCGCCATGGTGCTGGGCGCGGTGCCGCTGGCCTTCTCCACCGGTGCCGGTGCCGAAGCGCGCCAGGCCATTGGCTGGGTGGTAGTGGGCGGATTGCTGCTGGGAACCCTGCTCACCCTGTTTGTGATACCCGCGATCTATACCGTACTGATGCGCTCGGTCCACATGGTCGAGGAAGACGACCCGATACCGGTCATAGCCGGCGGACCAGGCGCGATGGCCGCGCCGCACAAGGAACTCTGAAGCGGCCGTTTGACAACCATGGCTTGAACTTCCGAACGGCAGATACGACAGTGTTTGCCGTTTTTTCTGACGCAAGCGTTTGCTCCGAGGACAGCATGAACAAGATGCTCAATATTGGCGTGGCAGAGAAAATCGGCACCTACAGCGATGGTGTCGAAGCGCCTGCATCTGCTCGATGGGTATTTACCGCAGGCACCCCCGGCCTGATGCCCGATGGCCGCTATCCGCAAGGAGTCACCGCCCAGGCAGAACAGGCCTGGAAAAACATCCTGGCCATTCTCGCGGAAGCGGGCATGAGCGTGAAGGACCTGGTGAAAGTCACCCACTATCTCGTGCGCCAGGAAGACATCAAGGAATATGTTGCCGTACGCGCGCGTTACCTCGGCGACGCGCGCCCGGCCTCGATGCTGCTGGTGGTGCCCGGGCTCGTCAAACCGGAAATTCTGGTCGAGATCGAAGCGGTGGCGGCAAAAGCTTGAAAAGCGTGAAAGGTAAGGGGTTAAATCACGCCGCGCGCAGTGGAAGAAATTGTTGGCACGAAGAATCCAAAGCGGGTTGTATTCCTGATTCCCCAGCCTCCAGCTCCCGAACCATGCGCTACCGGTTTCATACCCTCGACGTTTTCACCAATACGCGATTCGGCGGCAATCCCCTGGCGGTGGTGCTGGATGCCGACGCGTTGAATGGGACGCAAATGCAGGTTATCGCCGCCGAGTTCAACCTGTCCGAAACCGTGTTCGTTCTGAAACCGGCGAAGGCCGGGAGCAATCGCCGCAAGTTGCGTATCTTCACCCCGCAGGCGGAACTGCCGTTCGCTGGACATCCCACTGTTGGCACCAGCTATCTGCTCGCTGCGCTCAAGCTCATCGATGTCAGCCCGGTCGATTCGCTGATGGTGCTGGAAGAAGGCGTCGGCGATGTGCCGGTGACGGTGCAATTCGGCCGGGACGGCCCGGCATCCACGCAAATGTCGGTACCGAGAATGCCGGAGCGCGGCCCCGAGCCACCGCCACGAGCGAATCTGGCGGCCATGCTGTCGCTGGCCGATTCCGATCTCCTGCAGAGCCATGCCGCCTGGTCCTGCGGCGTGCCTTTCCTGTTTTTGCCGGTGCGCGACCGAGCCGCCATCGCGCGCGTCAAACTGCGCATGGATCTCTGGGAAAAGCTGCTGTCCGGTTGGTGGGCCAAAAACGTGTTTTTGTTTACAACCGACACCGTATCGAAGGACGCGCACATCCACGCGCGCATGTTCGCCCCGGCCTTCGGTGTTCACGAAGACCCGGCCACTGGCAGCGCCGCTTGCGCGCTCGCGGGGTTTCTGCATAACCAGGCGCCGCGCGCGAGCACCCACCGCTGGCTGATCGAACAAGGCTTTGAAATGGGCCGGCCCTCGCACATCGAACTTGAGGCCAACTTCTCAGGCGGGCGAGTCACCGGTGTACGGGTTGGGGGCGCTTCGGTGCTGGTGTCGGATGGCTGGATGAACGTCGGCTAATGTCGTTCAAACGATTCGATGCTCTGCTTCAGAAACTCCCGCCAACAATTTCGTTTCACCGCCCCCACATTGCCGATATCTGGGAAAAGCCTTGCCATTGTTGGCAATAGCCAAACAGGAGTTGCACATGATTGCCTTGAGAAAAAGCACCGAGCGCGGCTACGCCGACCACGGCTGGCTGAAAAGTTTTCATACGTTTTCGTTCGCCGGTTACCACGACCCGGAGCACATGGGCTACGGGCCGCTGCGGGTCATCAACGAAGACCGTGTCGCGCCGGGCCAGGGCTTCGGCAAACATCCGCATCGCGACATGGAAATCATCAGCTACGTGCTCGAAGGGGAACTCGCGCACCAGGACAGCATGGGCAATGGCTCCGTCATCCGGCCCGGCGACGTGCAGCGCATGAGCGCCGGTACCGGTGTAACCCACAGCGAGCACAACCCGTCGCAGAAGAGCGGCGTGCATTTCCTGCAAATATGGATCGAACCGTCTGCGCTGGGTATCGCGCCTGGCTATGAGCAGAAATTCTTTGCTCCCACGGAAAAGCGCGGCAAGTTGCGTTTACTCGCCTCGGCGGATGGTCGCGACGGCTCCGTCACGATGCAACAGGATGCGAAAATTTACGCGGCACTCGTGGACGGTGACGAAGCTGTGTCCCTGTCAATCGCGACCGGACGCAAAGCCTACGTACACATTGCACGCGGCGCGGCAACGGTGAATGGGCAGCGGCTGGACGCGGGTGACGCGCTCAAGGCCGATGGCGAATCCGAGGTCGTAGTTAAAAATGGCGAGAACGCCGAAGTGCTGCTGTTCGACCTGGCGTGAGCAATCGGGTTGCGCGGGGGTCACCAAGCGATTTGTTGAAATAGCCGCTGCATCCGCGGTCCGTGATGAAGATCCAGTCCCTGGATAACCCGCTATTTTCTTGACGCGTCACCCGGCACCAGAGACCGGGATTGTCTGTCTTTCCGGGTCGGTCTCGAGTTAGGCCATGAGGAAGAAAGGCGGCCGCGGTTCGCGGGTGTCCGACTCGGATAGAATCGCAGTCATATTGCGCAACTAACACCATGGCAATGGCGCTTGAATTGACGATTCTGGTCGGCACCACGAACGGCATCGCGCAGTTGGTCGCTCAGGAAATCGAGCTGCGACTCGAGGGCGACGGGCTGAAGGTTGCCACGCTGCTGATGGATGAACTCGATCCCGGTGTCTTTGTCAGAGGCGGATTGTTTCTGATTTGCACCTCGACCTACGGTGAAGGCGATGTGCCGGACAACGCCACGGAATTCTACCAATCTCTGGAAAACGTACGCCCGGACCTGAGCCAGGTGAGTTACGGCGTATTCGCCCTCGGTGATAGGACTTATGCGGAAACCTTTTGCAATGGCGGCAAGCGCTTCGATCGCCTTTTGGCCGAACTTGGCGCCAAGCGCATCGGTGAAATTGCGTTGCCTGACCTCAGTTCGGGAAGTCTGCCGGAAGACGAAGCTGCCGAGTGGGTCGAGGGCTGGATTGCCCAATGCCATCAAGAATCTGGCATGACGGCTTCTGCTTGAATGAGCAAAGGAAGAACTCAACGCAAAGACGCAGAAGGCGCGAAGACCGAAAAAATTTCGGTGGGATTCATAGGGACAGCTCACGACCTTGTTGTTTCAGACCTGTTGTTGCGCTCTTTGTGTCTTTGCGTTGCGGTTTATCACTTGAACTTCCTTCATTATCGGCGCGGCTGGTATATTCCGTCCGGCAACAAGCAGTGCCGAGGAGACCAGTTGTGCAAGCACTAAGCCAGGCGGATCACAGCGTCAGCCCGCCCTTGATCGATATTCCGCACGACTACAACGCGGCGCACGATCTTGTCGAGCGCAATCTTGTTGCCGGGCGCGGTGGCAAGACAGCCTATATCGACGACGACGGGCGTTACACCTACGCCGAGTTCGGGGAGCGAGTCAATCGTGCCGCCAATGCGTTGACCGGGCTGGGGCTGGAAATGGAAGACCG
>JANLTJ010000243.1:0-19541 GCA_031362885.1 Betaproteobacteria bacterium
CGGAAAGAATTTGCGTGCTGAAGCAGTGGCGCCCAATCCAGGGCAAAGCATCGCTTCCGCCCAAAAATGGGGTTCTGCGTCAGTTTCAGTCGATTCTTGCCGCATATGCCCTCCCCGCAGTCCGTTGCCTCGGGTCGCGGAACCGGTCTTCCGTCCCGGCGTGACCTTATGGCCTAGACCAGGACCGGAGGACCGCATGCTCCGCTGTACCCTTGAGCCAATTCTGGGTCAGGAGAGGAGCCTCTGTATGTATAACGAAGGTCATAGGTCTGCCCGGATGATGGGGCGAGGGAACGTCGCGTCGGCTATTCGGGCAGACCGTTGCGCGAACCGCTACGCGTATTCGTTAACGAATCCGGACTTCAAAGTCCAAGTAGGGCGGACAGACGCTTACTGATCGCGGCAGTGGTGGCAAGAAGAGGCGGTAACAGGGATCCCTGCGTTCGCAGACTGAGCTTGCCTTGGGGTGCGTCTTTGGCGCCGAGATGGTTGAAGCTGCTGCCCGGCGGCGGTTTGGCGTATTACGCCATCACGGGCTGTTGAGACTGCGCAAGAAACAAAGACCCCTGCCTTATTTGAGTCTACGAACTCCGTGGTCCGGGCACCTCAGTGGCCGAGTGAGTGACCCGCTATCGCGATGCGCTGATGGCGCTGCGCTCGGTGGCCGCAGGGTTTTTGGAAGCCGAAAAGCCTTTTGCGGACTGCGAGGTTATCAACGCATTCCTGCGCTCATCCATGCCCTTCGACCTGCTCCCGTGCAAACGAAAAAGGCCGCATAACGAATCCCGCCACTCGCGAACCTTCAACTGTCAGCGGGATATCGCCCTGAATCGATCCGCCTATCGTTAATCAAGGCTCTGACCAGACCGTAACTTGTCTAACTTGATCTGCTGTTCAAGCGTATCGGCTTGAAGTTTGAGGTCTTCAAACTCGGATTTGCGCGCGACCTCGGCGGCCTTTGCCTCATCTTCCTTGCGTTCCTTTCGGCGCTGTTCCGATCTCGCGCTGATAGAGTCGAGCAATCCTGTTACAGGCTCGGTTTGGGCGGGTTCACTACCGATTTTCAGGCGAATCGGAGAGCCGGCCTTGTTAAGAGTCAACTCCACACCAGCTTTTTGACCCGAAAATCGGTGAGGCAGCCGAGCAACTGGGCCATACTGTGCGATCTCGACCAACTGGTCTTTCAATAGAATCTTCTCGGTAGATTCGTTTATCGACAGATGCACTGTAACTCTCGCCGGTATCGGTACTCTGTAACGGTAACCACCGACCGCATCACTTTCTTTCTGCGTAGCGTTCTGATCTGGTCCGGTTGATTCAATCGACGCTTTAATCATCAAAGGGGCAATAGTAAGTTTGGTGTCTATGCAGATTGACTGTGGCAGCAGCTCCGGAGGAATGCACAGACACTTCTTTGGGTCACTCTCAAACCGGCACCTAAGCTGGCGCCTGGCTGCGACGTCAAGACTCGGCTTCGTCGCGACCAATTCGACATCAGTATTCAGAGACGCGGGCGCCAATTCTTTGGCTTCTTTGCCAACATAGTTCTTATAGTCTTCGGGTTCCAAATAGTCGTCGTCCGGATGGAGTTTATCCGTCAAAGGAATCACCAAGGAAACTTTCGGCGTCGAAGAAACTATTCCGTTGCGAACCTTGATTGCCGTAATCTCCGCAGTCAGAGCGGTAACGCTGGCTTGCCTTTGCTCCATGTATTTCCCGAGGGCATCGAGTGGTGCTGTAAACGAACTATTTGGCGCCACTACACCCCAGTATTTCGGGTCCGTCAACGTGGCCAGAGCGGCAACGGCGTTGGTAATCGTCTTGTCATCACTCTCTTTCGTGAGGTCGGCGCGAAGGTCTCTAAGTCGTCTGATGTCCGAGCAAGGAATGATGGTTTCGTCCCATTCAATGCGCGGCGGGGGCTGCGAATCCCGATCGGAGACATCCGTGTTAGATACTTTGAACGCGAACACGGCTTTTACTACGGCTGCGAGAACTTCAACGCTCTTGTCACTGCCTTCGGCAACGCTGCTGGTCATCACTCCCGGGGATTCTGCCGAAAAAGTAACCGTATGCGATACACCCTGAAATGGCGTCAGTGGCTTGGCTTCCACGCGATACAACTGCTTGAAATCCGGAACAGCATAGGAGCTGATCGTGGGAGCATGGATAATAAACCTCTCTCTTTTCTCAAGTAGCTGACAGCGGGCCAATTTACCGCCATCCGCACCCCATCCGGAGCAAGTGGCGGTCGCCGCAGCCAAACACGTGCCAAGTTGCGTATCTGATCGGTCCACCAACTCTCTGAGGTAATCCACTGGCAGCGACAACTGCAACCGGGTCCGCGGCAGATAGTAGTAGATGCCCGGTTCGGTGAGCTCCCTATTCTTTAGCTGCTCGGCGTTGACACGAACGGCCTTGATCTCGACTCCACACGCCGACAACAACAAAAGCGACATGACCGAAGAAAAAAGGATCCGGCTGTGCCAATGGAACACACTCATCTTAGTCTCCCGTCTTGGTCTGTCGTTGAGAGTTGCCACACAGCAGCGCTCCGCAACAACCGACTTTTCTGAACCCACAGCGCCCTTTTCCCTTCTATCGCCCACGCTAAAGCGCTTACGCACGACACATCGATATTGCTTTTGGGCGACTTACGGATTGCTTACAAAATGGGGCGTGCGGTTACGATACTTGCATAATCAAGGTTCGGTTGATGTGGATTTGCCCATGTACGCGCCGATCAGGACAAGCTGGGGTCGTGAGTAGAGAATCCCGTCTCGTGATGCTCGCGACGGCGTGATACAAAGATCCCTTCTCGATCTATTGTTTTTGCGTGTGAATCTCGTAGGTGATCCCGCCAACAGTCTCGGCAGCCGTTTTCTGCACCACGTCAATTGAGAACTTGTCTCGAGGGTACTTTGGGCCGGCTTTCTTTCTGCTGAAGATGATTGTTATTTTTCCTTCGGAGTTGGGATCCATGATCAGATCCGCTATTACGCCCCCCTTCCGTTCGGCGAGGTAAATTGCGTCACCTTTCCGATCGATTCCTTGGCCTCTGTCCCCGCCCCTCTTCCAGAAAGCCAGCAGCTTCTGGTCCAGCTTCAGCTGCACGTCCCCAAAGTCAAGGAAGGAGCGGCGTTGCGGATATCGATCGGATGGCGTCACATGCAAGGAGATGGCTTTCTGGATTTTCTCGTGATTGCGCACGATAAACGAGAGTTCAGTTGCGCTGGAGTCCGGCGCCGTCGCCAGATCCACAATATTGACATTGCGCCACACCACGTCGTTATTCTGGCGAACGTATGCGTCAACGGTTGATTCGGGAAACACGTGCACGGTTCCGGTGGGAACCCATCGCGCCATTAGACAGAAATGTCCAGCTACGGTTGGCGTCCAGGGCACTTCCGCTATGCGAGTCGAATTGTCGCTGAAACCGGGTATTGGCACCGTCTGAATCTCGGTAAAGTCCGACAGGGACAAACCTGTTGAAGCATTTGCCACCCAGACTTTCACGCTGCCGTCTGCAGACCCTGCTACGTCAGCGGCAGGCGGAATTTTAGAATTATGAACTTTGACGTAGATATGATTCAGCTGACCTTTCCTCGGGTTCTGGTGAATGTGCTGAAATTGCAAAGGTGGTATCCCTTCAGAACCTGCGTCGCGCTCGTTTCGTACCCAAATATAAGGTGACTTCCACATGGGTTGCCCGTCGAGACTGGGTTCTGGTTCATTCCCAGTATCGCCCCATGCATCTTTCATCCACACTGTACTTGGCCTTGGTAAACCGCAGAGAAAGTTGGCTACGTACGGAGCAGTATCGTTTAACGTGCGACGGTTATCTTCGTTGATGGAATTGCCCATTACCGTGCCGTCGCAATAGGTTTCGTTCGGATTGGACCAAAACGGGATAGTTTTCGCATCCATACTTTCGGCCATGATTGTCATCCAGGGACCGCACGGTGATGACGATTCCTTGTGCCCGTAGCTGTAGGCATACGTGCCACCACCTGCCGTGCGATTGTGATGAGCCCCCATCAAATGCCCCAGTTCATGGCCAAACGAGTACGCCGTCCCGGTCAAGGTCTCCTGCGGGACAACGGCAAACGCTTGGGCGACGTGATCAGTGCTTCCAACCTTCATTGCCTCTGGCGGAGGATTCGCTATTCCGTTTCCGCTGGGATCGTGAGTGACAAGGACGACCAGATCTGCATTGGAATTCACTCGAGCAGTGTGGACACCGTCCAGCCCGTTCGTGCCATCTGTTAGCCAATCCAGATCGTTCACCACCGACCACGGGGGACTTTCAGGGGGATCAGCGTTCTCGCCCTTGATCCTTGCTTCAACGTAGTTCTTGACCTTCTTAATGCCAACAGGATTTATCTGCTGCCACACGCCACTTTTAATATAAGACCGATTCGTTTCAAACACCGCTTGATAGATGCGTGCCGTAATATGGTCTTCGCTATCGCCATGCGCCAAGAGTGCCGCTGGCGTATATGCGACCAATACGTCAATACTGAATGGACTGTCCGAGCATGCGCTGATCGCCGACACGGCCGCCTTCGAGTATGGCCGTGGATTTGGCACCGCCTCAAGAGGAATTTTCTTTCGATCGAGCAACTCGACGACATACACCCCGCCTTTTGCGAAACGAAGGCGAACCATTCTGCCTTTGGACATGGCAATGTCCCCGACTATCGCATCGTTCACGACGGAGAACGTTACGGAGCTAAGAGGGTCACCATCCACCTCGCCATGCCAGATCAATGCCGATCCGACTTTTTGTTCATGAATTTTTGAAGCTGTAATGGGAGTATTGTCAGGCAGCGTGAGTTTGATAGACTTGTCATTGCCTGATCCCAGAACCTTTGGCAGTGGCTTCACCGTAATGCATTCCCCGGATTTGGTCAGCAGCGATGAAAGTGCCGAGGCGCACTTGCCGGTCTTTTGCCACAACTCGGAAGCAGCGTCCGCCCCGCTAGACCAGGCCAAACCGACAAGGAGCGCCACTCGAAGGCCCAACCAGCCTCCACCAATTGCCGAAGTTGTTAATCGAGGCAAGGGATGTTTAACCATAACGCCCTCCAGATACGACAAATTCCGCATGTGTTCAAGCCGAGAGCAGTACACGCCAGGTGGTCCGCCGATCTGCAATTACCATGCACTGTGCAGCCACCATGTTCTACAGCCGACACTGGTGGTTATTCTGCTACACAAACGTCGCAAGTCCCCGTTTTGCCGGGGCTCCGGTCGTCACAACCCGCCGATGGAGCACAGAACGGCACTACCGCGCAGGGCTGCGGCTTGGCAGCGCAATTGGGCGCCGGACCTTGCCTGGCATTGAAAGTTACGGCGAAATCCTCAGAAGCAAGACTGGGACGGGAATTCTGGAACGCGTTCCGGGCATCACGCCATGTCTTGGTAATTGTCGAAAAAAGTTTTGGTTTGCTCGGATCGAAGAGATAATTAAGTTCGCGTATCGAATCGACCGTGCCAAGCCCGGCACAATCAAAACAGCTGATCCCGTACTCCTCAATCGCATTAATCCCCAGATTTTTCTTAAGCAAGCCATTAAATATATTCAACCGCTTTAGATTTTGTTCTTTAACCGTCGTGCGGAATTCTTCGACAAGGGTGTCAGGGTCAGGCCCTGCCGTTATGATCACTCGATAAGTCGCCGGGTCCTGAGCCCTGGCGTTCGACCCGATCGAGATCAAAGTCATCGCCGCAACAATGGAAAGCATACCGGCGCGGATTTTAGTGTTCATAGTCATATCTCCTCTCTTGAAAAAGACAAACCGCTCTCTTGTGGACAAAAAACGATAAGACCCATCAGTGGTACCCACTACAAAAGCAAACTGATCCTTCCGAACACAAAGCGCCTGGTCGCAACCCGGGGATTCAGCGGATCGGTTTCAAGTACGTCTATGAAGTTGTCAGAAAGATTTTTGACTCCAACGGCCAGGGTGCCAAGGCGTCTCGGTAACCGATACTCAAGCGATACATCGGTGACCCAGGTGCTGTCCTTCTTTGGGACAATCGCGAGACCGACATCGGCCGACAGAACGGCATCTTGTTCTACATATGTATTCACCAGACGCATCGTGAATCCGGCATTGTTAAAGAGACGAATCCCGACGGGCACCCGAACGGTCTCCAACTCGATAATTCCTTCAGCCCCGGTCAAGATTTGCGGACGCTCAATCCGTTCGTATTCGCCCTCTAAAGACACGGCCGCCTGCCACCCCGGCAGGGTAAGCCCGTCGATCACCGGCACCATATTTTTGTAAACATAGAGGTGGGCCGTACTTTCTCGCCATTTCGTGTCTCTTTCCAAATTTAGTGAAGGTACATAAAGGCGTCGACCTGCCAATTCGACGCCCATGAACGCTGTTCCAGACAACTGTTGATCAAGTGCAAGCCCGACACGCTCCGAAATTATTCCTTCCTGATCTCCAAAGATCTGCTCGAAGCCGGTAAAGAATTGATTGAAGCCGGCGATCTGGGTGGGCTCTATGGTCTGGCTTCTGATTAAAGGGCGTCTGACATTTGAGAATGCAGCGGTGCGAAGTGTCGTTCCCACCACCGGCGACCATACCAAACCGAGCTTCGGGCTGATACGATCCCGCTCAATCGCATGTGTGAAAAAGTAATTTTTCAGATAGAAAGACTCCGCCGCGAATCCCAGATGTAAAGTCAGATCGCGCTGTGTCGGCCGCCACTGGCTATAAGTGTATAAATTGGAAGCCCTGATCCGTAAGTCGCTTTGTTCCACCGGGAACCGATCATCCTCCGTAATTCGCGTAACCCCGATGACGACTTGGCCGCGCGCAAATCGATTCAGATACTGCAATTCTCCCGAGTACGCCTCAGCTTCTGTTTTGGTGAGCAACGAGCTGTCAGGAGTGAAGTTCACGGTTCTGTAGAGATTCTCTTGGCTTAGAGACCAGATCCAGTCTGCTCCCGTATCAATTACATGGTGGCCGCTCAAACGAAAGGAGTCGCTCTTCTCGATAATGGTGGTCTGGAGAGTGGTAAAGAGCGGATCAAATGGAAAAAACGTCTGGCCCACCGCGAGATCGGCTTGTTTTATGTTGGCCTGAATCGTGGAATTGGGCAGCATCTGCCCGTGGACAAAAAAATCATAAACGGTCTTTTCCGACGCATCATTATCGACGAAACCCTCGGTTTTATAGTGCATTTGACTCAGTGCGTAAGCGACTTTGCCGTGAAGCCCGCTGACTACAATTTTGTTCCCGCGAGTGCCCTGAGACCCCATTACTCCGTCACCCTGGAGACGCACCTGATCCCTGTTGAATAACAAGTTGTATTCATTCGCCCCAAGCTGCGAAGGCCCTGTGTCTTTGACGAGCGGGAAGTTTTCACCGGTCAACTGGGAGCTCGCTGGAAGCGCGGATACCGGTTGCCGTATCTGTGCCTGCAATGCTTCACTTTCACGCGCGATGTCGTGTCTCGGGAGGTTCGAGTAGGCAAACGCAAGCTGGCGGTGGGCGGAGTAGTCGCCTGCGTTTTCTCCGAGAACCTTTGCGCTTTCAACGATCGCCAGTTTCTCAAAGCCAAGATTGCCATATATGGCGACGACACTGGAGGTGCGTGCGGCCGCATCGTCATCCAATAACAGTCGTGACCGGTAGATTGCTCTGTCATCGTTTCTCTCGATCGATTCTTGCAATTCCTCCAGCGCCTCCACCGGCCTATTCTGTGTCTGTCTGAGAACTGCCGCGTAAAACCACGGTGTCGGGTCATTCGGATCGAGTTGCTTTGCCAGGCCAAGCTGAGTTGACGAGAGTTGGTCGCGCTCCTTGGTGTTTTCCTCGTAATACGCCTTGCCGACATAGCTGCGAATCAGCGCATTCGTCGGGTCAAGCGCGACTGCGATCACGATCTGCTCCCTGCCCTCGACGAGCTTGCCCTCTCTGATGACGGCTAGGCCCAAGCCCAGCCGGGAAAGCGGATCGGTCGAGTCCAATGCGATTGCGCGCCCGAAATCCTGCCGCGCCGTTTTTACATTGATCTGCGCCAAATGCACGAAGCCCAGGATCATGTGTGCGCGGCTTTCCGACGGGTTGGCTGCAACCGCTTGCGTTGCGGTTTTCTCCGCTTCGCGTGTCCACCCCAGAGATAGTTGCAGTTCGGCAACGCGCGCAAAGGCCAGCGCGCTCGAAGGCGTCAGTTCCGAAGCGCGTTTGGCGCTCGTGAGTGATGCTTCGAGTTTGAAGTCGGCTTGCTGGGCGTAGGACAGCGCCAGCCACGCAGGAGCAGAGTTGGCATTTGCCTCGACCGCTTCCCATGCGAGACGCAACGCTTCCGCCTTGTCGTTCCTGACCAGGCTGATGACGGATGAGAGCGCCTTGGCATCGCTGCTGTAGGGCGCAGCAGCGAGTGCATCGCCGATACTCGCCTGCGCTTCTTCCACGCGGCCGGCGCGTAGCCGTTGCTCCGCGCGAGCGATGAGACATGAGGCGCGGTTGTCCGGTGCCACGACGCGGCAGTCCTCGGCCGGCACGACGCCTGCCGGGGTGATAGGCGGATAGTAGAGCGTCCACTGGACCGCGTCCTTGGGTTTGATCTGGAGTTTGATCGCGGGAGGTTCTGCACCGCCGATCGTCAAGGTCTGGCCGCTGGAGATCGACTGGGCCGAAAAAATGTTGGCGCCGGCACCTTCTGCCAGTACCTTGCCTTCGAACACCGACAGCTCGGTTGCCTCGCAGCGCATCGCCACCAGAAACTCGGTGCCTTCCACCGCGGCGTTAAGGTGCGGTGTCCTGACCTTGAACTTGCGCGGGAATCGGGTGATGAAGTAGCCAGCGCCGCAGGCGTGCGCGGTGGCGGAGGCCGCGACGATGTCTTCCTGGGTAAACTCGACCAGCGTTTCTTCCGCGGTCTGGCTGATCGAAATGCTGGTGTTCTGGTCCACCCGGACCAAGGTTTCCGGCTGGATGAACAGGGCCGTGCGGCTGAGCGCGCCGGTGCGCAAGCGGTCACCTTCACATAACGGGGTGTCCAGGCGGGTGACTTTGGACCAGTTGGACTGGCCGGAGCGGCCCAGCTCAATCGAGCCCTGGATGGAGACAACGCGGGCAACAGGAGTCCTGCAAGCAGTTGGGTCGTCTGCGGCGTATGCCGGCGCCCCGCTTGCCGCTACTAAAAATACGCACAGCAGCATCGACGGTAAAAAACCCTCGCCGATGTCCCTGCGTGTGAATGCGCCGCACCTCTGCATCTTTCACCCTCTCTTAAGGCGAACAGACTCCAGGAACAACGATCAACAGGCCCACCTTAAACTAGACCTATTGTTTGAGAAATGCAACACCCAACTGATTCTGGAATTCCCGAAGTATGCCAAAGGCAAGTGCCGCCCGGCCGGTCGGGGTGGCAGGTCATTCCACTTTCAGCGCGCCGTTGCGCAGCGTGACTCCGGATTCCAGGGTGCGCACATAAAACGCCGCCGGACCGTCGTCGGGAAAATTCGAAGCGAGATCGCGGAAGGCCTGGAGTGCCGCTGCCGATTCACCCTTGCGCAGCAAAGCCAGGGCCAGCATCGAGCGCTCGCACCGTTCCAGATCGCGCGGGTCGGCGGATTGCCGCGGTCCAATCAGTTCGAATACGTGCACGGGGAGTGCCATGCCGCGCAGAAGGAAGTGACCCACATCGCGCATCAGGAAGTGCCCTACGCCTTCGAACGCCGGCGCGGAAAGCAGAACCCGGGTGCCGAGTTTCTTGTTCAGCTCTTGAATGCGAGTGGCCGTGTTTGCCGTGGCCCCGATCGCACGGTATTCGTAATGCGTCTGCGATCCGACCACGGTGAGCGTTACCCGGCCCCAATCGACGCCGAATCGAGTTTTCAAGCCACCGCTGGCCGGTGGCTCGCTGAAAAGACGGGCCGCTTCGCGCATTTCCAGAAGCGCGCCAAGCATTTGCTCGCGTGTATCCGGCGATCGATGCGGCCAGATCGCGAGCATGGCGTCGCCCACAATGTCGGAGACGAAACCGCCGTGCCGCGCGACCGGCCGGAACAGCGTGTCGAAATAGCGATTGAGATAATCCGCGAGTTTCTCCGAAGGCATGGCCTCGGCCAGAGTCGTGAAATTGGCGGCGTCGGTGGCGACACAGGCACACTCGATCGATTCGCGGGCCGCGCTCAGGTCGCCGGCGTTGCTCTCGAGTTTGTCAACGACATCCCTGGGCACAAATTTGGCAAACGCATTGCGGATGTACTCTCGCTGCAGGTAGGCGATCCGGTACTTCCAGGTCAGCGCGGTTGCCAGGCCCAGCGGGGCAGCGATACAGACCGGCGCGATGAGCGGCAGCCAGAGATTTCGCTCGATGAATAGTCCTAGTGCGGCCCACGCATAACCGGCAAGCAGTATTCCCACGAGTGGAAACGCAAGCCGGTATCGCAGATAAAGTACAAGCAGCGTCGAAATCAATCCGGTGAGTGCCGCGATGAGTATCCATAGCGGTTGCTGCGCCCGACGCACGCTCGAATCGTGCAGGAGATCGGCAAACGCAGTGGCGGTGATTTCAACTCCGCTTAATGCGACCCCATCGCCCGACGAGAACACCGTGGGGAAGTGATCCACCTGCTCAGGCCGCAGGGTTTCCGCATACCCAATGAATACCATCTTGTTGAAAAAGGCGGTGGTCGACTGCTGTTCATCGAATGCCAGCGCTTCATCGTAGCCATAGGCACGCAACGTGCCGGTCGGCCCAAAGGCGTTCAGCAGGCGCTTGCCCGGACCGGCGTGTAGTGCGACCAGCCTGCTGATGCCCGTGCGCACGGTGGGATCGAGACTCGCATAGGCGTCCGAAGCGAGCGCGGATCGCATGCGCCCGGCAAGTCCGGGGGTGCTGGAAAACAGTGCCCGGATCAACAGACAGGTCGCCTGCAACTGTCCAAAATTGCGAACGTCATCGACCGTTACCGGCAGAAGCAGCGCCTGCTCGGGCGCCAGCGTTTCGAGCATGTTTCTGAACTGCGGGTACACGTCGAGCAAGTAAGCCTGCAGGGCAAGAGCCGGCAGACTGGGAGTCGCCGACACGCCTTCGGTAAACACCCAGTACTCGTCGAAGCGGCCGAGATGGCCGATCACCGGAACAGGCGCCACGCCGAGTGCTGCATCAAGGATGATCGGGCTGATTTCGATTAGTTCTTCTCCGCCTCGGTCTGCCGGATCGTTCACGGACGGCTCCAGTTTTCCGGCGATGAGCACCCGACGAGCCTGCGCCAGCGCCGTGGCCAACTGCTGATCCTGTCTGGCATGCAGATCGCCCGCAGAGCCCGGTAAGGCTGGCCGCGTGCGCAACAGCAGGTCGAAGGCCACTGCCCTGGCTCCGGATAAAGTCAGTTTTTCGATGAGCATGGCATGCAGGCAACGCGGCCATCGTGCGGGCATCTGCGGCAGACTGGAATGGGTAGCGGGCCTGGCTCCGATGCGCATATCGTCGCAGCGATGAAATTTCTCCGGGTCGTTTGGCAGGGAAATAGTCTCAGCCGCCTTACGACCGATGGTCACCAGTACGATTTCCTCTGGCGCTGCACGCGGGCCACGCAACCCGAACAGCCAGGCCAATCCGGCACTTTGTTCCAGAGATTGCACTTGCGGAACCAGCACAAGAATGGCGCCGGTGACTCCGACAGCGGCGGCAAGTGTGATGAAACTTGCAAACCGGCTGCGGCGGGCGGTTCCGAAGCGCGAGGCGAATCCAGATCTCGCCCGCGCCATGCTCAAATGCCGCGCGACTGATCCGCCATCAGGCGTTTGGCGATCAGGTGCACGACGTACAGTGCGAACTGTGGATTGCGCAAGTACAAGCTCTTGACCTGATACGAGGTGAGCGTGAAAAGGTCAACGTCGCTCGTGCACACCGCGGTCGATGTGCGCGTATGCAACGGAGAAAAGATGGCGATCTCTCCGAACATGGTACCGGCGCCAATCTCTCCAACGACTTCCTCCAGACGAATGGTTCCGCGTTGCAGGTAAAAAAGTTCTTCGCCGGGGTCGCCCTTGCGAAAGACGATGCTCCTGCTCGGCAGGCGGCGGTGGGTCATGTGCGGCAGCAGCCAATCGAGATCCATCGCACCGCCTTCGGCTTGCCGGATTTGCCGTGAGGTAATGCTTTGCATGCGGGAGGCAAGCAGCACCGCTTCGCCGCGATTCTGCACCTTGAGTGCCTTGAAAATTGCAGTCATGTGTAGTTTGACCGTCCCCTCCGTGATGCGCAGGCTCTTGGCGATCGCAAGATTCGTTTTGCCCTGGGCCGCCAGCGACAGCACTTCCGTTTGCCGTTGCGACAGGCCGTACTGGTTGAGTGCCGGTTCGGCACTTTGCAGTGCGCTGGCGTTGCTGGCGCCGCCCGGGTTGGGCTGCACCGCAACATACTTATCTGCGGAGCCATGCGCTGCCACACCGGGTGCGTATGCGCTACCGCTCAAAACCAGCCGGAGAATTCCGAGAGTGACGGCCTCCGAATGCGATTTCGGAAGGTAGCCAAGGGCACCGGCTGAGAGCGCCCGTTTCACACTGGCATCGTCAAGGCGCGAACCCAGCGCGAGAATGTGCGCACTGGGAAATTTCCGCCGGAAACCCTGGATGACAGCGTGTGCCGCGGCCGCAGCCGCGTCAACGTCCACCAGCACCAGGGCTGCGGTGGTGACAGGCATGGCCGCTACGGATGCAGCATCTTGCACGACCTCGATTTCGCAGCCGGAGCCGAGTTTGGCCAGCAGGCCACACAGCGCCTCGGTGGCCCATCCCCCCGGGGACGCAACCAGGATTCTTACCACGTGACTCTCCCAAAGTTCCAGGAAGCCGGAACTTATTACCATGTTTTCCCAGGCGGCAGCAACCAACCCTTTTTCGCTTGGTACATCGTGTCAGCGTTTGATCATGGGGAAAACGCGATGAATCGAACGCTCTGGAAACGCCGACCGGGTGTCAGAAACGACGAAGGCCCTGGGTGCGCGCCACCCAAGGGCCTTCGCCAAAGCGGCGCGTGTTCATGCTCATGCGATCAGAATTTCCGAGCGTATTTTCCGCCAACCTGGAGCAGGCTCGATTATCGATGCAGGGCCACGGAGTCGCGTGCACCCCGCCCCTTCGTTGCCACGAAGCTCGTTGCGCCGGACGAACGGCCCTGGACGTCGTCGACCTGCGCCTTGCTCGTCGATACGGATTCACCAGCACCCCCTGGCGTGATGGCGCCGCCACGACCGAAGACCTCACTGACATTCAGCACTGCGGTGATCGAGCGTACTGGATGGGCCGCCGGAATCGTCGCCGAAGGGCGTCCTTGGATCTGGTTAACGGATGCCCCTCGCGGGGCGCGGCCCCGGTCTTGCTTAGTTGGGCAAAGAATCAGGTCAGGCGCGACCAACCCGGCTCGTTTCGATCGAGCAGACGTTTAAGCGCATCGAAATGAAGAACCGACTGCCGGCGCTCGCTTTCGATCTGCCGTGCCACATCCGCCACCATCGTCTCGGATACGCGTTTGAGTTTGCCGCCGGTGCTCTGTGCCAGCACCTGAACCATACAGCAGCGCTCCAGGTAATAAAGGTCGTCAAATGCGTAAGCCATGTTGTCGCCGCAAACGATGACGCCATGATGCTGCATGAAAACGACGCTGTTGTCTCCCAGCGCGTTGCAGATCCGGTCACCTTCCTCGTTGGCGAGCGCAACGCCGCCGTAATTCCTGTCGTAGCCCAAGCGCCCGTAGTAGCGCATGGCGCTTTGATTGGCACATACGTCCAGCTCGCCGCCATCGAGCAGGGTCAGCGCGGTCGCAAAGGGCATATGGGTATGCAGCACGCATTTCTTGCGCTTGCCCAGATGAATGCGGCCATGGATAAAAAATGCGGTTGGTTCAACCGTATGCTTACCTTCCACCACGACGCCATGTTCATCCACCACCATCAGATCGGCGGGCGTGAGCTCCGACCAGTGAAAGCCTTGCGGATTGATGAGGAACTTGGACGGATCACCCGGCAGTTCCAGGCTGAAGTGATTGCAAACACCTTCATTGAGCCCCATGCGCGCGGCGCTTCGCAGCGCCGCAGTCAGGTCGATGCGGGCCTGGGTAACCGGATCGAATCGTTTCATCGTATTTCCTCACATTGGAGTCGGGTGGACGCATGCATGCGTACAAAGTTTCCGGCACTCGCGGATGCGCCTGCCGGATGAGTCTGGCGGACACACGGGAGCTTGGTTACTATACCGGGGTTCGTATACGGGCGGCGATACCGAGGAGAGCCAGTGCAACAACCGGTGCTAACAGAGCAACAGCGTGCGGATTATGATCGCGACGGTTTTGTGATGGTGCGCGGCCTGTTCGATCCCGAGGAAGCGCGCCTGTTGCAGCAGGCGATGGAAACCGATCCGCAGGTGCGCGGCAATTTATACAACCGCAACGATGCGCAGGGGCTGGCGACCAAGATGGTGTTGTGGAACCATCCGGGCGACAGCGTCTATGGGCTGGCTGCGCGCAGCCACCGAATCGTCGACACGATGGAATCGCTGTTGGGCGGTGAGGTCTATCACTACCACTCCAAGCTCACCGCGAAGGATCCGTTTGAAGGCGGCGCCTGGGAATGGCATCAGGACTACGGTTACTGGTACAACAACGGCTGCCTGTTCCCGCTGATGGCGAGCGTCATGGTGGCGCTGGACCAGTGCACGAAAGAAAACGGCTGCCTGCAAGTAGTGCGCGGCTCGCACCTGCTTGGTCGTATTGATCATGGCGTGGTCCAGGGCAGCCAGGTCGGCGCTGATACTGCCCGCGTCGAGCAGATTCTCAAGCAGATGGAAGTGGTCTACGCTGAAATGGAGCCCGGAGACGGGTTGTACTTCCACTGTAACACCCTGCATCGTTCGGATCAGAATCGCTCGCCCAGCCGGCGCTGGACGGTATTGTTTTGCTACAACGCCGCGCGCAACAACCCTTACCGCGAACACCATCACCCGTTCTATACGCCGCTCGCAAAAGTTCCCGATTCCGCGATCAAACAGGCCGGACTGAAATTCAGCAGCGGCCCCGAGGAAAGTTTCATGAAGAAATTCGTCAATCCACCGGATCTGAAGAAGACGCTGAAAATCTGACCGGTCATCGAACCACCCGGTTCGATTAAAGCTTCAGGTTCGGGTGTCGATCCGGCCTTTGTAAGGAATGCAATAGAGGTTGATCGGTTCCAGTCTGCCGCGCACCGTCAGTGGCGGAAGCAGCAACATCTCAAGATGGAGCTGCGTTGTCTTGAGTTCGTCCGCGACCCGTTCCGACAACAGCAGTTCACCGGCGCGCGCACGCTGCATGAGGCGCGACGCAATGTTCACGGCATCGCCGATGATGGTGAAATTGGAATACGCCACCGAACCAACCTTGCCGGCAACCACCTCGCCCCTATTCACTCCGACTCCCAGCCCGGTCTCCAGCCCGTATTCGGCGCGCCAACGCACCGACAGCGCGTCGAATTCGGCCAGCATCTGCATGCCGCACTTGATGGCAAGTTCCGAAGCGTCCGCCTGTTCGAACGGCACGCCAAACCCAACCAGCAAACAGTCGCCAGCCATGTTGAAAATAACGCCATTGTGGCGATAGGCGACGTTTGTCAGCAGGGAAAAATATTCGTTGAGCAGCAGAACCACATCGGAAGGAGGCAGTTTCTCCGCCAGGCGAGTGAATCCGCGCAAGTCGGCAAAAAGTATGACCGCATCGAAGCGGCTTTGGTATTCCAACGGAGGATTTGCAGACGTGCCCCGCGTGGTCAGTACCTCGCCCATCACGCGCCCGGACTTCAGGTGGCTCTCTTCGTCGGGAAGCACGCTTTCATTCGTGCTGGTAACAACCGGACTGCGCGTCCGGGTGCGGTTGATGAGCGACTTGATCCGTATCAATAGTTCGTCGCGTTCGATCGATTTGTTGAAAAAATCATCAGCACCGGCTTGCAGGCTCTGGATGCTCTCCTCGCGGTTGTCCGCCGACACCAGGAACACGACGGAGGTTGCAGCGGTCATGGGATTGGACTTGATCCGCCTGCATACCTCGTGGGGCGACATGCCCGTCATGGACAGATCGAGCAGGATTAGATCAGGTCGCCCGGAAACGGCGACCTGAAGGGCCTCTTCGCCGTTTTGCGCGGTCAGGATTTCCACGCCAGAATGCCTCAGGTGCAGCGACATTCTCAAGCGAAGATCCGGTGCGTCGTCTGCAAGCAGTACACGTGGTACTCGACCTTGAAACGTAGTTTCGATGGACATGTTTACGCAAAAATTGCGGGGGCTGGTTCGCGTGGCCTGTTGAGATCGTCCGCCATTGTCTCACGCACCCCAAGCGGGTCTCGCCGAAGCTGCGGGTTGCGTGTCAGGAATCATTTTCCTGAACGATTGCCGGAGAGGCCGATTCATTTACGTGCGGCGCACTGACCTGCAACCAGAGGGTCACGGGGCCGTCATTGATCAGCGACACTCGCATATGCGCGCCAAACCGACCGCACGCCACCGGCGAATGACTTGCTCCGGCGCGGGCGAGCAAATGATCGAACAGGCGTTCACCCTCAGATGCGGCTGCCGCCCGGGAAAAGCCCGGCCGCGAGCCCCGACTCGTATCCGCAGCGAGTGTGAACTGGGGCACCAGCAGCAATCCTCCACCGACATCGCGCAGGTTCAAGTTCATCTTGCCATTAACGTCGGAAAATATGCGTTGCTTGAGTATGCGGTCAAGCAGGCGCCCGGCCTCGGTTTCGCTGTCGCCGCGCTCCGCACAGACCAGGACCAATAATCCCGGGCCAATACCGGCTATCCGGTTTCCATCGACTTCAACGCTGGCTTCGGTAACCCGCTGAAGCAGTCCAATCATCGGCCATCTCCAAGTTCGATGGGCAACTCTAAGCTGTGAGAGAGCTCTTGCGCAAACGCCATCCCCGGATTGAGCAGCTTGCGCAGCGCAATATTCTTGAGCGGCCAGGCAACACGGGCGCGCCGGGGCCGCGCCTGCGGTAAATATGAACGCCTTCCGTCTGTGCCCTGATGCCAAGCCGGCCAGTGAAGACAGACACTCGCACTGCCCAGACCGCACGCGATAGGCCGACCCATCTGGCGGCGACGCAGGTTCGTGTCAGCAACCCCCGCCGCAGCCGGCCACCGCTACACTGTCGGGCATGGGCCCCGTGGGGGCTGGACCAAGGAGGCTGTAATGAGTCAGGCTGAGCATCAATCCGGCAAGGAAATCGCCACCCTGGCAGGCGGGTGCTTCTGGTGCCTGGAAGCCGTCTACGACAAGCTCGAAGGTGTGGAGAGCGTCGAATCGGGATACATGGGCGGTCACACACCCAAGCCCACGTATCGCGATGTTTGCGGCGGCGATACCGGTCATGCCGAAGTGGTGCAGATCACCTTCGATACGAAGGCGTTAAGCTTTCGCGACGTGCTGGAAGTTTTCTTCGTCATCCACGATCCAACCACGCTCAACCGCCAGGGCAACGACGCCGGCACCCAGTACCGCTCTTCAATTTTTTATCACTCGCCCCAACAGAAAGCCGAAGCCGAGGAAATGATTGCCGCGTTGTCGACCGATAAAGCCTTTCCTTCGGCGATCGTCACCGAAATCGTGCCCGCAGTTCAGTTCCATGATGCGGAAAAATATCATCAGGAATACTTCGAGAACAATCCCAATCAGCCCTACTGCCAGTACGTCGTCGCGCCAAAACTGGCGAAATTCAGGGCGAAATTCGCGCGGAAAATGAAGCGCGCCTGAACGGCCGAGGCCGTTCATTCATTTGGCCAGGCTCACCTCCACCGAACCCACGCCCGCAATCGTGTAGCGGTAATGCTCGCCCGCCTGGGGAAAGCGCGTTCGCACCCAGCTTCCGGTCAGCACGATTTCGCCGGCTCTCAGCGTCTGGCCCAACTCGTTGAGATTATTGGCTAGCCAGCGCAACGGCTCGAAAGGATGCCCGAGCACGTCGGAACCCCGACCTTCGTCGATCACCTTGCCGTCGCACTCCAGCACACTCTTCGTCTTGTCGAGTTCAGGCCAGGAGCTGGTGAATTCGCCCAACACATTGCCTTCGTTCCATGAGTTGTCGGCAACCAGCGAAAGCAGGTCGAGCGGGTAATCGGAATTGCGGTCATCGATGACTTCAAACGCCGGGCACACCGCGTCCACGGCAGCAGCCACGTCATCGAGCGTGTAGGGCCTGCCGCGCGGCGCCAGCGGCTTACCCAGCCGCGCGCAACATTCGAACTCTATGCCGAGCCGGCCCAGGTTCGACAACGAAAGGGTGGCGCCGCTTTTCAACACCCGCTGCTCGAACACCACACCGGAATTCGGATGATCGACCCCGCACATCTCCTGCATGCGCTTCGAGGTGAGTCCGATCTTGTAGCCCACGCGCCGCCCCAGTTTTTCTTCGAGTCGTTTCACATAAGCCGCTTGAATCGCGTAAGCGCCCGCGAGATCAGTCGCGCCGTAATCGCGCGCAAAGGGCACGATTTTTTTCTTCGCCGCGTGGTCGCGCATCAGCGCTGCCGCGGCTTCCTCGGTTCTGAGTGTCATGATTTCTCCTCCGGCGACATCATATCGGCTTCGTTGTATTCTGGCGAAAGCAAGAATAAACCACGCAGGGCACGGACACCTTCGTGGCCCAGAATGGATTCGGACTTAAACGTCTACAAGGCGCCATCAATGCTCAAGACTACAGGCCGGATATTGGCAGCCCTACTCTGCCTTGCGCTCCCCGTGGCGGCGGACTATCCCGAACGCACCCTGCGCATGATCGCGCCCTTTCCTGCCGGCGGCGGTACCGACCGCCTCGCGCGCCTGGTCGGTGAACAACTCGGCGCCAGGCTCGGCCAGGCGGTCGTCATCGATAACCGCGCCGGCGCCGGCGGCAACCTCGGCGCGCAGATCGCCGCAAAAGCGCCGCCCGATGGCTACACGCTGCTGATGGCGCCGGCATCCATCTACGCAATCGCCGCCACGCTTTATCCTGACCCCGGTTACGACATTGCGCGCGATTTCATTCCCGTATCGCTCATCGCCAATCTGCCGCATGTGCTGCTCGTGCATAACGATGTTCCGGCGAAGTCCGTGCCGGAGCTCGTGCAACTGGCGAAGAAAACCCCCGGGCAACTCAACGTCGCCTCGCAAGGCAACGGCACGGTTTCGCATCTGGAGGCCGTACTGCTACAGCATATGGCAGGCATCGAACTGCTGCATGTGCCTTATCGCGGCAGCGCCCCCGCGCTGGTCGATCTCCTCGGCGGCCGCGTGCAGATGATGTTCGACAGCATCGCCTCCGCGCTACCGCATATCCGCGCCGGCAAACTGCGCGCCATCGCCGTGGCATCGAATACGCGCTCGTCGCTGCTGCCCGAAGTGCCCACCGTCGCCGAATCGGGACTGAAAGGCTACAGCGCACACTCCTGGCTCGGCATGCTTGCTCCCGTTGGCACGCCGCCCGCTGTGGTTGAACGCTTGCAGCGCGCACTCGTTGCCCTCGTCAACGACCCGAAAACACAGGCGCG
>JANLTJ010000286.1:0-52667 GCA_031362885.1 Betaproteobacteria bacterium
GAGCCTAAATTGAGCAGTTCTGCTCCAACATCAGATTTGCGTAGGCTAATTTGTGGAGCCAGGAGCGTTTCAATTTGAAATGCCTCCTCCTTGTTCGTGACTTCCAAATATAGGCTTGGGTTATCCCACTTAAGAAAAGAGAATTGGCTGATGAACCTAATCAATTCACGTGGTTGCCTTAGGTCACCATGAAATGCTTTTGGTTTTAATGTGGAGTAAAAATTTAGTGGCTCAAGGCCAGTAACGTTATTTGCTATCAAGTGACTGCCGATTTCATCGACGGTAATGCTGTTTTTTCCTCTGACCAAATACTCGGATAATAAAAATTTGATGATTGCCACAACTGGAAAAGTCTGTGGGTCTGTGCAGTTGTAGCCACCGAAAATTGGAGATGGGTAATAGAAATGAGTGGCAAAGTGCCTCATGTAATCGTCAATGTCTATTTCGTTTGAATCAGTTGCCAGTGCTTTGCACAAATCTGTACAAACGATTCTTCCCGCAACCTCGGTTGCGAGCAATAAACAACCAAATACCCTTTTGTAGTTGCGCCACACAGTGTAATGGGCTGGAGCAAATGGGCGCAGACTGTAATTTGATAGTGCCTGTCGAAGAATATCGTCATCAACATCCGGTTTTGGAATGCCGTTTATGTCTGCCAAGGCAAGAGCAACCCGCTTGATCTCGTCAAACTGTAGGTAGTCAAGCCGACCTTGGTCAAATCGCCATAAAGTCACAAAATTTCCCTCCTCTACTTAAAGCTCTAACGTTGCGGCTAACAGGCGCTCCGCTTTTTGGCGCGTCCTGGTTGAGCCGCCTTGTTAGCGGTTAATTTATTCCACTTGTCTTCCAAGCTCAGTACAGGTTTGTGATTTTCTTTGTTTGGGCCTAGCGTTCGAGGGATAGCCCAAGTTCTTGTTTTCGATTTTCGGTTACCAGTGTTTGGAGAAACCAGACTCTTTACTTCTTTGCAGGTCGCTACTAGAAAACGACTTCTGGCATTTTGTTTATCCAGTAGTACTACTACCATGTAGTCGAATTCAAAGTTTTCGGTAAAAGGGGCCAGGCTCAATTATTTTTCAACCCTGGTATTCGATACCAGACGAGGTCTACCCCGCCGTTTCGCCTCACGTCTTGTCCCGGTCATCTTCTCGATCCTGTCGTGAAAGCGCGCATTGCCCAATGGCTGGCTTTGATGCAACGCCAGCCGGATGTCATCGATGGCGGCGTGGTCCAGGTGCGCCCGGAATAACGCCCGATAGGCGGTCTGTCGGCTCTTGTCGGTTCCGCCCAGGGACAGATACAGCGGATGCGGCTTGAGTCTCGGGTCCGGTTGCCCCAGGGCGTTGGACCGGTAGCTGGTCCAGCGATAGTGGGCCGGGTCTTCGACCATGGCGGCGCGTACCGGGTTGAGTTCGATGTAGCGCTGGCAGGCAAGGAGATAGGTTTCGGCGTGCACCAGCGATGACTTGTAACGGCTGTCCCACAGGGTGCCGGTGCGGCGGTAGCTGCGATTGACGTACTGCACATAACGCCGCCCGAGCGAGATGACGAGCTTAGGCACATTCTCGGCTTTACTGGGCGTCAGCAGCAGATGCACATGATTGGTCATCAGCACATAGGCGTGAAGTGTGCAATCGAATTCAGCAAGCGCTTCCCCCAGCCAGTGCAGGTAACTGCCGTAGTCTTCCTCGCCGAAAAAACAAGGCTCGCGGTTATGGCCGCGCTGCACGATGTGCAGCGGTACGCCATCGAGGTGAATGCGCGGGCGGCGGGGCATGCCAGCATTCTAGCTCAATAAATCGAGCCTGGCCCCTTTTAACCTTCCTTTTAACCTTTTTAAACACTTATTCGGCCACATCACGGCGAAGTTGTCTTGGTGCGCCTGGTAGTGCGACCAGAAACCCACTCGCGCAGCACGTCATTCATGCGAGTTTGCCAGCCGGCACCTGTGCGCTTGAAGTACTCTAGCACTTCGGGGCTGAATCGAACGCTCACCAACTGTTTAGTCGGTGCAACTTGTGGCCCGCGCTGTCCTTGCTTTCGCTTCTTTGCCAAAGCAGCTTGCACTGCGGCATAGCCGCCCCTTTTTACGACCACCGCGCCAGCGACCTTGACTGCTTCGCGAGCGGTTAATGGCCGGTCTTTCCCAGGAGCAGCAGCAATTACTGCCTCCCACTGTGCCGAGCTAACGGGTAATTTCTTTCGCGTAGAACCTGATTTCATGTTTCTCTGCCTTGCGCAGACTGATGATGTGCGGTTCATCGTCTCGCTCAGTGTAGGTCATGTGCACGACGATGCCGTCCAGCCAGCCGAGCAAATTGATACGTAGCTCGCCATATGCGTCGCTGTCATCGTCCCACGTTACGACCGGGCCATCGAATACCGCCTCGCAACCAACGAAATCAAGCCCATGATCTTTGATGTTTCTGAGTCGTTTCCGTTCGTCCCAGGCCTCCATCGCGGCAGTGTAGCTACAAACAAAGGGCCGGTCAACGGCAACTAAATTCAGATGCTTGCGCTGCGCCTACGCTGGCGATGGGACCGAACGCGCCGACGAGCGGCGCCGGAGTGCGCAGCACGGAGGTGTCCGCTCCATTGGCTGGGCGTCATCATGCCGAAGCGCCCCTACTTCTTGGATATGTTGATGACCTGCACCGACGCTTGCTTCGATCTTGCGGGCGACTCGGCCTTGCGCAGGAATACCGGCGCGACGTTCCACTGCTGCCCTTGCTCAGTTATGACGGTGACTGACTTGCGGTTGTACTTGGCAATGATGCCGGTGAGCATCGGGTGGCCCTCTGGCTGAAACGAGATTCTTTCGCCGATGCTGAACTCGAGCATGTGCGCGTGTGCTCGCATCTGACTAAGAAACTTCAGACGCGCGACGACACGGTTGTTGAGGTCGATGAGTTGCGCTTCGGTCAGTCTGTCGATGTCAATGGCCATTGCGAAGTAACTCCGCTGGTGACGCTGATGCTCAATTCTGGATCTCCTTTCGAAAGCACCGCAACAGAATGCCCGTCGTACCGGGGGGAAATGGGCCCTCGTATTTGCTTCAAACTCTGCTCGCCAATCAGGCATTGGCGCGCAAACTCGCAGCATTGTTCTGGCGCGTGATGGTGGTCCACGGTATCGAATATGTTGAAAAAGGATTAAAAAATTATCAGGCTCAAGCCGCCATCACTGAACAGCGGCTGTTGCGCAAACTCGCTCGAAAACATAACCTTAATCTCGTACCCTCATCTGCATCACCTGCCCAAGTTCGTGGGAACACTTGAAGCGGAGCAGAAGAGTTGAGATGAGGGAAAGCAATGTGCCATGAATTACGAGAAGATCAATAATGATGATTCCATTTCCCCGCCTTGAGAAAAATATTTCGCCACGGATTTCAGTTCCTGCCCTGTGCCGATTGTTCTGCGCGTGCCGCGATGAAGATTCCCGCGAGCAGGATCACGAATCCCCATAACTGCGTCGCGCCAAAGCCTTCGCCGAGCAGCAGGTAAGCCAGAATGGCCGATCCGACCGGCTCGCCGAGGATGGCAACGGCGACGAAGGTCGCCGATAAGCTTCGCAGCGCCCAGTTGAACGAAGTATGGCCGATCAACTGCGGTCCGAGAGCCAGCGCCGCGATCAGCAGCCACGCTCCCGGGGACAGCGGTAGCAGGGTGTCATCCGCCGCCGCGGCCGCAGCCAGCAACATCAACGCCGCACTCGAGTACGCGATCCAGATATACGCAAACAGCGAGACTCGGGAACGCAGTGCCCGCCCCACCAGCAGATAACCGGATGCGGCGACCGCGCCGACCAGTGCCAGGATGTTGCCCAGCAGTGGCGATGCCTGGGGTTCTGGCGAACGGCCCGCGTCCGCCGCGAATATGAGCACGCTTCCGGCCAGCGTGAGCGCGATGCCCGCGAGCGCGGCGCGACCCGGGCGCTCGCGCAGCAAAATCGCCGAAGCCAGCGCCACCCACAGCGGATTGGTGGTCACCAGCGCGGTGCTGCTCGCGACGGAAGTGTGTTCGAGCGAAGTGATCCACGCCCAGAAATGTACCGCCAGCATCGCGCCGGAGAGCAAGCACATTCCCAGTACGCGAGCAGGCAGGCGTAGCATTTCCGTACCGGCACGCCACCAGGCGAAGGGCGCAAGGACAAGCGCGGCGATGGTCAATCTGCCGGCGGCGATTACGATCGACGAAGCGCCTTCAGCCTGCGCAAAGCGGATCAGGATGGCGGCGAAAGAGACGACAACGACACCGAAGCCGAGAACGAGACAATGCAGCGCGCGGGAAGGCATGGCGCGTTATATCACGCCCGCCGTTGTCGCCAGAGTCAGTGCAGTTTTTCCGGTAACGCCGCCGTGCCGGGGATGGCCATGACGTCGATGCCTTCTTCTTTAAGCGCGCCGACTTCTCGCGCGGACGCGGTGCCGCGAATGGCGCGTTCCGGTGTTTCCTTATAGAAAATCCGACGCGCTTCCTCGGGGAAGCGTTGACCCACGTCTTCGGTGTTGCTGAGCACGTGCTCAATGAATTTCTTCCTGAGTTCCTGCGCGGCGTTGGCAACCGGAACCATCTGCATTTCATCGGCCGGTTTGCTGCCGGTGCCGGTGTTGACATAGGGCGCCGAGAGCTGTCGCGAGACCGCAACGGACCCGCACACCGGGCATGCGATATGGCGGCCCTTTGCCTGAAGGTCGAAGTCGTCGGCCGTGCCAAACCATCCCTCGAAGGAATGGTTGTTGTCGCAAGCGAGATTGAATACGATCATGTTGTCCCCGGCCGCAATCTGGCGGTCGCATGAAGTTTAACATCCGCAACCCTGTCGCCCATGAAGATAGAGGCCGCTACTGCCCGATAGTTCCGGCAAGCATTGCCGGATCCGAAGGCAAACACCGGCCTGCTGTATGGTGATCAACGATCAGGCCGCCAGAGCGGATGACCGCGAGGCCAGGTTCGCAATACTCAGGGCAACAGGTGCTCGCCGGAAAACAATTGCTCGATACGTTCGCGATCGCGAATCAGATGCACATTGCCGCCAGCGACCATGACTTCTGCCGCGCGGGCGCGACTGTTGTAATTTGAACTCATGCTCATGCCGTAGGCGCCAGCGGACATGACCGCCAGCAGGTCGCCTTCGCGCAAGGCAAGTTGTCGCTCGCGCGCCAGAAAATCGCCGGTCTCGCACACCGGTCCGACAATTTCATAGCTGCGCGCCGCCGTCGCAGTCGGGGGCTCAACGCAGCGCACCTCATGGTAGGCGTCGTACAACGCGGGGCGGATCAGGTCGTTCATGGCGGCATCGACGATCGCGAAGTTTCGCGCTTCGCCATGCTTGAGATATTCAACCCGTGTCAACAGCAAGCCGGCATTGCCGACCAGCGAGCGCCCGGGTTCAAGTAGTATTTCGTGCTTGCGTGCACCCACGCTATCGAGCAGGGCCTTCACGTAGGCTTCCGGCGCAGGCGGGTTCTCATCGGCGTAGCGAATGCCCAAGCCACCGCCCATATCCAGGTGATGCAATACGATGCCTTCAGCGGCAAGCGTATCGACCAGTTCCAGAACCTTGCCAAACGCATCAATGAAGGGCGCCAATTCGGTCAGTTGCGAGCCAATATGGCAATCAATGCCGACGACGTTCAAATGCGGCAAGGCACTCGCCTTGCGATAGATGCGCAGAGCTTCCCCAAAGGCGACGCCGAACTTGTTTTCCTTCAATCCAGTCGAGATATAAGGATGGGTTTTAGCGTCCACGTCCGGATTGACGCGGATACTGACCGGCGCTTTCTTGTTCATCTCCCGGGCAACGCCGTTCAATCTTTCCAGTTCGCTTTCCGATTCGACGTTGAAGCACAGCACGCCGGCGGCGAGCGCCTGACGCATGTCGTCGCGCGTCTTGCCTACGCCAGAAAAAACCGTCCTGGCAGGGTCGCCGCCGGCGGCGACCACGCGTGCCAGTTCGCCGCCTGAAACGATGTCGAAGCCACTGCCCATGCGCGCGAACAGATTCAATATCGCCAGATTCGAATTGGCCTTCATGGCATAGCAGATGCGATGCGGCCGCGCTCCGAACGCCTGATCGTAGCGACGGAAGGCTTGTTCAAGCGCCGCGCGCGAATAGACGAAACACGGCGTGCCGTAACGCGCGGCGATTTGCGACAGCGCGACATCTTCGGCGAAGAGCTCGCCTTTGCGCACGGTGAAGGCGCTCACTTCTGGATGCTTCCTTCTTCGTTTTTTCTCGCTGCCTGCCCGGCTGGTTTGTCGCCATCCTTGGGCAGGTAAAGCGGGCCTTTCTGGCCGCAGGCGGACACAAACAGGGCGAGTACGATCAGGGCAAAGAGGCGGCGCATTGGGGTTTTCCGAAACTGAATCGAGTCTAGCATAGGGCTCGTCGGCTTCAGATATCCATGTAGTAAAGGCCCATGCGGGTGAGTTCGTCGCAGGCTTCACGGTAGAGCGGGCACAGCGATCCGACCAGTTTCCAGAAGCGCTTGGAGTGATTCATCTCGATAAGATGGGCCAGCTCATGCACGACCACATAGTCAATGGTCGATTGCGCCGCCTGAATCAGACGCCAGTTCAACCGGACTTCACGCCTGGCATTGCAACTGCCCCAGCGTGTTCTGGCGCTGGACAGAAACAAGCGGGGGACGGGCAAACCGAAACGGGGTGCGAATTCGCCGATACGGCCGCTGAAATTGGTCTGCGCATGGCGGCGGTACCACTGGACGACGGCCGCGGTGACCGCCCCCTTGTCATCCGGCTCGGGTAGCGACACCAGAAGGCCATCGGCATCCTGCAAACCGACCAGGGTTGCAACCGGATCGCGCCTCAGATGCAAGTCGAGATCGCGACCGAGGTAACGCAGCTTGTCGCCGTGTGCCCAGGATTGGCGGCGCGCCGGGAACGCGCTCCAGACGTCCAGCTTTTTCAGAACCCAGGCCTCGGCGTCACGGATGACATCGACAATGCGCCGCTCCGAGCTGCGCCAGGGCGCGCTCACCGTCAAACCATGTTCGTCAACGCTCAGAACGATGCTGCGCCGCTGCTGGCTGCGTTTGAGCAGATAAGCTACGTCGCGATCGCGCAGCCGGATGCTTTTCGGCTCGCTGACCGCGGCGACCGGAAACAGGTCGCTTATGAGCGCGCGCTGCCGAGGCGGGCGACTTCGGTTTCTATCCAGTCTTCAGCTTTCCGGTTGAGTGTTTCAGGCGTCATTCCCGCCGGTTGAATCAAGGGACCGATACTCACGGTAATGGTCCCGGGATATTTGATGAAGGCGTTTCTGCCCCAGAGCGTTCCTGCATTATGCGCGACCGGCAGCACCGGTGCGCCGGTCTTGCAGGCGAGCCATGCGCCGCCCAGGTGATAGCGCCCGCGCTGTCCGGGGGCGATGCGGGTGCCTTCCGGGTACATCACGATCCACCATCCATCCGACAGGCGCGCCCTGCCCTGCTCGAGGGTTTGCTTCAACGCGCGCGTCGCCGAACCGCGGTCGATCGCGATCGGGCTCATCATCGCCAGGCCCCAACCGAAGAATGGCACGCGCAGCAATTCGCGTTTAAGTACCCACACCTGCGGCGGAAGAATAACCTGATAGGCCAGCGTTTCCCAGGCCGATTGGTGCTTGGACAGGACAATGCACGGACTGCCGGGAACGTTCTCGCGCCCGATCACCCGATAGTGCACGCCGCAAATAACACCCACCAGGATGACCGCAAGCCGCGACCACATCGTGATGATGCGATAGCGTGTGCGTGGCTGGAACGGAAACGTCAGCAGCGAAATAATGGCGAATACCACGGTGAGGACGAAGCGCAGCACTTCGTAGACGACCGAGCGCAGGAAGGCCGCGATGGCGCTCATGTGACGATTCGTCGCACCGCCTCAGCCAGGTCCGCGAATACCGGGGTTCCCTCGGGCAATCCGCCGGCGGCCTCGGTCTTGCTGCCTTTGCCGGTCAATACCAGCATCGGCTGTGCTCCCGCGGCGGCAGCGGCCTGCAGATCACGCAGGGAATCGCCGATGCTGGGCACGCCGGCGAGATTGACGTTGAAGCGCTGCGCGATGTCCAGAAACATGCCCGGCTTCGGTTTACGGCACTCGCAATTCGCTTCCGCAGAGTGCGGGCAGTAGAACAACGCATCGATGCGTCCGCCGACCTGCGCAAGGACGCGGTACATCTTGTCATTGATGGCATTCAGCGCTCCCATGTCGAGCAGCCCGCGCCCGATGCCGGACTGGTTGGACGCGACCACGACCCGGTAGCCCGCATGGTTGAGTTTCGCAATCGCATCCAGGCTGCCCGCAATAGGCTTCCACTCGGCGGTGTTCTTGATGAAGGCATCGCTGTCCTGGTTGATTACACCGTCGCGATCGAGGATGACGAGTTTCATGGGGTACAAGGGCGAGGGGCGCAGGGACGAGGGGCGAGGCGCGAGGCGCGAAGGGAAACCCGGATGCGCATCGAGGTCAGGTGGCGAGTTTGGAAATATCGGCGATGCGATTCATTTCTTCACGCAAATCGCGCAGCAGCGCCAGGCGATTCTGGCGCAAGGCTTTGTCCTCGACCATGACCATAACCGATTCAAAATAAGCGTCCACCGGCGATTTCAGAACGGCAAAGGTTTTGAGGTACCCAGTGTAATCGCCCTGGTCCAGCAGCGGCGTTGCCAGAGCGGCGGCCTTCCTGAGCGCATCGAATAAATCGTGTTCGGCTTTTTCCGTAAATTCGGAAACTTCCGTCTTTCCGAACGTTTCACCTTTGCCCTCGGCTTGTTTGAGGATATTGGCTACGCGCTTGTTGGCGGCAGCAAGGCTCTGCGCTTCCGGCAGGCTGGTGAAAACGCGCACGGCTGCCAGACGTTTGGGTACCTCGGCAAGAAACTCCGGACGCAGTGATGCGACAGCCTCTATTTCTTGTGGGGTAGAACCCGCGTCACGCAATAGTCCCTTCAGTCGCTCATAGATAAAATCCTTGAGCTTCATAATTGCGTCGTCTGTCGGCGGAAACGACTCCAAAGCAACAGGGAAGAGTGCGGGATTATCGAAAATCTGCACCCCGGGTGTTTGTTGTTGTTTGCGGCGAGATTCAAGATATGCCTTCCGCCGTCTCGTTCTTTCCTCTGTTACCGCATGTCCGATCAACCCGGTTAGCCCGACGCGAAGGTCCTTTTCGAGCAAGATGCGAATCACGCCCAGGGCATGCCGGCGCAACGCATGGGGATCCCTGTCTCCGGTTGGTACTTGTCCGATTCCAAACAAGCCGACCAGTGTGTCCAGTTTGTCCGCCAGAGCGACTGCCACGCCGACATCATTGCGCGGCAGTTGGTCGCCGGCGAAACGGGGTTTGTAGTGGTCCTCTATGGCAATTGCAACTTGCGCATCTTCTCCCTCCGAGAGCGCGTAGTAGCGGCCCATGATGCCCTGAAGTTCGGGAAACTCGCCGACCATATTCGTGACCAGATCGGCCTTGGCAAGATGCGCAGCCCGATCCGCCAGCGCCGGATCGGCGCCGATGTCCTTCGCAATTGAACCGGCCAGCGCGCGCAAGCGATCGACGCGCTCAAACTGACTGCCGAGCTCGTTGTGGTAAACAACACCCCGAAGTTTTTGCACTTGATCCGCGAGCCTGGTTTTCAGGTCTGTGTCGAAGAAAAACCGCGCGTCGGCGAGGCGAGGCCGCACCACACGTTGATTGCCTTCAATGATCGTCCTGGCTTCGGTGAGCCGCATGTTGGACACGATCAGAAACCGGTTGGTGAGTTTGCCGTTCGCGTCGAACAGGGGAAAGTATTTCTGATTCTGGCGCATGGTCAGGATCAGGCATTCCTGCGGCACGGCGAGGAAGTCCGACTCGAACTCGCCGAGGTATACCGTTGGGTACTCGACCAAGGCGGTGACTTCATCGAGCAGCGGCTCGTAGTCGGCTTCCGCGCCGAGCGAGCACAGGAGCGCGTGTGCCTTGTCGGCGAGTTGTTTGTCGATTTCGCTTCTGCGCTTGTCGAAATTGGGGATGACCTGGCCCTCGTTCTCCAGCCTTGATTCGTACTCGTTTGCGCGCCTCAGTGAAATGTTTTTTGCGCCCTGAAAGCGATGGCCGTGGGTAACGCGGTCGGCAGTAAGTCCGAGCGCGGTGATGGCCAGGACCTTTTCACCGTGAAGCACGACCAGTCCGTGCGCCGGACGCACAAATTTGACGGTTGTCGTGCCGTCAGCAAGCTGGTAACTCATTGCTTTGGGTATCGGCAGTTTCGCGATGGCTTCTTGAAGCGCACCCTGTAGCGCGGCTTCAAGTGAGATGCCCGGAATGACCAGTGTCAAAAACACGTACTCCATATTTCCTTCAGTCCTGCGCTCGATGTGCTCGATGTTGCCGCCCTCTTTCTCCAGCTTCTTGAGTAACGCGGCACTCGGCTTGCCGGCGGCATCGAACGCCGCCTTGGACGGCATCAGCTTTCGCAGTTCAGTCCGCTCGGCGGATTTTTCCATGACTGCGGGCATGAGCACGGCGAGCCTGCGTGGCGAAGCGAAAATACTCGTTTCCCAATTGGCAGACGACATGAATCGAAGTTCCGACAGGACACCGAGTATCTTTTCGCCGAACGCTTCGCCGAGCGACAGCAAGTCTTTGGGCGGCAACTCCTCGGTAAATAATTCGACCAGCAGATCGGCGCTCATCACGCCGGCTCTTTTTCTTCGAGCGCCGTTTTCAGGGCCGCGACATCAATGCCGAGTGCCCGCAATTGGGCCGGCTTGCTCATCGGAAAACCCTGGCGCACCCGCGAATCGAAATAGGCTTGCGAAACGCTGCGCGCGAGATTGCGGATGCGCTTGATGTAATCGGCGCGTTCGGTAACCGAGATCGCTCCGCGCGCATCGAGCAAATTGAAGGTGTGCGCTGCTTTCAACACCATTTCATAACCAGGCAGCGCAAGCTGCGCGGCCATCAGGCGTTTGGCTTCCGACTCGTAGTCGTTGAAATGCTGGAACATCACCTGGGTGTTCGACTGATCAAAATTGTAAGTCGATTGCTCGACTTCGTTCTGGTAGTACACGTCCCGGTAGGTAAGGCCTTTTGTCCACTCCAGATCGAAGACATTCTCGACGCCTTGCAGATACATTGCCAGCCGCTCGATGCCGTAGGTGATTTCGCCGGTGATCGGCTTGCAGTCGAGTCCGCCTACTTGCTGGAAATAGGTGAACTGCGTGACCTCCATGCCATCAAGCCAGACTTCCCAGCCCAATCCCCAGGCGCCGAGCGTGGGATTTTCCCAGTCGTCCTCGACGAAACGGATGTCGTGGGCCTGAGGATCGACACCAAGCGCACGCAATGAATCGAGGTACAGGTCAATGATGTCGGGCGGCGAGGGCTTGAGAACCACTTGAAACTGATAGTAATGCTGCATGCGGTTCGGATTCTTGCCGTAGCGGCCGTCTTTCGGGCGGCGCGAGGGCTGCACGTAAGCCGCGCGCCAGGGCTCCGGGCCGATGGCGCGCAGAAACGTCGCGGTGTGCGAAGTACCGGCGCCGACTTCCATGTCATAGGGTTGCAGGATCGCGCAACCGCGTTCGCCCCAGTAGCGCTGCAGCGTCAGAATGACTTCCTGGAAATTTAGCATCAAAGAATTCTGCTAGAGGATCGGGAATTGTGTCCCGAAAGACGCCCGAATTGTACTTAAATCCACCCGCCTTAACGAGACAGTAGCGATGTGCGCCGCCAGTTCAACGCGCGCGGAAGGCTCGAATGAGCGCCGGCAGCAGGACCATCCCCAGTGCCAGCGCCAGAAGTCCGTAGTTGCCGAACACCACATAAGGAGTGCTGCCCTGGTAGCCCTGCACCTCTCCGTTCAACGCGGTGGTGATGAACTCCGGCACCGAGGCGATCATGCGCCCCTGCGGATCGATGATGGCGGTAACGCCGGTGTTGGTCACCCTGAGCATCGGGCGACCGGTTTCCAGCGCGCGCATCTGCGCGATCTGTGCATGCTGACGTGATGCCGCCGAGTCGCCCCACCAGGCATCGTTGGTGAAGTTCGCCAGTATGGTGGCCTCCGGCAACTGGCGGATGATCTCTTCGCCGAACACGTCTTCATAGCAAATATTGACTGCCACTTTCTGTCCCGCGACCTGCATCGGCTTCTGCACCGCGGCGCCGCGCGAGAAGTCACCCATCGGAATATGCAGCAGGCTCATCACCCAGCCGAACACCGGGCGCAGCGGCAAATAGTCGCCAAAGGGCACCAGATGATGCTTACGGTAGGTCTGCGCTGGCGCGCTGCCAAGGCTCATTACGCTGTTGAAATAGTTGCCGGAGGCATCTCGTTCCGGAACTCCGAACAACAAGTCTCCGCCGTTGCGTATCGCATGATCAGCGAGCGCTTGCAGGTATTCCGGCGCGATGTTGTCATGCAGTAGCGGCAGCGCGGTTTCCGGCAGCAAAATCAACCGGCCATCGGCAGCGCGCACCAGATCGAGATAGGTTTGCAGTGTGGCCAGTGCGCGCTCCGGGCGCCATTTCAATTCCTGCGGGATATTCCCTTGCAGCAAGCTCACGCGCAGTGGGTCGCCCGCGACCGGCTGAGTCCATGCATGGGTTTTCAGGGCGATCCCGGCGATCACCAGAAAGGTCGCGACGCCGACGCCCGCCATGAACGCAGGCGGGGGCCGGCGCGGTTTTGCGACAGTGCGCGAGAGCGGCCAGGCTTGCACGGCGAAAGCCAGCGCACCGGCAACAACGGCGGTGATGAGAGAGACGCCGAAGACACCCAGGATCGGCGCATATCCCGCGAGTGGACTTTCGGGGACCTGCGAGTAACCGAACGCAAGCCACGGAAATCCGGTCAACACCCAGGTGCGCATCCATTCCATGATGCTCCACAGGGCGGGGAACAGCAGCATCAACCGCGCAGCGGTACCGGCATGCAGGCTCGAAGCCAGTGCACAAGCCAGTGCCGGAAAACAAGCCAGCAGCAGGCAGAACAGCAAAGTGAACAGCGCTGCGATCGGACTCGCCATGCCGCCATAAACGTGCAGGCTCACATAAATCCAGCTCGTGCCGCAAAGAAAAAGACCCGCGCCAAACGAAAAACCGAGCATCGCCGCTGCCTTGAACGTGCCGCAACGCAGCCAGAGCAGGGCAAGCAGTGTCAGGGAAACCCAGGGCAGCACGTACAGTTGCAGCGGCGCAAATCCAGCCACCGCCAGCGCTCCCAGTGCGATGGGAGCGAGAACCAACTTGAACAAAATCAGCCGGACTCCGTCAGGAGCCTGCGCGGAAGGATCAGCGCGCACTCTCCACCTTGATTTTCTCCACCAGCAGTGCGTGAAGCCTGCGACTGTCGGCGCGAACGACCTTGATGTTCAGATCGCCGATGCTGAACTGTTCGCCGCGCTTGGGCAGTCTGCCGAGGTGGTCGAGCACCAAGCCGCCGACGGTATCGAAATCTTCGTCGCTGAAACTGGTGCCGAAGGTGCGGTTGAAATCTTCGATCTCGGTTTGTGCCTTGACGCGGAACTGGCCGCTGCGATCCAGGATGATATTGGCCTCGGTTTCGTCGAAATCAAACTCATCTTCGATCTCGCCGACGATTTGCTCGAGCACGTCCTCGATGGTCACAAGGCCTGCCACGCCGCCGTACTCGTCCACCACGATGGCAATGTGATTACGATTGCTGCGGAAATCCTTGAGCAGCACGTTCAGGCGTTTCGACTCGGGAATAAATACCGCGGGACGCAAGCGGTCGCGAACATTGAAATCCTCGCCCGCGTAGTAGCTCAGCAGATCCTTGGCCAGCAGAATGCCAATCACGTCGTCTTTGTTCTCGCCGATCACCGGAAACCGCGAGTGCCCGGTTTCGATTACCCAGGGGATGAATTTCTCCGGCGCATCGCCGATGTCGATCACATCCATCTGCGCGCGGGGAATCATGATGTCGCGCGCCTGCATCTCGGATACCTGCATGACGCCCTCTATCATCGCCAGGGCGTCGGCGTCGAGCAGATTTCGCTCGTAGGAACGCTGCAGCAGCTCGATCAGTTGCTCGCGATCCTCCGGCTCGCGCATCAACAGCGCGCCCAGCCGTTCGAGCAATGTGGGTTTGTGAATTTCGTCTTCCATGCGTCAGCGTAAGGGGGTGAACGGTGATGGGTTAGCCGCAAACGGGGATATCCTGATGCGGCAGATTTTAGCCGTTCGCCGTTGACCGTTCACCGGGTTTCATAGGGATCAGCATACCCCAGCTTCATGACGATTTCCGACTCAATGGCTTCCATGATCCGGGCATCGCGGATTCTTTCGTGGTCGTAGCCCTGCAAGTGCAGCATGCCGTGTACCAGCATATGCGCATAGTGGGATTCGACCGGTTTGCGTTGCGCGCGCGCCTCCCTCGCAAGTACCGGCACGCACAGCACGATATCGCCGCGTCGTGGTGCGTTCGCTTCATATACGAAGGTCAACACATTGGTTGCGTAATCCTTGCCGCGGAAGTTGCGATTGAGCGCACGGCCTTCGCGGCCGCCGACCAGTCGCAACGTGACTTGCGCATCGCCCAGCAGGGCGGCCTTGGCCCAACTGCGCAGCCGTTGCCGCGAAGGCATCTGGTCTGCGGATAGCGCATGTTGAACCGTAAACGCGAGCGACGGCATGCGCTTCAATCAAGCTGACGAGCCTGGTACCGTTCATAGGCCTGAACGATGCGTTGCACCAGCGGGTGGCGGACCACGTCATCGGCAAGAAATTGGGTGAAAGCGATGCCGCGCACATCCGCGAGCACGCTGGCGGCTTCCACCAGGCCGCTTTTCTGGCTTTTCGCCAGATCGATCTGGGTCACGTCACCGGTCACGACGGCCTTGCTGCCAAAACCGATGCGCGTGAGGAACATTTTCATCTGCTCCTGCGTGCTGTTCTGCGCCTCGTCGAGAATGACGAACGAGTGGTTCAGGGTCCGCCCGCGCATAAACGCGAGCGGTGCTATTTCAATTGCGCCGCGTTCGAATAACTTCCCGACTTTCTCGATGCCCATCAGGTCGTACAGGGCATCGTATAGCGGGCGCAGGTAAGGATCGACTTTTTGTGCCAGATCGCCGGGCAGAAAACCGAGCCGCTCGCCGGCCTCGACCGCCGGGCGCACGAGCACGATGCGTTTCACGGCGTCGCGTTCGAATGCATCCACGGCACAGGCCACGGCCAGATAGGTTTTGCCGGTGCCCGCTGGTCCGATGCCGAAGGTGATGTCGTGTTCGCGAATCTGCCGGATGTACTGCACCTGCCGCGTTGTGCGCCCGTGCAGGTCGCGACGTCGCGTTTGCAGCACCAGGACGTCGCCATCGGTTTCCCTGGCCGCTGCGCCGGAGATTTCGATCAATCCGAGCTGGATCTCCTCCAGACTTACGCTATGGCTCGCCTGTTGATAAAAGCGCTGCAGAGCATCGGCCGCCAATCGCGACGGGGCGAGTTCACCGGAAATACTGAAATGCTCACCGCGCCGCGCGATCGACACGTCGAACGCGCCCTCGATTTGCTTGAGATTCTCATCCAGCGCGCCACATAGATTGGCAAGGCGCTGGTTGTCGACCGGAGTAAAGGAAATTTCCAGGGGAATCAAACCGGCTCTGTCAGACGAATTTCACCGCGCAAAGTGTGCGCCATGGCGGCGGAAATGTGAACATCGAAGAGATGGCCGGCCATGCGGCCTGGTCCGGCGAAATTCACCACGCGGTTGTTGCTGGTGCGCCCGGCCAATTCGGCCGGATTCTTACGGGAAGGGCCTTCAACCAGAATGCGCTGCATGCTGCCGACCATGGTCGCGCTGATTGCTTTTGCGCTGGCGTCGAGCGCGGCCTGCAACCGCGCAAGCCGCGCCTGTTTGGTCGCGATCGGCACCTGATCAGCAAAGCCGGCTGCCGGCGTGCCAGGGCGCGGGCTGTACATGAAGCTGTAGCTGTCATCAAAACCGATATCTTCGACCAGCTTCATGGTCTGGTCGAAATCCTGGTCAGTCTCACCCGGAAACCCGACTATGAAATCCGTGGCAATCGACAAACCCGGACGTGCCGCGCGCAAACGACGGATGATTGACTTGTATTCCAGACCGGTGTAGCCACGTTTCATCGCGGACAGGATGCGGTCCGATCCGGACTGCACCGGAAGGTGTACGTGATCTACCAGTTGCGGCAGGCATCGGTAGGCGTCAATCAGGCGCTGGGTGAAATCGCGCGGATGCGATGTTGTGTAGCGCAGGCGTTCAATGCCAGGCATCTCCGCGAGATACTCGAGCAGAAGGGCAAAATCCGCTGCTTCGCCACCGTTCATGGCGCCGCGATAGGCATTCACGTTCTGGCCGAGCAAGGTGACCTCTTTCACGCCCTGGTCCGCGAGACCGGCGACTTCAGTGAGCACATCGTCGAGCGGCCGGGAAACTTCCTCGCCGCGGGTATACGGGACGACACAAAAGCTGCAGTACTTGCTGCATCCTTCCATGATTGAAACAAATGCGGTAAATCCGTCGACTTTAGCCGGTGGCAGTGCATCGAACTTCTCGATCTCCGGAAAAGAAATGTCCACCTGGGGCTTGCCGCTGCGCCTGCGCGCCTCGATCAGCTGCGGCAGACGATGCAGGGTCTGGGGACCGAACACCACATCGACGTAGGGCGCGCGCTCGACGATGACCGATCCTTCCTGGCTGGCCACGCAACCGCCGACGCCGATAATGAGTTCCGGCCTGGCCTCCTTCAGCGGGCGCAGGCGCCCAAGCGCGTGAAACACGCGTTCCTGCGCGTTTTCGCGCACAGAGCAGGTGTTGAACAGGATGACATCGGCCGCAGCCGGGTCTTCGGTTTGTTCAAATCCATCGGACGCCTTGAGTACATCGGCCATCTTGTCCGAGTCGTACTCATTCATCTGGCAGCCGTAGGTGCGAATGTAGAGCTTCTTCATGCGCGGCGGCTACTTGGCCATCGGGAGCCTCTTGGCCTCTTCCGCGGTCAGCAGCCACACCTTAACCAATTCGCCACCCATATCGAGCATATACATTACCGGTGCGCTTTGAACCTGTAGCGATGCCGGCATGATGATCCGATTTTGCTCGTTGATGATGCGGCTGCCTGGTGAAAGCCGATAGGTCGTGCCGCCGATTTTCATCGCCGGGTATTCGTAGGCTTTGAGCTCACCGCGCCTGGCCTGTTCCGGAAAAGTGCGCTCGGCATGCGCGTGTGTCGCCGCCAACAGCAGAAAAAAGCCGGCGACGCAGACGAACCGCAGATTTTTCATGAACATCACTCCGGAATGCGCCGACGCCTGCAATGCGGCCAGGCCGAACGAATGCGCAAAATGCTTGCCGACATTGTATCGCGCCAACAAGATACACAGGGTTTGCAGCGGAGCAAGGGCCTGTAGTTGCTTACCCGCGTTTGCGTGGTGGTGATAGGTGGACTTGAACCACCGACCCCAGCATTATGAGTGCTGTGCTCTAACCAACTGAGCTATATCACCAGAAGTCTGATTATTCTTCCCTTGCGAGGCTTTGCCAGCACCCCTGCAACAGGGTGCGGAAGATTACTGACCACCCTTGGCAATGTCAAGACTGGCACTGTCTCGCCTACAGTGGATGACCTATAATCCGGCGCTTTCAACGATGCATCATTCTCGAGGTTAATCATGGTCGGATCGCATATGGAAGAACATTCATCGCCCATCAAGACACCCAGGCAACTGATCGTGGCCGTCGTACTCGCTTTCGCCGTTCCGGTGATCGCAATCATCATGATCGCGGAGTTCGCCAGCGGTGGACTGAAAGTTGATCCAAAGAGTCCGGCGATGAGCGACGAAGCGGTGGCGCAACGGATAAAACCAGTTGGCGAAGTCGTGATCGGGGAAGCCGGGGCGCCCACGGCGGTGCAACCGATCGCAAACACCGGCGTTCCAGGACCATCGGCGTCGGCCACGCAAAAGCCAGCAGGTGGTGTGTCTGACGGTAAGAAAACCTACGAGTCAGCCTGCGCCTTGTGTCATGCCGCCGGAATTGCCGGTGCGCCAAAAACCGGTGACAAGACGGCGTGGAAGACGCGCCTGGCGCAGGGGAAAACTGCGCTCTATACCAGCGCTTTGAAGGGTAAAAATGCGATGCCGGCAAAGGGTGGAGCGACTTCACTCTCGGACGCCGACGTGAAGGCGGCGGTGGACTATCTGGCCAGTCTGGCCAAGTGATTGGCAGCGCGGACGGACCCTCATGGCGCGGCGCGAGTTGCGCCATTTCGCCTGCGCTGATCCAACCGGGCGAATACGTTCTACCATGGCCGCTTTCCCCGATCTTCGTTTCTGATGGCTACCTACGCAATCGGTGATCTGCAGGGCTGTTTCGATGCGTTGCAGGATCTGATTGGCGAGATCGGTTGGCGCAAATCGGAGGATCACCTCTGGTTTGTCGGCGATATGGTCAATCGCGGTCCGCGTTCTCTGGAAATTCTGCGGTTCATCAAAGCGCTCGGCAACCGCGCCGTGACCGTTCTGGGCAACCACGACCTGCATTTGCTCATGGTTGCCGAGGGCCACGCGAAGCTTCGCAGCAAAGATACTCTGGGTGCGATTCTGAATGCGCCCGATCGGGACGAGTTGCTGGTCTGGCTGCGCAGTCTGCCGCTGATGCACGTGGACGGCGAATACGCCATGGTGCATGCCGGTCTGCTGCCGTCATGGAGCATCAACCAAGCCCTGGACCTCGCGCGTGAAGCCGGACAGGCCCTGAATGGCTCGGACTGGCGCGGTCTGATGGAACACATGTACGGAAACCTGCCGGACCAATGGGATGACAAATTGACCGGCTACGACCGATTGCGGGTGATTATCAACGCCATGACCCGGCTGCGCGTGTGTACGCCGGAGGGCAGAATGGAGTTCGGTCACAAGGCCGGCATCGCCGAGATTCCCGTCGGCTATGTACCCTGGTTCGGCGTTCCAGGGCGCCAGAGCGCGGACAAGACCATCATCTGCGGACATTGGTCCGCGATCGGACCGCGGCAGGAAAAGAATCTGCTGGCTCTCGATTCCGGTTGTCTCTGGGGCAGGCAGCTTACAGCGGTGCGCCTAGAAGATCGACGGATGTACCAGGTACGCTGCCCGAAACCGGCAGATTGAGCGCGGCTGCAATGGCGGCGTGGGTTTGCGCGGCCAGTTCCCGGCGCGATTTTCCGGTCGTGTCGATGGCCGGCAGGAACATGAGCTCGGCGCGAATCGTCCTCTCGGCAAATATCATTCGCATCGATTCCATCAGCGTCATATCTCCAACATAGCTGGCACTCATGCTGATATTGCCTGTTTCATCGAGGTAGCGCAGTGCGACCGGGACCAGCATCGCGCGTTCATCCACGGCCGGCTGCAGCAGCGACGCATGAAAGCGCCCTAGTTCTCGGCCGTTGGTGGTCGTCCCCTCGGGAAACACGCCGATCGCATGGCCCTGCGCAAACGCGGCGTGGATCGAGCGGTTGATGTGCGCGGCGTGCCGATGCTTGCCGCGTTCGATGAACAAGGTGCCTGTCTTCGCCGACAACCAGCCGATCACTGGCCAGCGACGTACCTCGGACTTGGCGACAAATCGAACCTGCCAGACGGAATGTATGAGTTGTATGTCAAGCCAGGAAACGTGATTTGCGACCAGCACGGTGGCACGGTTCAGGTCCGCGGGTGGCTCGCCCAGCACGCTCGCCCTGACATTGACTATGGCCAGCAGCCGTGCCGACCAGCGGCCTACGGCGCGGCTGCGGCCGGTCTTTCCGTAGAGCGGAAACAGCGCCGCCACTTCGAAAACGCCGGCAAACAGGTGTATCAGCAGCAGGGTCGCGCGACAAAAACGGATTGGCGCGGGAGTCCTCTTTTTTTCAACGAGGCTCATTTCTGATCAGGGTTGATCAATTTTCAAAACTACCAGAGCGCCCTGCCGAATGATTCACGAAAACGTTCGCCGATTTCTTCGCGCGTGAACTGATGATTCTGCGCACCCCGGTGCGCGATCTTGATTGAACCGAGCAGGGAAGCCAGCCGGCCGGTGGTCGCCCAATCGAATTCGTTGGCGATGCCGTACAACAGGCCGGCACGATAGGCGTCTCCGCACCCGGTCGGGTCAACGACTTGAGCCGGCTTTACGGTGGGAATGAATTCCGATTTACCGTTGATCACTACGAGTGAGCCCTGCGCGCCCTGGGTGACCACCAGCGCCTTCACCAGCCTGGACAGCTCCTCAAGACTCTCCCCGGTACGTTCCTGCAGCAGCTTGGCCTCGTAATCGTTGGTTGCCACGTAATCGGCCTGATTGATAAAGTTCATCAGCTCCTGCGCGTTGAACATGGGCAGTCCCTGCCCGGGATCAAAGATGAACGGTATGCCGGCCTCCTCGAATTCGCGTGCGTGCTGCAACATGCCCTCGCGCCCGTCCGGAGCAACAATGCCCAGACCGACATCGTGCGCGTCCGAGACGTGGTTTTGGTGCGAGAAATTCATCGCACCCGGATGAAACGCGGTGATCTGATTGTCGTCCAGATCGGTGGTGATGAAAGCCTGTGCCGTGAATGCTTCGGGCACCTGGCGCACATGCGCCTGCGACAGTCGCAATTTATCCAGCCGATAGGCATACGGCTGGTAGTCCTGGCCGACGGTTGCCATGATCAGCGGATCGCCACCCAGCATTTTCAGGGAATGGGCGATATTGCCGGCGCAGCCGCCGAATTCCCGGCGCAGGTCCGGCACCAGAAAGGCCACGTTGAGAATGTGAATCTGGTCCGGAAGGATGTGATTCTTGAATTGGTCGCCAAACACCATGATGGTGTCGTAGGCAATGGAACCGCAGATCAGCGTGCGCATTGGAGTCATCCAGGTCTGGTTTTATGGTTCGAGTAATAGTGTCTTGATGCCGCTTTCTTCCTGCACGCGCGCAGCCGTGCGTCCCGCCTGTTCCCTGCTCGAATAAGGACCGGCACGGACCCGGTAATAGCCATCGTGACCATGAATGCTCATCGATGCCGACAACCAGGCGAGCTCGGTTTGCATTTTGCGCAGGAAGGCGTCGGCATTCTCTCTCACTGAAAACGCACCGAGCTGCAGATAGATGCCGTCTGAGGCGTCAGCGGGCATTGATGTCCCGGGTGTGGCCGCGGCAGGCGTTGCGGAGTAATCCTCGCCGGGCAGGATCGCCTCCACCTCGACCAGGCCGCTGCCCCGGCCGATCAACCCGATGCGATGCGCGGCGGCGTAGGAAAGGTCAATCAGCCGACCTTCGAGAAACGGGCCTCGATCATTCACGCGCACCACGACCGCTTTTCCGGTCGCAACGTTGGTCACTCGCGCATAGCTTGGCAATGCGAGAAGTGTGTGGGCCGCGCTCATGGCGTACATATCGTAGATTTCTCCGGACGCGGTTTTTTTCCCTTGATAGCGTTTGCCGTACCAGCTTGCAAAACCTTTGGCTTTGTAAGGTATGGGCCGTTCATATGGCACATAAGTCCGGCCGAGTACGGTATACGGCCGGCTGGTGTATCTGTTGATAGGTTCGGCTCTTGGTGTGGGCTCCGGAATCGAATCCAGGTTGGCCGGCGCACTGGCACCTGGTCCGTCATCCAGATAATAGCCGCCGGATTTCGGTGGCGCGCTGCCACAACCCGCGACCATCATCGCAAGGAACGGCGCGATGAGGATCGCGCAGGGATGAAGGGGCAGGAGCGAGCGGCGAGCAAATGCGCCAGGATCAAAGCACACCGGATAGATCGTCATATTCATGAAAACTTGAAACCCGTTCCTTGTTTTTCACGTCCCTCGCTCCTCAATCCTCACCGCTAGGTTTGTACCAGCCGGCGATGCGTTTGAATGCTCATCAGCAGCCCGATGCCGAACAAAATGGTCACGAGCGACGTACCGCCGTAGCTGATGAGCGGCAAGGGCACGCCGACGATCGGGAGAATTCCGCTGACCATGCCCATGTTGACGAAGGCATAGGTGAAAAATGTCATCGCGATGGCCCCGGCAAGCAATCGGGTAAACATGGTCGGCGCGTTGGCGGCAATAACGAGGCCGCGTCCGATCACGAGCAGGAATAGCACCACGAGAAGCAGATTCCCTACCAGACCGAATTCTTCCGCGTATACGGCGAATATGAAGTCGGTTGTGCGCTCCGGCAGAAAATCCAGGTGCGCCTGGGTTCCGTTCAGCCAGCCCTTGCCGAATATGCCACCGGATCCAAGGGCGATGGTTGACTGGATCGTATGGTAGCCAGCACCTAGCGGGTCCTGCGTGGGGTCGAGCAGGGTCAAAACGCGCTGACGCTGGTAGTCGTGCATCATTGACCACAAGAGTGGCAGACTGGCGCCCCCGGTGAGAACCAGTCCGAGCAGAATTTTCCAGGACAGTCCGGCCAGGAACAGGACATAGAATCCCGCGGCGGCCACCAGCAGCGCGGTGCCAAGATCGGGTTGTCGCACGATCAACAGTACCGGCACGATGACGAGCAGCGTGGCAATGGCAAAGTCGCGCGCTCTAAGGATGGCTTCGTAACGGTCGAAATACCACGCCAGCATCAGAGGTAACGCAATTTTCATCAACTCCGATGGTTGAATGCGGGTAAATCCGATATCGAGCCAGCGGCGTGCGCCGTTGACCACTTCTCCCGCGACCGCCACCCCGATCAGCAGCGCCAGGCCGACAACGTATAGTGGCAGCGCTATCCGGGACAGATAATGAAGCGGAATGCTGGCCGCAACCCACATGATCGCCAGTGCCACCAGGATATTGATCACCTGGCCCAGGACCCGGTCGAAACTCGTACCAGAGGCGCTGATCATGGTGATCAGTCCCATGATCAGCAGGGTGGCCACCAGACCCATCAGGTAGCGATCGATATGCTTGACCAGATAGACAAGCAAGCGGTTAATCATTCTCGGTTTCCGTTGCCGGCACGACGGGTTTCGGCGGCGGCTCCTTGCCGAGCAGGTAGTAATCCAGCAGCTGACGCGCGATAGGCGCCGCAGTGCTGCCGCCGTGACCACCGTTCTCAACCAGAATCGCCAGCGCAATCCGTGGCACATCCGCCGGCGCGAAAGCGATAAACAGGGCGTGATCTCGATGACGAATATTGATCTTGTCTTCGTCGTATTTTTCGCCTTTCATTCCGATCACCTGAGCCGTGCCGGTTTTCCCGGCAAAAGGGTACTTCGCGTTCATGCCCGCCCAGGCCGCGGTGCCGCCTGGTTTGGTCACGTCGATCATGGCATCGCGCACGCGCTTGAGATTGACGTCCAGAAGGGGAATTTCCGCTCGCGGCTCCGGCTCAATGATGGTCAACGCATGGGTCTGACTGTCCTGAATCTCCTTGACCACATGCGGCCGAAAGACACGGCCTTCGTTGGCAAGAATGGCCGTGGCGAACGCCAGTTGCAATGGCGTGGTCAGGCTGTAGCCCTGACCGATTCCGATGGAAATCGTATCACCGATGAACCATTTTTCCTTGAAACGCTTTTGCTTCCAGGCTTGCGAAGGCAGCAATCCATCCACTTCGCCGGCGATGTCGATGCCCGTATGCCTGCCAAAGCCGAATTGGGCCATGAACTGGTGAATCGCATCGATGCCCAACTCCTGCGCCAATCCGTAGAAATAGGTATCGCACGACTGAACGATGGCTTTGTGAAGATCCACCACCCCGTGTCCCCCTGACTTCCAATCGCGAAAGACATGACCCCCTCCACCGAGCACAAAATATCCCGGATCGCTGATCGTGAATCCGGGTTTGCGCTTGCCCGACTCGAGGCCAGCCAGCGCCATAAAAGGTTTAATCGTTGAACCCGGTGGATATACTCCCTGCAAGGCCCGATTGTTTAGAGGATGATCGGGGGAATTGTTAAGGGCATCCCAGTGCACCGGATCGATGCCCTCGACAAACAGATTGGGATCGAAGCCGGGCTTTGACACCAGCGCCAGCACGCCTCCGGTCGAGGGCTCAATGGCCACCAGCGAGCCGCGGTTGTCGCCGAACGCCTGTTCCGCGATTTGCTGCAAGCGGGCGTCGAGCGCCAGCGTGAGATTGTTTCCGGACACCGGAAGGATGCTGCGCAGCGTGCGCACGGATTTCCCGTTGGCGTCGGTCTCGACATGCTCATATCCGGTGATTCCGCGCAATTGCGTCTCGTAATACTGCTCTAGACCCACTTTGCCGATGTAATCTGACGCGCTGTAGTTGGCGGCGGTGCCTTGCCGCTTGAGGTCTTCGACATCCGCGTCGCTCAGCCGGCCGATATAGCCGACGACGTGGGAGGCGATTTCTCCATTCGGGTAATGGCGAAACAGCCGGGCGTTGATTGCGACACCGGTAAAGCGATACAAATTTACCGCTACGCGCGCGACTTCCTTATCATTGAGCCGGGTGCGGATCGGGATGCTGGCGAAATCGTGACCTTCATCGATCATTTTCTTGAAACGCTTGCGGTCTTTCGCCGTAATTTCCACCAGCATCGAGAGTTCCTTGATGGTCTGCTCGAGATCGGAAACCAGTCGCGGCACGATCTCCAGGGTATAGGCGGCGAAATTGTGCGCCAGAGTCACCCCATTGCGGTCGAGAATCAACCCGCGATTGGGGACTACCGGAACGACGAATATGCGGTTTTGTTCCGCGAGCGTGTGGTAGTACTCATGCTGGATCACCTGAACATAAACAAATCGAACCAGCAGCAAAAAGAAGGCAAACAGAACCAGGCCCCCAACAATGGCCAGCCGCAACTGGAAGAAATACAACTCGCGCTGATGATCGCGCAGCTCGACCGCGCGACTCATATTGCCGGATACGGCCAGTCTGGCCTGATCGGGCCGCCGCTCACGCCTGGTCCGGATCGCTCCGCGGCCGCAGAGGGATCTTCAGCAAGAAGTCGGTCACGGGCCACAGGAGCGCGCCCGTGAGGCTCGGCAGGAAGTACCACCAGCCCGGAAACTCGGCGCCAGCGGCCAGACTGACAACCAGCATGACCATCTGCACCGTCACCAGTATCGGAAGTACATGCAAAATCTGGCGGCGCATGTCAAACATGGACACCCGTCGATGCAAGGCGATCGCGATCGCCATCATCACGACATATGACAGCGCATGTTGTCCGAGCAAGCTGCCGGCGGCAACGTCCATGGTCAGGCCCAGCAACCATGCCGGCAAGAATCCGAGCTTGCGCGGCTGATGAATGCCCCAGTACAGCAACACGAGCGCCACGAAATCCGCCCGCAGCGCCAGCACCCAGCCAGTAAGCGGCAACAGGTTGATCATCAGCGCTATGAAAAGAGTGATCGCAATGTAGCGCGGTCGTACCGGCAGAAGAATTTCTTCGCTGCCGCCCAGTCTGCCGAACAAGGGTGCGTGCATCATGGCGCTTTGCCGGCTTTCTTTTTCGGCGTGGGAGCTTTCTTCGCGGCAGGTTCGATCGGATACTCCGGCAACGGCGCCAGGCGCGACAACACCAGCACTTGCCGGTTGCGATTCGTTCCCGCAGCCGGCGTACAGGTAATCCTGGCAAACGTGAGAGCAGCGTTACGCTCGATGTTCGATACCACCGCAACCGGCAAACCGGCGGGGTAAACGCCATCAATGCCCGAGGTCACCAAAACGTCGCCGATCTCAATGTCCGCATTGACCGGCATGAAACGCAGATCCAGTACGCCATCATTGCCCAACCCGAACAGCGCTGCGCGCAATCCGTTGCGCACCGCCTGCACCGGAACAACCTGCTCGCGATCGCTGATCATGGCAACTTCCGACGTCCAGGGATAGGTGCGAATGATCTGGCCGATGAGTCCCGTATGGTCGACGACTGCGGAGCCCGACTCGATCTCCTGCGACGACCCCTTGTCGATAATGACCTTGCGGGTGAACGGGTCGCGGCCGTGATACAAAATCTCGGCAACCGTCGATGTCTGGTCGATTCGCTCCTGCATTTCCAGAACCTGGCGCAGATGCCGGTTTTCGGCAATCAGGGCCTCCTGCGACAACAGCAGACCGGCGTGGAGAAAATTCTCGTGCGACAGGCGGGCGGTTTCGCGCTGCAGGTAGGACTGCGATACGAAGAATTGACTGGTGCGCGATATGGCTTCGCCCGGCATATCCGCAAGTTGCTGTATAGGATAGAGAACGACCGCGACCGCCTTGCGCATGCCTTCCATATAGTGGAACCGGGCATCGGCATAGAGCAGAACCAGGGACAACAGCGCGAAAAAGCCGAGGCGGGTCAGGAGGCTCGGGCCACGATTAAAAAAAGGTGGCGGCGAGTATTCCATCAGGCGGGATGCGAACGGCGCGAAATGCCGGGAGATTCCAGGTTACGTATGGTGCCAGGAGGGACAAACTTTCCCCCACTCAGACTTGCGATCATTCTTCGCCTCTAAATCACTGCAAACCGATCGCGGCATCCCTTGGGCGCCGGATTCGCCTGGCCTGTGGACTCCAATCAGTCGTCCGTAAACAAGGTCGCGATTTTGTCGACCTTTTCCAGAGCACGACCCGAGCCGCGCACCACGCAGGTCAGCGGATCGTCGGCAACGATCACCGGCAGCCCGGTTTCTTCCATCAGCAGTCGATCGATATCGCGCAATAACGCGCCACCACCGGTCAGTACCATGCCCTTTTCCGCGATGTCTGCGCCGAGTTCGGGGGGCGTTTGTTCAAGAGCTGACTTGACAGCGCTGACGATGCTGTTGAGCGGATCGGTCAGCGCTTCCAGTATTTCGTTGCTCGAGATGGTGAAGCTGCGCGGAATGCCTTCCGCGAGGTTGCGGCCTTTTACCTCTTTTTCGCGCACTTCCGAGCCTGGGAATGCCGAGCCAATTTCTTTCTTGATCTCTTCGGCGGTGGTCTCGCCGATCAACATGCCGTAGTTGCGGCGGATATAATTGATGATCGCTTCGTCGAATTTGTCGCCACCTACGCGAACCGACCCGGAATAGACGATGCCGCCTAGGGAAATAACACCCACTTCCGTGGTGCCTCCGCCGATATCCACGACCATCGAGCCAGTGGCTTCTTCGACCGGCAGGCCTGCACCGATTGCCGCCGCCATCGGCTCCTCGATCAATTCGACTCTGCGCGCACCGGCACCGTAGGCCGACTCACGGATGGCACGGCGTTCGACTTGGGTTGAACCGCAGGGTACGCAGATGACGATGCGCGGGCTCGGGGAGAACAGACGCGAGTCATGAACTTTCTTGATGAACTGCTTGAGCATCTGCTCGGTCACGGTGAAGTCGGCGATCACGCCGTCTTTCATCGGCCGGATGGCGGTGATGTTGCCGGGAGTACGTCCCAGCATCTGCTTGGCGGCAAGCCCCACTTCCTGGATCACCTTCTTGCCGTTCGGGCCGCCTTCCTGGCGAATCGCGACGACCGAGGGTTCGTTGAGGACAATGCCCTTGCCGCGAACATAGATCAGCGTATTGGCGGTGCCGAGGTCGATGGCCAGGTCGTTTGAAAAATAACCGTTGAGAAATCCGAACATGTCTTGATCCGAAAGGTTGCCGCGAAAAGTTTGGCCCGGCGCGGAAAATTAATTCCGTATGATACCCTATCGCCCTGCCGCGGTTAACAAAAAGCGGAAACAGCAGGCAGCGGTCCCGTATCGGGGATCATGTCGCTAGAGACCGCCTGCAACCCCGCCGAGACTGACTTGAGAATTCTCCTGAAATGCCACTAACTTCCAGCGACGTCAGGCGCATTGCCCATCTGGCGCGCATCGAAATCACCGGGGCGGAAACCGACCAGACTCTGGCGGAGCTAAACGGGATTTTCCGGCTGATCGAGCAATTGCAATCGGTCAACACGGCCGGCATTGAACCGATGTCACACCCGCTGGGAGGCAGTCAGCGTTTTCGCGAAGATGTGGCCTGCGACAAACCTGACCGTGAAGCCAGCATGAAGAACGCTCCCGCAAAACAGGACGGTCTGTTCCTCGTGCCCCGCGTTGTCGAGTAAGGCAAGCGCGATGTTCGAAAAATCGGTGGCCGAACTCGGCCTTGCGCTGTCCGCCAGACAGGTTTCCGCGGTCGATCTCGCCAAGCTTTACCTTGACCGTATCGCGCGTCACCGGGACTTGAACGCCTTTCTCGACCTGCGCCCCGAAGTCACGCTGGCACAGGCCAAGGCGGCCGATGCCCGCATCGCGCGCGGTCAGGCCACGCCCCTGACTGGCGTGCCGATCGCGCATAAAGACATTTTCGTAACCCGGGATTTCGCATCCACGGCTTCGTCACGCATGCTCAGGGGTTACATGAGCCCGTTCGACGCCACCGTCGTGGAGAACCTCGCCAATGCCGGCATGGTGTCGCTAGGCAAGCTCAACTGCGACGAATTCGCCATGGGCTCCTCGAACGAGAACAGTTATTACGGCAATGTGCTTAATCCCTGGGACAAGACCGCCGTTCCCGGAGGCAGTTCGGGTGGTTCGGCAGCGGCGGTTGCGGCCCGCCTTGCGCCGGCAGCAACCGCGACTGATACCGGTGGTTCGATTCGCGAACCAGCCGCATTTTCGGGCGTAACCGGCATCAAACCGACTTACGGGCGCGCTTCGCGGTGGGGCATGATTGCCTTTGCCTCCAGCCTGGATCAGGCCGGCATCATGACCAGCTCGGCGGAAGATGCGGCGTTGATTTTCAATGCCATGCTGGGTTTCGATCCGAAAGACTCGACCAGCGTAGACCGCGCAGGTGAGGATTATTCGCGGGATCTGAAACGCGGCGTAAAGGGTCTTCGTGTCGGTGTGCCCAAGGAGTTCTTCGGTGAAGGCTTGCAGCCGGACGTCGCAAAAGCGGTGCTGGAGGCCTTGCAGGAGTACGTTCGCATGGGCGCGGTGCTGGTGGATATTTCCCTGCCGAACGCAGCGCTTGGCATTCCGGTCTACTACGTTATCGCGCCGGCGGAGTGTTCCTCCAACTTGAGTCGATTCGATGGCGTTCGCTACGGTCATCGCGCAGCGCTGTACGGCGATCTTGACGACATGATCAAGAAATCCCGGGCAGAGGGTTTCGGGCCGGAACCCAGGCGCCGCATTCTGATCGGCACCTATGTGCTGTCGCATGGCTACTATGACGCCTACTATCTCCAGGCGCAGAAGGTGCGGCGAATCATCGCCGATGAATTTCAGCAGGCGTTTCGGCTGTGCGATGTGATCGCGGGCCCGGTAACCACCAGTGTCGCGTTCGGTTTTGGCGAAAAAGCGGCCGATCCTGTCGCCATGTACCTGTCCGATCTGTATACCATTCCCGGCAGTCTGGCCGGCGTTCCCGGCATGAGCATTCCCTGCGGTTTCGGCGCGAAGAACCGGCCTGTCGGCTTGCAACTGATGGCCAATTACTTCGAGGAAGCAAAGCTGCTCGGCGTTGCGCATCAGTATCAGATGGCGACCGACTGGCACCGGCGCATTCCGCAAGGATTTGAAGCATGACCGGTATCCTCTGCCCCACGTTCCTCGCCGATTCCTGGGTAAGAACATGACTTGGGAAATCGTCATCGGCCTGGAAAGCCACGCCCAGCTCTCGACCGCGTCAAAGATTTTTTCCAGCGCGTCAACCGCTTTCGGTGCCGCACCCAACACCCAGGCCAGCGTAGTTGACCTGGCCCTGCCCGGAGTGCTGCCGGTGCTGAACAAGGGCGCGGTCGAACGCGCCATTCGTTTCGGCCTGGCCGTCGGCGCAAACATCCATCGCCGCTCGATTTTCGCGCGCAAGAATTATTTCTATCCCGACCTTCCCAAGGGCTACCAGATCAGCCAGTACGAGCTGCCGATTGTGCAAGGTGGCAGCCTTTCAATTCAAACCAAGAGCGGCGAGAAGGTTGTCCATCTCACGCGTGCTCACCTCGAAGAGGATGCGGGCAAGTCGCTGCACGAAAATTTTCAGGGCATGAGCGGCATTGACCTGAACCGGGCGGGCACGCCACTTTTGGAGATCGTGTCGGAACCGGAAATGAGTTCCGCCGAAGAAGCCGTCGCCTACGCAAAGGCCCTGCATTCGCTGGTGCGCTGGATCGGCATCTGCGATGGCAACATGCAGGAAGGCTCGTTTCGTTGCGATGCCAACGTCTCGGTGCGTCGCCCGGGCGCACCTCTGGGCACCCGACGCGAGATCAAGAACCTGAACTCGTTCCGATTCCTGCAGCAGGCGATTGAATACGAGGTGAAGTGGCAGATCGAAACGCTCGAGGACGGCGGCAAGATTCAGCAGGCAACCGTATTGTTCGATCCTGACAGCGGCCAGACGCGTGTCATGCGCTTGAAAGAAGATGCGCACGACTACCGCTATTTCCCGGATCCGGACTTGTTGCCGCTCGAAATCACTAGCGCATGGATCGAGGACATAAAGACTGAAATGCCCGAATTGCCCGGTGCGATGTCCGAGCGATTTCAGCATGAGGACGGCCTGAGTGCAAATGACGCGACCATGATGACGCAAAGTCGCGCTCTCGCAAAATACTATGAGGACACGCGCAATGTCTGCCTGAAGCCCAAGCTTGCCGCCAATTGGATAATGGGCGAGATTTCTAAGCGACTAAGAGCGAATGAACTAGCAATTGAGGATTGCCCCATTCGAGCAGACGTTCTCGGTGCTTTGATCTTGAGAATAGAAGAGGGCGCCTTGTTAAAGACCCGTGCCCCAGAATTACTGGACGAACTTTGGAGTATACCCAGCCGCCTTGAGGGCAATCGGCCAGTCGGAGCAACTACTTTCGTAACGACGACACCTCAAAGACCTGTTGGACCTGGGGCTGGCAGCGCAGTAATTTTTCAAACACCGCTTGTGCTGATTGACCAGATCATTCAAGCCAGAGATTTGGGACAATCAACCGACGTGAGCGCACTCGAAGGAATCGTCGATCAAGTGGTCGCTTCCAATCAAAAGTCCGTTGAGGAGTACAAGGCCGGAAAAGAAAAGGCTTTCAATTCGCTGGTCGGGCAGGTAATGAAAGCCAGCCAGGGCAAGGCGAATCCGGCTCAGGTTAACGCCATCCTGAAGCACAAACTGCGTTGACTATTGTGGCGTGCCTTTGAGCTGCTGGAAGCGCTGTTTTTGAGCTTCGTACCGGGCGCGAAGCGCTTCGATTTGAGTGTTCTTTTGCGCGAGATCCGCGTTTAGCATCGCAGCTTCTTTTTCGGTATCTTTGACGTCATCCAACAAGGCGGCTGGTATTGGTTTCTTTTGTGTCGCCAGTGCGTCGGCCTTGGACCGGAGGCCGGCCAGGTTCTCGTTGACCTTGATGAGCTTGGCCTCCACGGCCTTGTTCCCCAAAATAAGCGGTTCCAGACTGCGATCGCGAGCGGTATCGATTTCCGTCCCGCTCGTATAGGTCGCCAGGAGCGCGCGATCGATGCGCTGCTGTTCCTTCGAGACTCCTGGCTTTGCCGTTTCGGTTTTCGATGCAGAAGCGGGCTTCTCAGTCTTCTTCGGGGACACTACCACGCCCTGGCGGTTGAGCTCGGTGCCCTTGTTACAGTCCGGGTTCGCCTTGTCCGAGTAGTAAACCTTTCCTGCTTTGTCGACGCACTTGTACATGCGTGTCTTTTGCTGGGCGTGGACCGGAAAGGCGAGAGTCGTGACGATCAGACTGGCGAAAAGGGCTGTTAGCTTCATTCGTTGACTCCATATTCCTGACGGTAACGCTCGACGGAATGCAACTGCCGTGCCATATCCGCCCGCCCGCGCAGATAAGCAAGCAGGTCGTCCAACCGGGCGATGCTCACGACCGGCATCTTGAATTCAACGCGAACTTCCTGCGCGGCGGACAATGCGCCGATGCCGCGCTCCATGCGATCCAAAGCGATCAACACTCCCGCAGGCCGCGCGCCCGCACTGCGAATGATATCCACCGATTCTCGCACCGAGGTGCCGGCGGATATCACGTCGTCTATGATCAGTATGCGGCCCTTAAGCGGAGCGCCGACGGTTTTTCCGCCCTCACCGTGATCCTTGGCTTCCTTGCGATTGAAACAGAACGGCAGATTTTGCCCCAATTCGGCAAGCGCCACGGCAGTCGCGGTCACCAGCGGAATGCCCTTGTAGGCCGGACCGAACAGGACGTCAACCCCCGGGTCCGCGGCCATAAGGGCTTTTGCGTAGAATTGCCCGAGCCGGCGCATCGCATCGCCGTCGTTGAACAGGCCGGCATTAAAAAAATACGGCGACAGCCGTCCGGCCTTGGTTTTAAACTCACCGAAACACAGAACGCCGCGCGACACGGCGAACTCAATAAACTCCTGCCTGAAACTATCCATCGCTAATTGTGCGCATTGTCACTCTCAATCTAAACGGCGTTCGTTCCGCCGTCAATAAAGGCTTTCTGTCCTGGCTTGCCGCACAAGACGCGGATATCGTCTGTGTTCAGGAGATCAAGGCTCAGGAAAAAGACATTAGCGGGGCCATTCGCAACCCGGATGGATTTCAGGGCTATTTCCATTGCGCCGAGCGTCCCGGTTACAGCGGCGTCGGCATCTACTGCCGCAACAAGCCCGACGCCCTGATTTCCGGCATCGGCATAGCAGACATCGACGCCGAAGGCCGCTCTCTTGAGGCCCGTTTCGGAAACCTGAGCATCGTATCGCTTTATGTTCCTTCGGGATCGAGTTCACCGGAGCGATTGGCGATCAAGTTCAGCTTCATGGAACGCTGCATCGAACCCTTGCGCAAGCTCGCAACCAGCGGTCGCGAAATCATCATCTGCGGCGACTGGAACGTAGCCCACCAGGAAATCGATCTCAAAAACTGGCGCTCGAACCAGAAGAATTCCGGTTTCCTGCCCGAAGAGCGGCAGTGGTTTTCCGGAGTTATCGACCACCTGGGTTACGTGGACGTATTCCGCCACCTCGACCAGCGCGCCGAGCAATATACCTGGTGGTCCAATCGCGGCCAGGCTTGGGCAAAAAACGTGGGTTGGCGCATCGATTACCAAATGGCAACACCAGGTATTGCTGCAAAAGCCACTGCGGCGACAATCTATAAGGCCACTCGTTTTTCAGACCACGCCCCTCTGAGCATCGACTACGACTACTCGATCTAGATGCCTTCATGGCCGGGCCGCGCTGTCGGCCCGTGCAACGGAATCGGGCCTGTATTCGTTCCACGGTGCGACCTTGAACAACAGCAGCATGCCCGGCAGCGCCAGGAGCACGCACAACATAAAAAAACTGTACCAGCCCAACTGCTCGACCAGCCATCCGGTTGTGGCATTGATGAAGGTGCGCGGCACGGCGGCAAGGCTGGTGAACAGCGCGAACTGGGTGGCGGTATAGGCCGGATGGGTGGCCCGCGCGATAAAGGCCACAAAGGCGGCCGCGCCCAAGCCCACACCCAGCGCTTCGAAACCGATCACCAGTGCGAGCGCGGTTCGCTCGGTCGCACCGATTTCGGCGAACGGGCCGATATGCGATAACCAGGCAAAGCCCAGAATCGATACCACCTGAACCACGCCAAACAGCCACAGTCCGCGGTTGATGCCCAGCTTGATCATCCACAAGCCGCCGAGCAAGGCACCGAACACGCTTGGCCACAAGCCGGCATTTTTCGCAATCAGGCCGATGTCGGATTTTGTATAGCCCATGTCAAGATAGAACGGAGTGGCGAGCGCGGTGCACATGCTGTCGCCCAGCTTGTAGAGAAAAATGAACCCCAGTACCAGCAATGCGCTGCGCATGCCCGCGCGACCGACGAATTCGCGGAACGGCTCGACCACGGCTTCGCGCAGGGTTTTGGGCAGCGTGCCGGTCATAGCAGGCTCGGAAATCATCAGCGTCATCGCCATGCCGGGGAGCATGAATAGCGCGGTGACCGCGAACACAATCGGCCAGGCGAAGTGATCGGCCAGTATCAGAGACAGCGAGCCAGGAATCAGCCCCGCGATCCGATAAGCGTTGACATGCACCGCGTTTCCCAGACCCAGTTCCGTATTCAACAGCAATTCCCTGCGGTAAGCATCGATCGCCACGTCCTGTGTGGCGCTCAGAAAGGCAACCGCGGTCGCCGCGTAGATCACCCAGGATAGTTCGTCCAGCGGGGACAGCGTTCCCATCCAGGCAATCGTTGCCATCAGCGCGACTTGCGTCACCAGCATCCATCCGCGGCGGCGGCCCAGCGTCGGAATCACGTAACGATCCAGGAAAGGCGCCCACAGGAACTTCCAGGTATAGGGAAACTGGATCAGCGCGAAGGCGCCGATCACCTTGAGATTGATGCCCTCGGTACGCAGCCAGGCCGGCAGCAAATTGAGCAGCAGATAGAGCGGCAGTCCCGAACTGAAACCGGTAAATACACAGATCAGCATGCGGCGCGTGAACAACGCCGAGGCCATCGAAGGTGGCGTCATACGCGGAAATTCAGCCAACCGGAACCGGCCGGTCGAACCGGTAAACCGCCAGCGAACCGCGCAAGTTGGGCATCCAGGTTATCGGGCGGCCGCCGGCCATGATGTTGCGTTCGAGAATGCGGATGCTCTGCTGGCGACAGAAGGTTTCGAAATCGTCGATGGTGAACAGATGGATATTGGGTGTGTCGTACCACTCGTAAGGCAGATCCCTGGATACCGGCATGTTTCCCGACAGAATTTGCAAACGCGGGCGCCAATAGCCGAAATTCGGGAAGGTAACGATGCCTTCGCGCCCGACGCGCAAAATCTCGTTGACGATGCGCTCGGTTTGACGAATCGCCTGCAGAGTCTGCGACAGAATGACATAATCGAACGATCCGTCCTCGAAGCCGGACAATCCCGATTCCAGGTCGCGTTGCAGGACGTTGACACTGTTCTTGACACAGGCAAGCACTCCCGCGTCATCGATTTCCATTCCATAACCGGTGACGCCGCGCACTTCGCGCAGGTGACGCAGCAAGGTACCGTCCCCGCAGCCCAAATCGAGGACCTTGGCATTGGGTCTGATCCAACGGGCAATCGCGATGAAATCCGGGCGCGCTGACAGCGATGCGGGAGTGGCGGGTATGGCCATCAGTCCCCCATCTCGCGAAAAATGTTGTCGAAGTAGGCACGGATCAGACCGTGGTAGCGTCTATCGTCCATCAGAAATGCATCATGGCCGTGCGGGGCGTCGATTTCCGCGTAACTTACGCGCAAACGGTTATCGAGCAGCGCTTTGACGATCTCGCGCGAACGCGCCGGGGAGAAACGCCAGTCGGAGGTAAACGAAATCACCAGAAATGCCGCCGTCGCGGGTACAAGCGCGGCGGACAGATTACCGTCCCGATCCGCGGCCGGATCGAAGTAGTCGAGCGCCTTGGTGATGCGCAGGTAGGTGTTGGCGTCGAAACGCTCCGCGAACTTGTCGGCCTGATAGCGCAGATAAGACTCGATCTGAAACTCGACATCGAAATTGAACTTGAATCCGCCTTCGCGCAACTCGCGGCCGAACTTTTCCGCCATCGCATCGTCGGAAAGATAAGTGATGTGACCGATCATGCGCGCGATACGCAGCCCGCGTTTGGGCACGACGCCATGCGAGTAATAGTTGCCGCCGTGAAAATCCGGATCGGTGGTAATGGCCTGGCGCGCCACCTCGTTGAACGCAATGTTCTGTGCCGAGAGCTTCGGTGCGGCGGCAATCACGATCGAATGCGCCAGCCGGCCGGGCTGGCTCACCGCCCACTGCATTGCCTGCATCGCGCCCAGGCTGCCGCCGATGATCGCCGCGAATCGATCGATGCCGAGTCGCGTCGCCAACCTTGACTGCGCTTCCACCCAGTCTTCGACCGTGACCACCGGAAAATCCGCTCCCCAGGGCCTGCCACTCCCCGGACTGATGCTGGAAGGACCGGTCGAACCGTGGCAACCCCCAAGATTGTTGACGCCAATCACGAAAAACCGCTCCGTGTCGATAGCCTTGCCCGGTCCGATGAGATTGTCCCACCAGCCAAGATTGGCCGGCTCATCGGCGTAGATTCCGGCGACATGATGCGATGCGTTGAGCGCATGGCAGACCAGCACCGCGTTGCTGCGTGCGGCATTCAGGCTGCCATAGGTTTCGTAGGCGAGTTCGTACTTGTCGAGCCGCGCGCCACTCTTGAGCGCAATCGGGTCTTCGAATCGGGCAAGCTGCGGACGGACGACGCCGATAAAACCTTCAGGTGGCATGGACTAATTTTGGGTTGATATGACGCGGATTATATCGCCCGCACCACGCACCTACGCGGCAGGTTTGGCCACCGACAAGCGACGCAGCATCTGCGCAACCGCGTCCGAGCGCATATCCCGGTACAACAGCGATTCTTCCGACTCCTTTGCAAGGACCTGGGTATCGTCGTAGGTCAAGTCGCGTCGCAGGAATATCTCGCCAGGGCCGCCCAGATCCGTGCCGGTGCGGTCGGTCAACCGGTAGGCCACCCGATAACGCAGTTGGAATTCGCGCACCCGGCCGGCGGAAGAGAGCGAAAGAATATGCTTTTCCTGCTTCTCGCCCAAAATTTTGAGCACCGCCTCCGATTCTTCCCGGCTGTTCACAATCCTGGTCTGACTGCCGGAACGTATCGCCCGCTCCAGATCGTTGGCGAAGAGCGAGTATCCGGTCGCTTCGATAAACAGAGTCTTGTAGGGAATCAGTGTCTGGCCGCGAAGCTGGAAGCCGCAGGAAGACAGCGTCGCTGCGAGCAGAAGAAGCGCAACGACCAACGGCGTCCACGGTGCCTTTGGCAACAGGGAGCAAGGAGCGCAGGTTGAGGAACGCAAGTTTTTCTCTTGGCTAGACCACGATGTTTACTAATCTTCCCGGAACGACGATGACTTTCTTCACCGTTTGACCGGCGATGTACTTCTGGAGGTTCGGGTTGTCGAGAACCATGCGTTCAACCGTTTCGCGCGATGCGTCGCTCGGAACGCGAACGGAGCCACGATGCTTGCCATTGACTTGCAAAACCAGTTCGATCTCGTCCTGCACCAAGGCCGCCTCATCCAGTACCGGCCAGGGGGCATCGAGAATATCGGGGCCGAAGGCAAATTCGCGCCAGAGCGCCTGTGTGATATGCGGCGCGATGGGTGAAAGAATTCTGAGCAGAATGCTCGTCCCCTCACGCAACAACGGCGCACGCGCAGGCGTTGCATTGTTCTCCAGCAGATTGAGCATCTTCATCGCCGCCGAAGCCACGGTATTGAACTGGCGGCGCTCGTAGTCGAAATTCGCCTGCTGCAGCAGCAGGTGCAATTCGCGCCGCGCGTCATCCCGAGCTGCGGTTGCGGCCTTGGCAGCGGAGATCACTGCCAAATGATCATGCGCGAACTTCCACAAACGGCGCAGAAACCGGTAAGCGCCTTCCGCGCCGTCGTCGTTCCATGCCAGCGTGTCTTCCGGCGGACTGGCGAACATCATAAAGAAACGCGCCGTGTCAGCGCCATACTGGTCGATCAGTGACTGCGGATCGACGCCATTGTTCTTGGATTTCGACATGGTGCGAATGCCGCCGGAATCCACCGGCTGGCGGTCGGACTTCAGGATTGCACCGGTTCGCTTGCTGTGCTCGTCGAATTCCAGCTCGACGTCGGCCGGATTGAAATACTGCACGCGGGCGCCATCGGCCTTGCGCGAGAAAATCTCGTTCAGCACCATGCCTTGCGTCAGTAGCCGCGTAAACGGCTCGTCGAGTTTGACCAGACCGAAGTCGCGCATGACCTTGGTCCAAAAGCGCGAATAGAGTAAATGCAGAATGGCGTGTTCGATGCCGCCGATGTACTGGTCCACCGGCAGCCAGTAGTTTGCGCGTTCGTCGAGCATTTTCCCGTTCTGATCGGCGCAAGCGTAGCGCAGAAAATACCAGGACGAATCGACAAAGGTGTCCATGGTGTCGGTCTCGCGTTTGGCCGGCTTGCCGCATTTCGGACAACTGGTGTTGACGAAATCGTTGCGCTGGTTGAGCGGATTGCCGCTGCCATCGGGCACGCAGTCTTCGGGAAGCACGACCGGCAGTTGATCTTCCGGCACCGGCACATCGCCGCAGGCCGCGCAGTGCACGATCGGGATCGGGCAGCCCCAGTAACGCTGGCGCGAAATCCCCCAGTCTCGCAGCCGCCAGGTCACGCGCTTCTCGCCCAGGCCTTTTGCCTTGAGGTCCGCCGCGATGGCGTCCACGGACTGGCCAAAATCCAGGCCATCATAGTTGCCGGAATTCACGCACGTTCCATGGTCGGTGTACCAGGGCTGCCAGGCGTCAAGCGAGAAGGACTTGCTCGCGACTTCGATGACTTGCGTGATCGGCAAACCGTACTTTCTGGCAAACGCGAAGTCGCGTTCGTCGTGGCCCGGTACGCCCATCACCGCGCCATCGCCGTAACTCATCAGAACATAGTTGCCGACCCAGACTTCGATTTGCACGCCAGTCAGGGGATGGCTGACGAATATCCCGGTGGGCATGCCTTTCTTTTCCATGGTCGCCATGTCCGCTTCCATGACGCTGCCGCGCTTGCATTCGTCAACAAACGCCGCCATCTTGGGGTCGCGCCGAGCGGCGCGCGCGGCGAGCGGATGTTCCGCCGCTACCGCGCAGAAGGTTACGCCCATGATGGTGTCGGCGCGCGTGGTGAACACCCAGAGCTTGCCCGCTTCGCCGTCAAGTTGGTAGGGAAACGCCAGGCGCACACCGAAACTCTTGCCGATCCAGTTCGCCTGCATGGTCTTCACGCGCTCCGGCCAGCCGGGCAGCGTATCCAGCGCGGACAGCAACTCTTCCGAGTGCTGGGTAATCCTGAGGTAGTACATCGGTATCTCGCGCTTTTCCACCACGGCGCCGGTGCGCCAGCCGCGGCCCTCGATCACCTGTTCGTTGGCGAGCACGGTCTGGTCCACCGGGTCCCAGTTCACCGTGCCGGTTTTCTTGTACGCGATGCCTTTTTCCAGCATGCGCAGGAACAGCCACTGGTTCCAGCGATAATATTGCGGCGTGCACGTCGCGAATTCGCGCTCCCAGTCGATGGCGAAGCCCAGCGACTTGAGCTGCTTTTTCATGTAGGCGATGTTGTCGTAAGTCCACTTCGCCGGCGGCACGTTGTTGGCCATGGCCGCGTTTTCGGCAGGCAGACCAAAAGCATCCCAGCCCATGGGTTGCAGCACATTGAAACCGCGCATGCGGTGATAGCGCGAGAGCACATCGCCGATGGTGTAGTTGCGCACATGGCCCATGTGCAGCTTGCCCGACGGGTACGGGAACATCGACAGACAGTAGTACTTCGGCTTGTCCGAAGCGTCGATCGCACGGAAGGATTTTTTGTCCGCCCAATCTTCTTGTATCCGCCGCTCAAGTTCGGCGGGCTGGTATTGCGGTTGCATGAGAATTTTACAATGCATCGTGAATTGATCGATTATACCGTCGGGTCTGTGAATCCGTGCCGGGTTCCAGAGCGTATATGCGAGTTCTTACTACAATCAAAGGTGATTGCATGATGCTGTTGCGCAGTGTTCTTCTTGCCGTTCTGATCCTCGCCGCCGATCTGTCACGGGCCGCGCCGGATGCCATCGTTGAAGGCGTGCAACTGCCCGCCTGGATCACTCGGGACGGAAAACGCCAACCCCTTGCCATCGGTACCGAGATCAAGCGCGGTGACGAGCTCGCGACCGGCGATGAGTCGCGCCTGCTCTTGCGCCTGGGCGATGGCAGCACGGTGAAGCTGGGCGAGAATGGGACGCTAAAGCTGTCCGATCTCGTTCAAAAACGCCAGCAAGGGTTTTTCTCCGCGACACTTAACGTGCTCGAAGGCGCATTTCGCTTCACCACTTCGGCGGTGGCGAAGCATCGCGTATCGCGCAACGTCACCGTGAAATTTCCAACCTTGACCGCCGGCATTCGAGGCACCGATATCTGGGGCAAAAATCTGGGCGACAAGGAAATACTGGTACTGATCGAAGGTAAGATCACGGTGACCCGCGTCGGCGAGCAACCGTTGCAGATGAAGGATCCGCTGACCTATCTCCAGGCCCCCAGAACCGGGCCCTCAAGCGTGGAAGAGGTTCCACTTGAACAGCTCAGTGCGTGGGCTGCCGAAACGGAAATTGCCGAAGGTTCCGGAGCCTTGCGCACCGGCGGAAAGTGGAAGCTGTACCTCGGCAGCTTTGATCAGCAAACAGAAGCTCTCGCCACTTACGACCGCCTGCGCCGCGACGGATACCCGGTGCGCATTCTGCCCCGGCAGGACGAAACCGGTACCCAGTACCGGTTGCGCCTCGCGGGATTTTCATCCCGGGTCGAAGCCAATGCGCTGGGCGCGCGCCTGAAGCAGGGCCATCCACGGCTCGACCCGGTGGCATCGATTCAATAGGGACTTTGCCCACAGGCGTGCTCCGGCCGGTCTCGAACACGGCTGGAGACGCCATCGGCGACACGGAGAAACGCAATTCACAGCCGTTGATGCGACAACATTTATAATCGCGCATCGCAACCGCAGTCCGAATTCTGCATGTCGCTTCTCGATGGACTCAATCCGCAGCAGCTCGAAGCCGTTACGCTGCCCCACCAGTCGGCGCTGATCCTCGCCGGCGCCGGATCCGGCAAGACCCGCGTGCTGACCACGCGTATCGCCTGGCTGATCCAGACCGGCCAGATCGGTCCGCAGAGCCTGCTGGCGGTGACCTTTACCAACAAGGCTTCGCGCGAGATGCTGATTCGCATTTCCGGAATGCTGCCGATCAACACGCGCGGCATGTGGGTCGGCACTTTTCACGGACTGTGCAACCGATTTTTGCGCGCACACCACCGCGACGCCGGTTTGCCGCAGACCTTTCAGATCCTGGATTCGGCCGACCAGCTGGCGATGGTCAAGCGCGTGATGAAGTCGATGAACATCAACGACGAGAAGTATCCTCCGAAGCAGGCGCAGTACTTCATCAACAATGCGAAGGAACAAGGGCTGCGCGCCGCGAAGGTCGAAGCGTTCGACGATTTTTCGCGCAGGCTGGTTACGGTTTACGAAACCTACGATGCGCAGTGCAACCGCGAAGGCGTGGCGGACTTCGCGGAACTGCTATTGCGCTGCTTTGAATTGTTGTCAAAGAACGAGATCCTGCGCGAGCACTATCGAGCCCGCTTCAAGCACATTCTGGTCGACGAATTCCAGGACACCAACCGGCTGCAATACTTCTGGCTCAAGTTGCTGGCCGGACCGGACAACAGTATTTTCGCCGTCGGCGACGATGACCAGTCCATATACGCCTTTCGCGGTGCGCGCGCCGGCAATATGCTCGATTTCGAGCAGGACTTCCATATTGAGAGAGTCATCAAGCTGGAACAGAACTACCGCAGCCAGGGCAACATTCTGGATGCCGCCAATGCGCTGATACGGAACAACCGCTCCCGGCTCGGCAAGAATTTATGGACGTCGCAAGGCAGCGGCGAGCCGCTCCGGCTATATGAAGCGGTGACCGATTTCGAAGAGGCCGCCTATATTCTTGAAGAAGTGAAACAGTTGAAGAACGAAGGATCCGCGCTTTCCGATATCGCTCTGCTGTACCGTTCCAATGCGCAGTCACGGGTACTGGAGCATGCGCTGTTCAGTGCGGGTGTTTCTTATCGCGTTTACGGCGGCCTGCGCTTCTTCGAGCGCCAGGAAATCAAACACGCGCTGGCCTACCTGCGGCTCACCGCAAATCAGGACGATGACGGCGCCTTCCTGCGGGTGGTGAATTTTCCAACACGCGGCATCGGCGCGCGCGGCATCGAGCAGTTGCAGGAAGTCGCCGCCGGGCGCGGTATATCCCTGTGGCAGGCGGCCTGTGCCAACACACTTGGCGGAAAAGCCGGCACCTGCATCGCCGCTTTTGTACGACTGGTCGAATCAATGCGCAGCGCCTGCGAAAATTTGCCGCTGCCGGAAATCATTGACCATGTGATCGAAACCAGCGGGCTGACTACGTTTTATCAGAACGAACGCGAAGGCGCGGACCGGATCGAGAACCTGGCCGAACTGACCAACGCCGCGGCAGCCTTCGTTGCGACGGACGGACCCATCGCGCAGGTTACCGAAGATGGAGAGATACAGGCCCAGGGAAACGCCGCACTGGCGGCGTTTCTGGCGCACGCGTCGCTGGAGGCGGGCGAGCACCAGGCCGGGCCCGGAGCCGATGCCCTGCAACTGATGACGGTGCATTCCGCCAAAGGTCTGGAATTTAACGCTGTGTTTATCACCGGCCTGGAGGAAGGCCTGTTCCCCCACGAAAACAGTGCTTCCGAAGAAGACGGCCTGGAGGAAGAGCGTCGACTGATGTATGTCGCGCTTACGCGCGCGCGCCGGCGGCTGTTTCTCACCCACACGCAAACGCGCATGTTGCACGGGCAGACGCGCTACAACGTGGCTTCGCGCTTTCTCGAAGAACTGCCCGAGGAGTTGATCAGACGTGTCAACACAACCAAGTATTCCGGTTTTGTCAGCACGCAGGGGTTTTCGGCGGATTTCGATGCGGGAATCGCGGCAAAACTGCAAAAAATAGAAACTACGGTTTCAGGCTGGCGTGTCGGACAGAACGTGGTGCATACAAAATTCGGCACCGGCGTGATCATCAACGCCGAGGGCCGCGGCGCGGACGCGCGTGTTCAGGTCAATTTCCGCACCGTCGGCGTGAAGTGGCTGGCGCTCGAATACGCCAAACTCGTGGCGGCCTGATCTTGGTCCGCGCTACGTCTCCGCTGGTGTAGCCGCAGCAGCCGCGAACACATCGCGGTAACTGGTGTAAGTAGAGAGCACCATCACCGGAATCCAAAGCGCCAATCCGATGCCGAAGGGCATCAGGGCGGCTATCAGCAGCAGCACACTCCAGGCGCCGTAAATCAGGAAGGCCGGCATATTGCGCAGGCAGGCGCGGACGCTTTCGCCCATGGCGGCGAAAGGCTGCTGGTTGTCGAGCATCACTCGGGTTGGCGAAAACCATGTGGCCATGATTAGAGGCACGAACAGGGTCAGACCAACCATCATTACCATCAGCATGCGGCTCGCGACCTCGGGTGTAACGCTGGCCGGATCAATGCCCTCTATGCCGGCTTCCATGACCGCCGCCAGCTCTGCGCCTCCGAGATACTTCATCAAACCGGAGATCACCAGCTCGCCAATCATGTAAACCCCGCCGACGGCAATGAGGTTGGAGGTGTTATGGTGAAAGCCGCGAAACAGGTGGGCAATTTCAATTTTCTTCCCGGATTCGAGATCCTTCGCCGCACACATCAGACCGCCGAGGAACAATGGAGTCAGCAGATAGAACAGACTAGGGCCGATGACCGGCAGCATGCCCAGGGCAAAACCGATGAGCATCATGAGAAGGTGCAGAATAATCCAGATCAGTGGATTCTTTCTGAATAGTGCAAACGCGGTAGCGATCCACTGCCAGCCGTGCGCGGGAGAAACAATGGTCATATTCATCGAGATGTTTTTCGCAGCCCCGCGCTCAAATTGAACCGGCGCGGTGATTGAACAGAATCCGCCGAAAACGTTCCGGGTCGTGCTTGTGAGTGAGTTCTCCGGGGCGCGGCAGATGGAAATCATACAGCCTCGACACCCAGAAACGCAGTGCGCCCGCCCTGAGCATCCAGGGCCAGGCCGCATGTTCCTGATCGATGAAGGGACGCACCGACATATAGGCATCCAACAGCGCGTTAGCGCGCGCGGGATCGAGCCGGGCATCGGCATCAATGCACCAGTCGTTTACCGTGATCGCCACGTCGTAGACAAAACAATCGACGCAGGCAAAATAGAAATCAATGAACCCGCCTACCCGGTCTTCATCGAACAATACGTTGTCGCGAAACAGGTCGGCGTGCACCACGCCGCGCGGCAACCCTTCATGACTGCGCTGCGCCTGAAAGTGGATCTCCGACTGGAGAAGCGCCGCATCTTCGGGCTTGAGAAAAGCATAGATCTCGGGCGCGCAGGCGCTCCACCAGGTTGCGCCACGAAGGTTGTCCAGGTGTCCGGGATAAGTGCGCCCGGCCAGATGCATTTCCGCCAGGACTTCGCCTACACGTGCGCAATGCACGGACGTGGGCTCGATGACCGGCCGGCCGGACAGACAGGTGACAATGGCCGCCGGTTTGCCGCTGATTTCGCCAAGCAGCTCGTTTTGCAGGTTCGCGATCGGCTTCGGGCAGGGAAGCCCGTGACTCGACAGATGCGCCATCAGATTCAGATAGAACGGCAGCTCCTTGCGGGTCAGTTTTTCAAACAGCGTCAGCACAAAACGACCGTGCGTGGTGGTCACAAAGTAGTTTGTGTTTTCGATGCCGGAGAGAATGCCTTCCAGCGAAGTCGGCAATCCGATCGAGTAGTTTTTCAGCCAGACCGATAGCTGCTCGGGCGTGACAGTCGTAAAAACAGACATCGCAGGAATTCAGAGATTCAGTTGGGCTTCGCGCTCGGCGGTATTGGGCTCGAAGCCGCGTTTTTCGTAGTGATCGAATATGGCTGCGACGACTTTCTCCGGCTCGTCGATCAGTTGAATTAATCCCATGTCCTCGGCACCGATCATACCTTCGCTCACCATACAGTCCTTGATCCAGTCGATCAGGCCTTTCCAGTAGGAGGACTGCATGAGAATGATCGGGAATCGACGTATCTTTCCGGTTTGCACCAAGGTCAGGGCTTCCATCAGTTCATCCATGGTGCCGAACCCGCCCGGCACCACGACGTAAGCGCAGGCGAATTTGACGAACATCACTTTGCGCACGAAGAAACGCGAAAAACTCTGACTCACGTCCTGATACTGGTTGCCAGTCTGCTCGTGCGGCAATTGAATGTTCAGCCCGATGGAGAGAGAACGGCCCGCGAATGCGCCCTTGTTTGCCGCCTCCATGGCGCCCGGCCCACCGCCCGAAATCACGCTGAAGCCGGCGTCAGACAAGCGCCGCGCGACATCTTCGGTGAGTTGATAGTAGGGGTGGGTGCGCGCGATGCGAGCGCTGCCGAAAATGCTGACCGCAGGGCGGATATGCGCCAGACGCTCCGTCGCCTCGACAAACTCTGACATAATTCCGAACACCCGCCAGGATTCCTTTGCCGACCAGGCTTTCTTGACCAGTTCGGGGGCAAGCGGTACCGGGACCTTCTGTTTTTCGCTCATATTTTGGAATCTTCCGCCTGGATTTTCCGCACCTATTACCTATGAAAACGCTGGTTCTGGTTGATGGGTCTTCGTACTTGTACCGCGCCTTCCACGCGTTGCCTGACCTGCGCAACCGGCACGGCGAACCGACCGGCGCCGTCAAAGGCGTACTTGGCATGCTGCAAAAGCTGCGCAAGGAAACCTCCGCGGATTATATAGCCTGCGTATTCGACGCAAAAGGAAAGACCTTTCGCGACGATTGGTATCCGCAGTACAAAGCCAATCGGCCGTCGATGCCGGAGGATTTGGTTAAGCAAATCGAGCCCCTGCACGATAGCATCCGCGCACTGGGCTGGCCGCTGCTGATGATTGAAGGCGTGGAAGCCGACGATGTCATCGGTACGCTGGCGAAGCAGGCCGAAGCGCTCGGCGTTCTGACCATCATATCCACCGGCGACAAGGACATTACCCAGCTCGTCAACCCGATGGTAAAACTCGTCAATACCATGTCCAGCGAAAATCTCGATGAACCGGGGGTCGAGCGCAAGTTCGGGGTTAAAGCCGCGCAGATGGTGGACTATCTCACCCTGGTCGGCGACAGCGTGGACAACGTGCCCGGGGTCGAGAAAGTCGGGCCGAAGACTGCGGTGAAATGGCTGGTTCAGTATGGCTCGCTGGATGAAATCGTCGCCCACGCCCAGGAGATCACCGGCGTGGTCGGCGAGAACCTGCGCAAGGCGCGCGACTGGCTGCCAACCGCGCGAAAGCTGCTCACCATCAAGTGCGACGTTGCCCTGCCGGTCACGCTCGAAGATCTGCAACCCAACCCGCAGGATGAGGCGAAGCTTGTGCCATTGTTCGAGCGTCTGGAATTCAAATCCTGGTTGCGGGAAATTCAGGGGCCGGGAGCTTCAAGTGAGGGGCGAGGCGCTTCTGGTGAAGGGAGAGGGTCAAGAGGCGAGGGACGAGGGGTGGATGGGGCCGTTGCTTTTCCTGGCCCCTTGTCCCTCGCCCCTCGTCCCCCGGTAGAGCGCCACTACGAAACCATACTCACCGACGCCGCACTGGCCGTCTGGCTCGACCAAATTGTAACCGCACCACTGGTTTCCATCGACACCGAAACCACCGGGCTGGACCCGATGAGCGCGCGGCTGGTCGGCATATCGCTGTCGGTCGAGGCCGGCCACGCCGCCTACATTCCAATCGGGCACAACTACGCCGGTGCGCCGGATCAGCTTGCCACCGAACTCGTGTTGTCGCGGCTCGGGCCCTGGCTGCAAGATCCGAAACAGCGCAAGCTCGGCCAGAACCTGAAGTACGACAAACATGTTTTCGCCAATCACGGCGTGCTGCTGGCGGGTATCCAACACGACACCTTGCTGCAATCCTATGTGCTGGAAAGCCACCTGTCGCACGATATGGACAGCCTGGCCAATCGCCACCTCGAGGTAAAAACTATCAGCTACGACGAGGTTACCGGCAAGGGCGCGAACCGGATTGGTTTTGAGCAAGTGTCTATCGAGCGCGCCAGCGAATACGCCGCCGAGGATGCCGACATTACATTGCAATTGCATCAGACCTTGTTTCCGCGTGTCGAAAGCGATGGCAAGCTGCTGCACGTCTATCGGGATATCGAGATACCGGTGCTCGACGTGCTGTTCACCATGGAGCGCAACGGGGTATTGCTCGATACCGGCTTGCTGGACGTGCAAAGTGGCGAGCTCGGCGCCAAGATGATGGAACTGGAACAAAAGGTCTATCAGCAGGCAGGCCAGCCCTTCAATCTGAATTCGCCCAAGCAGTTGCAGGAAATTTTGTTCGAGCGCCAGGGTCTGCCGGTAAAGAAGAAAACTCCCGGCGGGCAGCCGTCCACCGACGAAGATGTGTTGCAGGAACTGGCGCTCGATCACCCGCTGCCCAAGCTCATCCTCGAATATCGCAGCCTGTCGAAACTGAAATCGACTTACACCGACAAGCTGCCGCGCATGGTCAATGCGCAAACCGGGCGCGTGCATACAAATTACGCGCAAGCCGTGGCGATCACCGGGCGGCTCTCCAGCAACGATCCGAACCTGCAGAACATCCCCGTGCGCAGCGCCGAAGGCCGCCGCATACGCGAGGCGTTCATCGCTGCGCCCGGCTCGGTCATCGTCTCCGCGGACTATTCCCAGATCGAGTTGCGCATCATGGCGCATCTGTCCGGCGACCCGGGGTTGCTGCGCGCCTTCGCGGCCGGCGAAGACGTTCACCGCCACACCGCGGCGGAGATTTTCGGTGTCGAATCGGCATCGGTTACCGGCGAGCAGCGCCGTTACGCGAAAGTCATCAATTTCGGATTGATCTACGGCATGTCCGCATTCGGGCTGGCCTCCCAGCTTGGCATCGAACGCGCTGCCGCGCAGCAGTACATGGAGCGCTATTTTCTGCGTTATCCGGGAGTGAAGGACTACATGGAACGCACCCGCGAATCGGCGCGAAGTCTGGGCTACGTGGAGACCGTATTCGGACGCCGGCTCTATCTCCCCGAGATCAGGGGTGGCAACGGTCCGCGCCGGCAGGGCGCCGAGCGCGCCGCCATCAATGCGCCGATGCAGGGAACCGCGGCAGACCTGATCAAACTGGCAATGATCGCCGTTCAGGCCTGGATTTCAAACTCGGGAATCGCATCCCGGCTGATCATGCAAGTGCATGATGAACTCGTGCTCGAAGTTCCGGATTCGGACGTCGAATCCGTAAGAACTGAACTGCCGAGACTGATGAACGGTGTGGCGAAACTCGATGTGCCGCTTGCCGTCGATGTCGGCGTGGGACCAAACTGGGAAAAAGCGCACTGAAGCGTCAGGCTGTTCGAACCAGCGTAATGGCTTTTTCCGGGCACGCGGCTACACACAACCCGCAAGCATGGCAGGCATCGGCGTTCGACGCGAAGGCCTGCTGCCAGCGGTGGGCGAAACCCTTGAGCTTGCCGCGCAGACTCAGCCCGCGCCGTAGCTCCGGTGTGACCGTCGCAATGCTGAAGACCTGGTAAGGACACACTGCGACGCACGCCTTCTTGCCTTCGCAGCGATTCCTGTCGATCACCGGGCGCATAACACCGGGCGGCTGCTTGCAGTCTGTCTGCGTAGTGTTCATGACGCGTTTTCTCAAGAAGGCTGCACAGATTCAGGGTAAGAGTGGCTGCATGACTGAATGGCATGACATTAAGCCACACTTCCGCCCAAGAAAAAGCCCCGCTGCCGGGGCTCTTTGTTGGGAACATGGCTAACTTGCACGGGAAAGCATCAAGGCCGACCCAGTTCAGGCATGAATTCCATGCCTGCCGCATCAGTCGTCTGAGTCGTCGCCCTCGTGCTCCTGGTGCAGACTTTCGATCTTGTACAAAGTAGTAGTGCGCGAGATCTCATTCGCAATCACCAGGTAGAAACTGTCCCGGTACCGGTAGGCAACCAACCCTTCCGGCGAAACATCGCCGGCGGTGACAATCATGTCCACAAAGCGGACGTCGGTCGGCTTGCTGATGTCGAATACGGCCACCGCGCCCGTGGTAGTGCGCTCGAGGCCGACGAAAGCATAGGTGCGCCCGGCAATATCAAGCAGCGCCACGCCTTCCGGTTCAACGCCCTTGTCGCGGCTGCGGCCGTCGTCGTAAATGCCCAGTTCGGCGGCTTTCTTATCGAGGATGTCTCCACTGTCGTAGACGATTTCCCCGTGGTGATTGCGGATGGAGAATGAGCGCGCGCCAGCCGAGTACAGATTGCCGGGGGAAGAATCGGTGCTGGTTACGCGCAGACGGTTCAGCGGGGCTACGGCGCCGAAGGTGCTTGCGGCGACGCGATCGGCATTGTCTTCGCGGAAGTCGCCTTCGTTCGCCATCACCAGATAGGTATCTCCGTGCCACTTGTAGGCAGCAACCGTGTCCGGCATGTAGAGTCCTTTGACGACGGGAGAAACAAAACTCACGCTGGCGTTGTCCAGCGGATCGATCTGGTTGCCTGGCAGGCTGAAATCCTTCGCGCCGAGACCAATAACCTTGATGAACTCGTTGTGCTCGAGATCCAGTATGCCGATCGCGTTGGCCTCCTGAAGCGTTACGTAAGCCCTCTTGCCGTCATCATCCAGCGCGATGTATTCGGGCTCGAAATCCATTCCGGTATTGGTCCGGACGTTGTCGCCGCTGACTGGAACACCGGCCAGCGTGGCCGTGGCAATGACCCGGCGGGTTTCCATGTCGATGATGCTCACGCTGCCCGCCGGATCGGGGCTCACATAGGGCGTGTCGGCGATCGCGTTGGGAGTCCCCTCATTGGCCACCAGCAGCTTGCGGCCATCGCGGGTAAAGGCAAGCATGTCCGGCAATGGCCCGACCGGAACCGCATTGACCCGCCCGCTGGGCAATCGCCGCTTGGTATCGTAAAACAAGACCAGGCCCGGATTGCGCCGGTCAGTCGGTGCTTCGATGGCAAAGGCCGCGAGTCCCTTGTGGATCGCGATGCTATTGATTGCACCGTAACCAGAAATGTCGATGTGTTCGACCAGTCCTCCGGTGGCCGCATCCAGCACGTCTACGCCAACCACGCCTGCAACCCAAATGGTATTGGTTCTGCGGTCAAATGCAGCTGCCTCCGAACTTTGACCGGGGGTGACGGAATGACTGTAGGTCCACAGCTTGCTGAAAGAAATCCCGCGAGCGGCTGGATCGGATGCCAGCACGCTGGCGGGAAACAAGGCAGCGGCGGCCGCCAACATGAAAACGAATCTGTTCACAATGACTCCTTGAGATACCGGTTGATCGAGCCCAGCCAATTTCCGTTGGAAATATCCGGAAACGGGATCCCTGCGGCCGTTAGTTCGCTGGTGCGACGACGCCGGGAAGCGCGAGGAAGGCGCATTCTTCCCTTGGCAAATGAAAATTTGATGACAGGCTGTTGTTCTACGGTCAATCAGATTGGCCAGGATTACCGCAAACCAGACCGGTGCGGCGGGTGGCTCCGGGTTCACGCCAGCCGCTGCGAAGCGGGCACGGATCATCGTCGGTGGTTTCTTCTGAAGTACAAAACCAACGGCCTCGGAGCTACTGGCAGCCTGTCGGACTCCGGTGTTCGATCGCGAAACGGTGGGGCAGTGAGAAGAGATTTTGACGATATCGACGCACATGTCGGGAATGTGCAAGGAGAAAGCGGCGAAATATGGACCGCTCTCCCGCCGTTGCAGCCGAATCATCCTGAGTCCGACAGGCTGCTAACCACACCGGATCGAGTTTGTTTTTCCCGATCGGGTTCGTCACCAACTTCGTGCCGGACATCCCCGTCATCGGCAGAACACCGATGGCTTTCAACTGTCATCAGCAATCCGCCAACGCACTCACCTTCACCAACAGTGTTCGCAAAACCCCGGTTAGCTCAACCTGCTCCCGTGCGGCGGCAACTGGGTACGGACGTTCACGGCGGCGGCGCTGCAACGCCTTGAGCGTAGGTTGCGACGTTTCCCGGAACAACGACCCATGGCAGCCTGGATTGAAGCCAGATGTGCCGATCGATCTTGAACCAGGCCGGGTCGTCGAAGGTTCCCGCAGCAACGGCGCGCATGCCGGGCCGCAACTCTGAAACATGCGAGAGCGTTGTGCCGCATTTCGGGCAGAAGCTCATTCGCAGCCAGCGACCAGACACATCCGAGCGGTGCTCGACTTCCTTCAGCTCCCCTTGCAGAATTTCGACAGCTTCTTCCTTGAAGGAAGCCAGTACCGCAAACGCACTGGCGAGTCTCTTCTGGCAGAACCGGCAGTGACATACCGTGCCGACGGCAGGAGAGCCATGTACGCGGTATCGCACGGCGCCGCAAGCGCAGCCGCCCTCGTGGGTGTCACTCATCGAACCTCCCGGTTGAATAAAAACACTGTCTGAACTGTGCCGCCTGGCGCCCGCCGGTCAGACCGCCGACCTCAGGTAGGGCAGCCCAGACCTTTTAATGTACAGCGTGCATCCTGCGGCGGATCGGGGATGATGCCCTGAACCCGCCGGGAGGCGCAACCAGCACCCCGCAGAGTACGCCCGGACTTCATCGGAAAACTCACCCTCGAGCACGAACAACTCGGCGCCTTGCTCATAGGAAATGATTCCAAGGTCTGCTTTCGGCCCCCAACGCTCGAGGCGCATCAGGTCCGAGAAGCCGGCTTGCTGGTAGAGCGGCTTGTGAGCCACGGCCGGATTCGAGCCGGGCTCCCACTCCAGCTTGCGGGTGTCGACAGCGACGTGGCACCGGTCCCGGCCCGGGAATTGCCGCAGCTTCACAAACAGGACGCAACCGGACTCAGAAAAGGGGGCGTGGCGAAAGCCCTCTGGATTGAGCAGAAACGTACCCGCAGGCCAGTCCCCGTGTTCGTCGGAGAACACGCCTTCGAGCACCAGAATCTCCTCTCCCTGCGGGTGATCGTGCATCGGAAACCTCGACGCCGGCTCGTAGCGCACGACAGAGGTGACCTGGCCCGATTCCGAAGGACCCACCAGGTGGACTCGCTTTCGCCAGACCGACCCGCTCGGACTCGACGTCCACTCCATCAGAGCCGTGTCGGCGACGGCCCGGACAGAAAGATTTCCGTTGATTGCCTCTCCCATCGAGTTCTCTCCTTGGCGAGATCTGGTCAACGGCTATTGGAGGAATGAAATCCTGACTGCTGCGGCCTGACGATTGAATTGTGCCGCGCGTGCACGACGCAAAGGGAACGCGGCATTGCTCACACGCGTCGGCACGAAGGAATTGTTAGGGTGCAACAGATGCGTTTGCCTCTGTGAACAATCCAATGCCATTGGAAATTAACTCCAGATAGGACCTGCAGGCAACCAGAACCTCACGATCGCTACCACCGTCTGCAAGCGTGCGAACAAGCTTTTGTTGCGGAGGAGCAGGTACGCCTATCGGGTGCCATATTTGAATATTTGCGCCTTCATGGGAAGCTGCCATCAGATATTCGTTAGTGGATATTTCCACCCTTCGATGTGAAAGATCAACTCCTAACTTGTGAATAGTGTCGACTCGAAGATTGTTAAAGTAATCGAGTAAGTCTCGCTGCTCGTCAGTAATACTGGCAAGCCAGCTGGGAAACCACCGGGCATATTCCTCTTTGTGCTCCTTTTGCAGGACAAGAGTGACGCTCCTACCGGCAGATAAGAACGCGCTCAGATAGAAACCAAACGCCTGTGGCTCAGGAGAAAAGATCTTGCTTTCAAGCGCTTCCATTTTTTGGAAGAAGAAAGCCATCTCTGCGAGTTTTATCTGTGTCGCATGCATTTGGCTTTGCACCCTAACGCCATGGTCAGCGGCGCCGGCAGGCGTCCGCTGCACCTGAAGTTGGACTGCGCAAATTTATCAAGCAGCCAGCTTCTGTACCCGAATCTTCACCTGCCGCAGTTGCCACAAGTCATACGCAGCTTGATGCGCAAGCCAGCTTTCTGGCGAGGTGTCGAAGGCCCGCCCGAGGCGCACTGCCATCTCGGGGGTGAGCGCGCCGCGGCCATTTACAATCTTCGACAGCGTCTTCCGGCTTACCCCCAAAGCTTGGGCGGCCTCAGTAATGCTGATCCCCATCGGGTCCAGCCATAGGCCCTGGAGGACTTCACCGGGGTGGGG
>JANLTJ010000001.1:0-9622 GCA_031362885.1 Betaproteobacteria bacterium
CGAGACGACGTTTCGCAACCGCGTCGTCATCGCACCGATGGCGATGTACTCCGCGGTGGATGGCATCGCGCAGGATTTCCACTTCGCGCATTGGGGCCGCCTCGCGCTCGGAGGCGCGGGCTGCGTGTTCGTCGAGGCGACCGCGGTGACGGAGCAGGCGCGCATCACCAACGGCGATCTGGGAATCTGGTCCGCCGCGCATGTCCCGCCGCTCAGGCGCATCGCGGATTTCATGAAAGCGCAGAAAGTCGTGCCCGCGATCCAGCTCGCGCACGCCGGCCGCAAGGGTTCAATGCAGCGGCCGTGGTTCGGCAACGGGGCGCTGACGGCGGAAGATCTCGCGCGCGGCGAGAAGAAATGGGACATCGTTGCGCCCACCGCCGAGCCGATGGCCGAGGGCCATATCGTGCCGCGGCAGCTGTCCGTCTCCGATCTAGCCACGCTCAAGATCCAATGGGTAGACGCAGCCAAGCGCGCCCTGGAAGCCGGCTTCGAAGTCCTGGAGATCCACAACGCGCACGGTTACCTGATGCACCAGTTCCTCTCGCCTTTGTCGAACAAGCGCGATGACGCTTACGGCGGCGACTTTGCGGGCCGCACGCGCTTTCCCCTCGAGGTGGCGGAGGCCCTGCGTGCGCTGTGGCCGAATGACAAGCCTGTGTTTCTGCGTGTCTCCGCTGTCGACGGCATCGATGGCGGCTGGACCATGGACGACACGGTGGCCTACGCGAAGGAGCTGAAGGCGCGCGGCATCGACGTAATCGACTGCTCCTCCGGGGGCCTGTTCGGCTCGGCGACGGCGGCGCGCATCAAGAGGACCTGGGGCTTCCAGGTGCCCTACGCCGAGCGCGTGCGCCGGGAGGCCGGCATCAAGTCGATGGCCGTCGGGCTCATCGTCGATCCGTTCTACGCCGAGGAGGTGCTGCAGAAGGGCCAGGCCGACCTGATCGCCATCGCGCGCGAGGCGCTCGTCAACCCGTGCTGGCCGCAGATGGCGGAAATTGCGCTGGGGCGCAAGGCCGCTGACGCCATGGACGACTGGCCGGTGCAATACGGCTGGTGGCTCAAGCACCGCGAGCGCTCAATGGAGCAGATCCGCGCCGACGAGGCGGCGGCGCAGCAGAACTGAAACTCCGGGGAAAGTCATTTGAACTCTGATCGCGGCCAGGACTTGGGACTCGCGGGCAAAGTCGCCATTGTCACCGGTGGCGGTGCCGCCGGTGAGGGCATCGGCAACGGCCGGGCGGCGGCTATTCTGCTCGCGCGCGCAGGCACGCGCGTGCTCGTGGTCGATCAAATACTCGATCGCGCCCAACGCACGGTGCAAATGATCGTGGACGAAGGCGGAACTGCCATGGCCTTGGACGCCGACGTTGCCGAGGAGGCGCAATGCCGAGCGATGGTCGAAACAGCGCTTAACCAATATGGCCGACTCGATTTGCTCGACAACAACGTGGGCATACCCAGCAAGGGCAGCGTCGTGGAAGAAGACCCGGAAGTCTGGCGCCGCGTCATGCAGGTCAATGTGGACAGCATGTTCCTCGCGTCCAGACATGCCATTCCCGCGATGATTAAAACCGCCGGTTCCGGGGCGATCGTCAACGTCGCCTCCATTGCGGCGCTGCGCCCTCGCGGCATGACCGCCTACTCTGTTTCCAAAGGCGCGGTCATTGCCCTGACCCGGGCGATGGCGGTGGACCACGGCCATCAGGGCATTCGCGTCAACTGCGTGGCACCCGGCCCGGTCCATACGCCGATGGTCTCCGCTGAGGGCATGAGCGACGCAGCGCGCGAGCGGCGCCGGCAAGCGTCCGTGCTCGGTATCGAGGGAACCGGCTGGGATATCGGATACGCGATTCGCTTTCTGCTCTCCGATCAGGCGCGCTTCATTACCGGTCAGACATTGATTGTGGACGGGGGTGTAACGCTGGTCGGCCGGCCGCGCGCGACCGATACGCAGTAGATTTTCCCCAGAGAAACAACGACCTCTCCTGGCCTGATTCCGGGTTAATGCGGCGACATTGCGCTACACCTCAAGATGCATCAGATGTGCGGCGACATGCTGAGGAACCGAAATCGCGCGGGTGCTGCCGTTGATGGAATATGCCAAACCGGTGCACGCAGTCTGCAGATGCCGTCTCGCCTCTGATGCTCCAATACTTCTGGCGGATAATGTCTCAAACTCGGTCCAGGAGTAGGCTTATCGCCGGGCCAGGGGCATTGGGCGTGTTCATGGCGTTTTAGGAAGTGTCCAGAATGGAATTAGACTATATATCCAGTAGTTATGATGCGCGGCGCCCGTTTATTCGTCAAATTGACGGAAAATTATTCGTCAATGAGACGGCTACTTATTTGGAACGATACGTCGAAGCGAAAAGCGCGGATCATCCCAACCCATGGAACGCGGTTTTTTTGATGTCGTACGACACGGACAGCAAGCGCTGGGTACGTAACGGGGTCGATAACTCTGGCTCACGCAATGCCGCAAGTTCAAGCGGATGGATCGGCGATGCCTGGGTTTGGGAGAACGATGGCGTGAATATCGTGATCAACCGGAGCGGGGCCAGCGCTTTTTCTTTTGCTGTCGATGTGAAGCAATCCGGTGGGGTCAATCGCGTAGTCGAGGCGAGCTGCAAGCGGGTCTGACGCGCTTCGCTACCAATAGATTTCTTCTCCTCATGGCCAGCGAGGGCACTTTCCACCAATGTGGAACGGCGGTTCCGCGTGTCGGCCCGCCGTTTTTTTTATGCGCTCTGGCGCCTTCCAGGCAGCGCGGTTGCCAGCGCGAGCAATTCGCTTTGCCGTGTCGTGCCGGTTTTCGAGAATGCCGGGGCCAGTTGAGATTTTGCGGTATTGAGCGAGACACCAACGCGTTTCGCCGCGGCTGCAAGAGTCCCACCGCGGCACAATGCACTGACCAGCCGCGCTTCTGCCGCACTCAGGCCCAAAGCTTCGACCAGCATGTCGGCCAGCACCTCACGGGCGGGCTCGTCTATGCGAATCAAAGCGCAGGGACGCCCTGCCCAGGACTTCAGGTGTACTGCGGCCAGGGGCGCGACCGTGATAAAGACGGGTGGCCCGCTAACTTGATCGATACGAAGAGTGAATTGGGCATTCGGATCGCCGCTCGATCCTCCCTCGGCAATGCGGCAGCATTCCCGGATGGCACGCAAGAGCTGCGTGTGCAGCGCAGGTTGGCCAACTTGCAGCAAGCCTTGTTTGCTGGACATCGCGCTGCTTGATCGCAACCACGCCTCGAACGCCAGATTGGCGCGGTGCAGGCGCCCATCCGCGATCACGCAGGCCAGTGGTTCACTCAACGCATCGAGAACCGTGTGTCCCAGAATAGCTTCGGAGGCAATGGCGGCGCGAGAGTTTTACGGCTCGATCCATATGCGGCATAACGGAATCAATGCGCTGGCGTGCCGCATCCGTCAGTTTCGATTGGGCATCGCCCGGACGATGGTCGCCGAGCCTATTCGTGAGCCTTCCTTGGCGAACGTGGTCGTGAGAGTTTCCCCACCCGCATTCGCATGAATGTATTCTCTATAAAAGCGATCGTTGTTTCTGAACTCTGCGGTGAAATAATCGAAATCTGAAAGCCATGCCAGTTTGTTACTTCCCAAAACAACTGGAGCCCGGGGATCGATGGAAGCAAATTCCAGCAAATAGCGCTGGTTAAGTTCTTCCGTGATGCCCTATAGCGCCTGGCGATGAACGACTCCCGCCGCGAAATCGCTATCCATGATGGCAGCGCTAGGTGCCTCGGCAAGCGCGGCCAATCTTGAAGCGGCGACAGGCCATAGGTCTGCCTCCAGCACGGCACCGTAGAGGGAATGCACGAAATCATCGGCCCATTGATCCATTTATCCCATCCCCTATGGCTGGTACATTCTGGCTGCTGACGCGTCCGGGGAGTTAATCCGGACGATGTCAATCCCAGAGCGCAGGCAGCTAATTCGCTGGACGCGACCCGGTTTCGTCAGCCAGTGGCCATGCACGTCCGCAGATCGGGCCACTGTCGTGCTGAACCCGTGTTGGCTACTCGGACAGATCACCCTTTATCGCCTTCACAAACAGTTGCCGCATTTGCGCATGGCTCACCGGGCGCGGATTGCCGCCGGTGGACGGATCGTCCACCGCCATGGGTGTGAGCATGTCGAGATCGGACTCCTTCACGCCCAGATCGGCCAGCGTGTGCGGAATGCCGATTTCTTTTCGCAGTGCCAATACCCAGTCGAGGAATCCCTGAAAGTCCGGATTGGGTAAGCCTAAGTAACGCGCGAGCCGGGTGATGCGCTCTTCGATCTCCGAGCGATTGAACACCAGCACATAAGGCATCACCACGCCGTTGGTTTCGCCGTGATGCGCGTTATAGATGGCGCCGACCGGGTGCGAGAGCGAATGGATCGCACCCAGACCCTTCTGGAACGCGGTGGCGCCCATGCTCGCCGCGGCCAGCATGTGGGCGCGGGCAACCAGGTTGGCACCGTCCTTCACCGCGACCGGCAGCCATTGCTTCACCAGGCGCATGCCTTCAACGGCGATGCCATCGGCCAGCGGATGAAAGCCGGGCGCGCAGTAAGCTTCGAGACAATGCGCAAAGGCGTCCATGCCGGTTGCCGCCGTGATGCGCGGGGGCAGCCCGACCGTCAACGCCGGGTCGGAAATCACCACGGCGGGCAGCATTCTCGGGTGGAAGATGATTTTCTTGACGTGAGCGGTCTCGTCGAGAATGACCGAGGCACGGCCCACCTCGGAACCGGTGCCGGCGGTGGTGGGCACGGCAATGGTCTGCGCAACACCGGCGGCATTCACGCGGGTGTACCAGTCGTCGCGATCTTCGAAGTCCCACAGCGGACGGGTCTGCCCGGCCATCAGCGCGATGGTCTTGCCGACGTCAAGCGCGCTGCCGCCACCGAAGGCGATAACGCCGTCGCACTTGCCGGCTTTGTAGAAGGCGACGCCGTCATCGACGTTCCTGCCCACCGGATTGGCGCGGATGTCCGAGAACACCGCGTCGCCGAGGCCGGCGCTGCGCAATAAGTCGAGCGCGGCCTCAATCATCGGCAGTTTGCGAAGCCCCGGGTCGGTAACCAGCAGCGGGCGCTTCATGCCGAGTTCCCTGCACACGGCGGGCAGCTCGGCGATGCGGCCGACACCGAAGCGCACGGAGGTGGGGTAGTTCCAGTTGCGGGTCAGTGTTTTTGCATCCATGGTTCTTGTTGCCCTGACTATACGAAGGTTTGACGTGGGTGAATCTTTATCGCCTGAGGTAGGAGCGGATACGAACTATCCATGGCCGTCTTTCCCGGGCTCAAGTCTTTAGCCGCAAATGAAACGACTTCGGGCGCGTCAACGCTTCGTAGCCGACGCTCGATAACGTGCATCCGCGTCCGGAATCCTTGACGCCGGTCCAGGCCAGCGCCGGGTCGAGATAATCGCATCGGTTCATGAACCAGGTACCGGTTTCGACGCGCTCGCCGATGGAAAGCGCGGCGGCTTCATCGGCAGTCCAGATCGCCGCGGTCAGGCCATACTGGCTGTCGTTCATCAGCGCGATGGCTTCTTCGTCGCTTTTTACTTTCATGATGCCGATAACCGGCGCAAAGCTTTCCTCGTTCATCAGGCGCATGGTGTGATTAACGTTGACCAGCACCTGCGGCGCCATGTAGGGCGTGCCGGGTTTGTCGGCGGGAAATTCTTTTGCATCAACCAGCGACTTTGCGCCGGCAGCGATGGCCTCCTTCACCTGGCCGCGTGCGAACTCCGCTGCACGGGTGCGCACCATCGGGCCGAGGTTAGTGTTGGCTTCGATTGGATTGCCAAGACGGTACTGGCGGGTGAGTTTGATGAAGCCATCGACAAAGGCGTCGTAAATTTTCTCGTGCGCATAAATGCGCTCGATGCCGCAACAGGATTGTCCGGAATTAAAAAAGGCGCCGTCCACCAGATTTTCGACCGCATGCGTCATGTTTGCGTCCGCGCGCACATAGGCCGGGTCTTTGCCGCCGAGTTCAAGTCCGGCGCCGATGAAACGCGCTGACGCTGCTTTCTGCACCGCATGGCCGCCCTCGACCGAACCGGTGAAGCAGACAAAATCAATCAATGGTGAGCCGATCATTTGCGCGCTCTGCTCGTGCGTGCAATGCAGGAACTGAAACACGCCTGCTGGCAACCCCGCATCTTTAAAGCTTTCCGCGAACCGCTCGGCGCACAGCGGCGTCTGGTTCGAGTGTTTCAGGATCACCGCGTTGCCCGCCAGAATCGCCGGCACCACGGAATTTACCGAAGTGAGATAAGGGTAATTCCACGGTGCCAGCACCAGCACCACACCCAGCGGCTCGCGACGGATGAAACGGCGGAAACCCTGCTTCGGGCCGGCGTCGATGTCGGCGAGTGACTGCCCGGCAATCGATACCATGTGGCGCGCGCGCTCCTCGAAGCCGCGCACTTCTCCCGGCGACTGCCCAATTGGCCGGCCCATCTGCCAGGTAATTTCTTCCGCGATTTTGTCCTTGCGCGCGACGAAAGCGTCGATAAAGCGATTGACAAAGCCGATGCGCTCACCGAGCGGAACCCGTTTCCACTTCGCCTGTGCAACGCGGGCGCGCTCCATGGCCTGCTGGATCGCGGCGCCGGTGGCGAGCGGGCGTTCGACATATACGCTGCCGTCGATGGGAGTGAGGGTTTTTTGGGTATCAGTCATGTGAGGTCAGTGAAAGGGAGCAGGCGATGTCCCCCTTCAGTAGCGCTAGATGATTTCAAAATATCGCGCCAGTTCCCAATCCGTCACCGACTTGCGGAACTGGCGTTCTTCCCATTCGCGGGTGGCGGCAAAGTGTTCGACGAAGGCATCGCCGAAACTGGCGCGCGCAGCCTTGGAGTTCTTCAGTGCTTGTGCAGCGTCCCACAACGTAGTTGGCAACGCGCCTTTGGCAGATTGCTTTTGGTCGTAGGCATTGCCGGAGACCGGCTTGCCCAATTCGAGTTTGTGCTCGATACCCCACAAGCCGGAGGCGAGCGCCACGGCGAGGCCGAGGTAGGGATTGCAGTCGGCTGCCGCGATGCGGTATTCGACGCGCTGGCTCTTTTCCGAGCCGGGAATCACCCGCAGCGCGCAGGTGCGATTCTCCGCGCCCCAGGTGGCGTGCGTGGGCGCCCAGTAACCCGGCACCATGCGCGTGTAGGAGTTCACCGTGCTCGCCACCATGCCGAGAAATTCCGGCATCAGCGCCTGCTGGCCGGCGACGAAATGTTTCATCAGCGGGCTCATGTGCAGGCGGTCCTTCGGGTCGTGGAAGACTGCTTTGCCGTCCTTGCCCTTGAGCGAGACGTGGATGTGGCCGCTTTGTCCCGGCAGGTTCGCATTCCACTTGGCCATGAAAGTGGCCATGCGATTGTTCAACTGGGCGTGGACCTTGATGAAGGTCTTGAACAGACTGGCCTTGTCGGCAGCTTCGAGACCGCCATCCACCGCGATCGCGGCTTCGAGTACGCCCGGGCCGGTTTCCTCGTGCAGGGCTTCGAGCGGGAAACGCATGTCCTCGCATAGCTTCAGCGTTTCGTTGTAATAACCGGAATGCACCGTATTGCGAATCACCGAGTAGCCGAAGTATCCCGGCGCCATCGGTTTCAGATCGCGGTAGTGCTTGGCGCGCACCGAGTCCGGCGTTTCGTCGAAAACAAAGTACTCGAATTCGAAGCCCGCATACACCTCGAAACCCATTTTGTGCGCCTTGTCCAGTACCCTGCGCAATACGCCGCGCGGACAGGGCGCCTTGGCTTCCTCGGTGAACTCGGCGAGAAAGAACAGCATGCCCGGTTCGAAGGGAATATCGCGGCAGGTTGCGGGAAGGATGCGCACCTGCGCATCCGGGTAGCCGGTATGCCAGCCGGTGAACTGCGTGTTGTCGTAGAGCTGGTCATTTGAATCCCAACCCAGAACCACATCGCAGAAGCCGAACCCTTTTTCCAGGGAGCTGAAGAATTTCTCGCGCGACATGTACTTGCCGCGCAGGATGCCGTCGATGTCGAACACACCGACTTTGACGTGGGTGAGTTTGCGCTCATTGACGATTTTTTTTGCGTCGGCAACGGTCTTGACATCTTCTGGTTTCATCGGCGTATCCAATCCGGTGGCAGGTAGCGGAAGATTTCAGCAACGCCATCATAACCGTTACCGGCGGATGTTAGCGATAGCCTGGGTCCTTGTGTTTCGAATCCCTTGCTCTGGCACAATCCGATTGTCCAACATGGGTTGAATCGAAATCTCCCGACGATGAATCCGTCACGTGCTCATGATGCCGCGCGTCTGATCGCGCAACACCGGCTGAATGGCAGGCCGTTGCCTTCCCTGGATGTCGATCTGCGTCCCGGTGATGCGGCCGAGGGCTACCGGTTGCAACAGGAAGTTCACCGCATTCTGGCCGGATCGAAACTCGGCCCCGCCACCGGCCACAAGATCGGCGCCACGAATGTGCGCATTCAGGAAAAATTGGGCGTGCTCCACCCCTGCGCCGGGCGCATTTACGCCCATACGATTCACCACGGCAGCGCCACGCTGCGCATGAGCGACTACGTGCGGCCGGGCATCGAGTGCGAGATCGCGTTTCGTCTGGGGTCTGATCTGCCGGCGCGCGCCGCGCCTTACGGGCGCGACGATTTGGTCATGGCCATCGACGCCTGCATGGTGGCGATGGAAATCATCGATGATCGCTACCAGGACCTCGCGCATATCCATGTGCCGACCCTTATCGCGGACGACGCGCTGGACGCGGGAATCGTTCTCGGTAAACCGTTCACCGGCTGGCGCAGTCTTGATCTGCCAAACATCACCGGTACGATTGACGTGGACGGTGTGCAATTCAGCCGCGGCACCGGCGCCAATGTGCTCGGCAACCCGCTCGAGGCGATGGTATGGATTGCCAACTTGTACTCCAGTCAGGGTCGCGCGTTGCCGAAGGGAGAATTTGTCTCGACCGGCAGCATCGCCGACATTTATTGGGCAGGAGCCGGAAACCGGGTTGTCGCGCGGGTGGAAGGATTGGGGTCGGTCGAAGCTGTTTTCAAATGAAAGAAAAGCTCTCCGCAGTGAGTGCGTGTCTAGTCTTAAGCGTCAAATCGACGCGTATCCAGCCCGACCTTCTTCGCCGTATCCAGAATCGACTGCCAGGTTTCTTCGGCCAGCGGTATGCCATCGGCCAAACGTTGCTTGCGCGAACGCTGTTCCGGTTCGCCGGGAACCAGAGTCTCGCCGCCGGGCTGGTCCGGCTTTGCGGATTTGATCCAGGCGACATAACGAGCTGCCTCCGGAGGAAAAAGCGACTCCGGATCCATTTTCGCGGGATCAATGTAAATCGACAGCATGCCGTTGGCAAACGGCCCCTCGCGCGAAGAGCAGCCGTTGCCGGTCAGCGCACCGCCGAGAATTTCGCACATGAGGGCAAGACCGGAACCCTTGTGTTCGCCGAAGGCGCGCATCGCGCCCTTGCCTTGCCGGAAGTCGCGCTTGCCCGTGGTGGGGTAGTCACCGTAAATCAGTCGGGTGTCATCGCTCACGCGGCCGTCCGGCCCGATCAACGCATCGGACGGAATCGGCTTGCCGCCCTGGCTCGCGACC
>JANLTJ010000087.1:0-12463 GCA_031362885.1 Betaproteobacteria bacterium
GTTCGATTACCGCCACCGTTACCGGCAATGTCCGCGTCACCCAGATCGGTCGCGAGTACGACACTCACCACATCGTGCTCGACTTCGGCTCGATGCCGTTTCCGCTGCTTGAAGGCCAGTCGATCGGAGTCATCCCGCCGGGACTGCAAGCCAATGGCCGCGCCCACCATCCGCGCCAGTATTCGGTTGCCAGCCCGCGTAACGGCGAACGGACGGGCTACAACAACGCCTCACTGACGGTGAAACGGGTGCTCGAAGATCACGCGGGCCGGCCGGTGCGCGGCGTCGCCAGCAATTACCTGTGCGATCTTCAGGTCGGCGACCAGGTGCAGATGACCGGTCCGTTTGGTGCATCGTTCCTGATGCCCAATCACCCGAAAAGCCATATCGTGATGATCTGCACCGGCACCGGCTCGGCGCCAATGCGGGCGATGACCGAGTGGCGCCGTCGTTTGCAAGCCAGTGGCAAATTCGAAGGCGGCAGGCTGCTGCTGTTCTTCGGCGCCCGCACCAAGGAAGAGTTGCCATACTTCGGCCCGCTGCAGAACCTCCCCCGGGATTTCATTGACACCCACTTCGCCTTCTCGCGCACGCCGGGCCAACCGAAGCGCTATGTGCAGGACGTCATGCGCGAGCGTGCGGCCGACCTCGCCCCATTGCTGGCCGACCCGGACGCATACTTCTACGTCTGCGGCCTGCGGGCGATGGAAGCAGGCGTTGTGCTGGCCTTGCGCGATATCGCGCTACAGGCCGGCCTCGCTTGGGACAGCGTTGCCGCATTGCTGAAGACGCAGGCGCGGCTGCACCTGGAGACTTACTGAGTAAAGTGCGGGTCAAGCGCCTTGCTGTCATTGCCGTGAAAACGCAGATACGGTTTTTACGGGCAGACTGGCTCCCTGAGTTCGCAGAGACGATACCCGATTACCGTCAACGGGAGACCCCGAGTCGTTTTTTTCGCCGTGCATCGATCCCGCGAACCGTTTTTCTCCCCTCGCCCTGCGGGACAAGATTCCACGGTGTTGTTCGCCGCGAATCGGGACCACGAACCTCTTCTTCCCTCTACCGCCGGGACAAGGGAACACTTGAAGCGTAGCAGAGGGGCGGGGGTGAGGGAGATTTCGTGGGTAAGGCACACTTGAAGCGGAGCAGAGGGGTGAGGGGAGGTTCGTGGGTGGCGCTGAGATGAGGGAAAAACGGGTGAAGTGGAATACGTTAATCAGAAATGAGATTGACGAAGTAGCACTGGATGTGACGTTTATTCCGACGTGTCATGGAAGGACAGCAACCACATTCGCGCTGCGTCGGCATAGAATCGGGGCCGCGCAAGTGGTCCCGTTAACTTTTTTGCTCAACCCGACGCGGAGGAATTCGTGAGCGATCTTGCCAGTTATCCCAGCCTGAAAGAAAAAGTCGTTTTCGTGACCGGTGGCGCGACCGGGATCGGCGCGTCAATTGTCGAGCATTTCGCGGCACAGGGCGCGCGCGTTGCTTTCTTTGACATGGATGCGCAATCAGCGCAAAAGCTGGTGGCCGACATCGCCGCGCGCGGCCATGCGCAGGCGACTTTCTTTCCCAGCGACCTGCGCGACGTACCCGATTTCCGCCGCAACATCGAGGAGGCGCGCCGGAAGTTGGGTGATCCTCACGTTTTGGTCAACAACGCCGCGCGCGATGACCGTCATTCGATAGAAAGCGTCACGCCGGAATACTGGGACGAGCGTATCGCAGTCAATCTGCGCCATCAGTTCTTCGCGGCACAGGCGGTCATGGACGGCATGAAACGCCTGGGTGGCGGTTCAATCATTAACATGGGTTCAGGCAGTTGGCGCTCGGCCTCCGGCAATATGCCCGTCTACCTGACTGCGAAGGCGGGCGTCGAGGGTCTAACGCGCGGTCTGGCGCGCGACCTCGGACCGTTCAACATTCGCGTTAATTGCGTCGTACCCGGATGGGTGATGACGCAGCGCCAGATCAAGCTTTGGCTGACGCCGGAGGCGGAAGTGAATTTGATGCGTCAGCAATGTCTGAAGAAGCGGCTGATGGCAGACGATATTGCGCGCATGGTGCTGTGGCTTGCCGCCGCAGACAGCAGCATGGCCACTCCCCAGGCATTTGTGGTGGACGCCGGATTGCACTAAAGAAACTCCGAGATCGCGTTCTCCCCGCGAATCTTCTCCTCGAATCACTTTGTCGGCGATAGGCACCCAGTTGCCCATCGGAAACATGAATTCCCGCTTTCGCGGGAACGACAAATAGGAACGTACTCAGAGGTGATGTAAGGCGGTTCGCCAGCACGTCAACGCAAATGCCGGCATGCGTCAGCCGGGGAAGCGATCCTTGTTCTGTCTGTCGAACATCCAGCCGGGATACTCGGACGGAAGTATGCTGACTTCGTTCAAGGTCTGAAGCTCGGCATCAGTCAACTTCAGATCGGTGGCAGCGATATTGTCGGCGAGCTGCGCGATGGATTTCGCTCCCACGATCACGCTGGTGACCGCGGGTTGATGCAGCAGCCAGGCCAATGCCACACGCGCGACCGACACACCGCGCGCGTCTGCCATCGGGCGCATCGCCTCGACACAGCGAAAAGTCCGTGAGCGGTCCACCGGCGGAAAATCGAAATTCGTGCGGCGCGCGCCGTCCGGGCCTTTGTCGTTTTCGTTGAATTTCCCGGACAGCAAGCCTCCTGCCAGGGGACTCCAGACTAGTATTCCGAGGCCCTGATCGAGCGACACGGGTACGATTTCCCGCTCCAGGTCCCGTCCCGCCAACGAGTAGTAGGCCTGAATACTTTGAAAGCGATTCCAGCCGCGATGCTCCGAAATCGATACCGCTTTCATGATCTGCCACGCGGCGTGATTGCTCAGCCCGAGGCAGCGCACCTTGCCCGACCGGACCAAATCTTCCAGCGTGCGCAGGGTTTCCTCCAGTGGTGTGGCCAGGTCCTGTCCGTGAATCTGGTAGAGGTCGATGTGCTCCAGTTGCAGCCGTTTGAGACTGGCGTTCACTGAATCCATGATGTGCCCGCGCGACAGGCCGACCTGGTTTGGCCCCGCGCCCATGCGCACACGCACCTTGGTGGCGATCACCAGTTCCTCGCGCGGCAGGCGCAGATTTTTCAACGCCTGCCCGAGCAGCGCTTCGGAATCTCCCTCTGAATAAACGTTCGCGGTGTCGATGAAATTCACACCGGAATCGAAAGCAATTTTCAACTGCGCCTCGACTTCGGCAAGCGTGAGTTGTCCGATCGGCTGCCAGCGGCCTTTGCCGCCATAAGTCATGGTGCCGAGACATATCTCCGAAACCAGCAGGCCGGAACGGCCGAGCAATCGATAGCGCATGATTAACCTCCGGTGTGGCGGTGATGTTGCAAGTCGAGTGTCTCGCGCTTCTTTGCGGCTCGCGAAGGGTGTTCGAACTTCGGCGGGCCGTCGTGGTCAGGTTGGCGTGAGCACCCGCAGTTCCATCGACTTCACGAAGTCTTTCACCTTCGGCCGATAGGCTTGCATATGCGGCGCGACCGCGTGCGCTTTCAGGTGCGCGAGTGTTTCCCACTTTTCGATGATGACCACGCGGTCGGCGCCCATGCGCGCGTGATTCGGCAAGTCGGTCTGCGCATCGATGGTCGGCACATATTCGACGCAACCGGCTTCGGCCAGAACGGCGGGAATGAGTTTGCGGAATTCGGCGAGGAAGGCGTCGCGCTTTCCCGGCTGAAGGTCAACGGTGGCGATGACGTGAATCATGATGTGTTCCCACAATAAATGACGGTGCCGGGAGCATACCCGAGATGGGAAGCACCCGGCACTTGGCCGTGCACAGCGCAACAGGCGGCTTCCTATCGTAGGGCGGGTTAGCCCAGCGTAACCCGCCGAGACGGCTCAGGCCGCTTTCTGCGCCCAGCGTTCCAGTTCCTCCCAGCCGCCGATACGTTCGCCGTTGATGAATACTTGCGGCACCGTCTGCGCGCCGGCAATGGCGCCCACGGCTCGACTGCGCGACTTGTGCTCCAGCGGAACTTCGGCATAGTCGTAGCCGAGTTCAGTGAGCTTGGCCTTGGCCTTGGCGCACCACTGGCAGCCTTCGCGGGTGAAAATGGCGACCTGATCCGGCTTTTTCGCTTTCGGGTTGATATAGGCGAGCAGGGTGTCGGCATCGGACACTTCGAAAGGATCACCCGGCTTGTTCGGTTCGACAAACATTTTTTCCACCACGCCGTTGCGTACCAGCATCGAATAGCGCCAGGAGCGTTTGCCAAAGCCCAGGTCAGCCTTGTCCACCAGCATGCCCATGCCGTCGGTGAACTCGCCGTTGCCGTCCGGGATGAGCGTCACGTTGTCGGATTCCTGGTCTTTCGCCCATTCGTTCATCACGAAAGTGTCATTGACCGAAATGCATACGATGGAGTCCACGCCGTTGGCGAAAAACGCCGGCGCGAGTTCGTTGTAACGCGGCAAATGGGTCGAAGAACAGGTCGGCGTAAACGCGCCGGGCAGCGAGAACACCGCCACGGTCTTGCCCTTGAACAGGTCGTCGGTCGTAATGTTCCTCCACTCGTTTTGAATGCGGGTGCGAAACGTTACCTGGGGTACGCGTTGGCCTTCACGGGATGCAGTCATGCGGGTCTCCTTTGAGAGGGTTGAAAACCGGATGGCGCTCACTGTAGCGGGGCCCCTGCTGTGCCAGCCAAGACTTTGTTACGATGGAGCCGATAGCCATAACCTATCGTCAGACCCTGACCCTTCAGGAACTCAAATTCATGCGCGGCCTAATGTTGTTTCGTCAGTCAGCCCAGCCTGTCGGCGGCGATCCGCTATCTGGAGATGAACTGGACGTTAAGGCCTTCGAGCGGAAGACCGGCGGCGTGCTGCTTACCGACGCCGGCGAGCATGTCATCGAACAGGCGCGCCGGGTGCTGGCGGGAGCCGAGCGCGTAAAGAGCATCGCCAAGTCCGGCCGCAAGCCGCTCGCCGGGGTATTGCGGCTGGGCGTGATTTCGACCATCGCGCCTTATCTGCTGCCCGATCTGGTGCAGGTGTTGCGCATGGCTGCGCCGCAGACGCCGCTCGACATCGAGAATAACCTCGACCGCGAATCTGGAAGTGTTGTTGCGTGCGGGGAATTCGACGCGGCTATTCTGGCGTTGCCCTTCGAGGTGCCGGGCATTGAAACCCTGCCGCTCTACGACGAAAAGTTTTGTCTGATGGTGCCTGCGAAATACCCCTGGGCGAAGCGCATGCGCATTGCACTCGAAAAACTGCGCCCGGCTGACCTGCTGTTACGGCCGGTCGGATGATGTAACGGCAAAGCTATATCTGCTGGCATCCCGGGCCATATTTGGCCCGGGATGCCTTGTGGATATCGGTTCTGCGTTTTCTCTTTGAAGAGTGGTGATGCCTGGCTCTATGGTCGGGCAAGGTCAAAGCGATCAAGATTCATCACTTTGTTCCAGGCCGCCACAAAGTCGCGCACGAACGATTTTTGTGCGTCGCTGGCCGCATAAACTTCCGCAACAGCGCGCAGTTGCGAGTTCGAACCGAAGACCAGATCCACAATCGTCCCGGTCCACTTGATCTCGCCCGTCGTCCGATCGCGTCCCTCCAACACGCCTTCGGAAGCGGCGGACTTCTGCCATTTCGTGCTCATGTCGAGGAGATTGACGAAGAAATCATTGCTCAATGTCCCGGGTCGCTGGGTGAAAACACCGTGCTTGGACTGCCCGACGTTTGCGTTCAGGGCGCGCATGCCACCGACCAGAACGGTCATCTCCGGAGCAGTCAGCGTCATCAGGTTTGCGCGGTCGAGCAGGAGCTCGGCTGCCGAGCCCTCCTGTCCCTTGCGGGTGTAGTTTCGGAATCCATCTGCGATTGGCTCCAGTACAGCGAAGGACTCGACATCGGTTTGCTCCTGCAGCGCGTCCATGCGCCCCGGCGCGAAGGGGACTTTCACGTCCTGGCCGGCCTTCTTCGCTGCCGCCTCGACGGCCGCGCAGCCGCCCAGCACGATCAGGTCAGCCAGCGAGACTTTTTTCCCGCCCGATTGCGCGTCGTTGAATTCCGTCCGGACCGCTTCGAGTTTTTGCAGGGCATTCGCCAGTTCCGCGGGCTGGTTCACTTCCCAATTCTTTTGCGGTGCCAGGCGCAGGCGCGCGCCATTGGCGCCGCCGCGCTTGTCGCTGCCACGGAAGGTTGCCGCCGACGCCCATGCTGTTGTGACCAGTTGCGAGATCGACAGTCCGCAGGCGAGGGTCCTGGCCTTCAGGGCAGCGATGTCCTGTTCCTCGACCAGCTTGTGATTCACGACCGGAATGGGATCCTGCCATATCAGAACTTCTTTCGGCACCAACGGGCCGAGATATCGTGCTCGTGGTCCCATGTCGCGGTGCGTCAGTTTGTACCAGACCCTGGAGAAGGTGTCCGCAAACTCTTGGGGATTCTTCAGGAAGCGTCGCGAAATTTTTTCATATTCCGGGTCCATTCTCAGCGCGAGGTCGGCCGTGGTCATCATCGGTGCATGCCGCTTCGAGGGATCATGCGCATCGGGCACGGTGCCTTTGGCGGAGGCGTCCTTCGGAGTCCACTGGTGGGCACCGGCCGGACTCTTCGTCAGTTCCCATTCGTATTTGAAAAGTATCTCAAAGTAGTCGTTGTCCCATTTGATCGGGTTGGTGGTCCATGCGCCTTCGATGCCGCTGGTGATTGTATGAACACCCTTGCCGCTGCCAAAGCTGTTTTTCCAGCCCAGGCCTTGCTCTTCGATATCTGCGCCCTCAGGTTCGGGGCCGACATATTTTCCTGGATCGGCCGCACCGTGGCACTTGCCGAAGGTGTGTCCACCGGCAACCAGCGCGACAGTCTCTTCATCATCCATCGCCATGCGCGCGAAGGTTTCGCGAATATCGCGTGCCGAAGCCACTGGGTCTGGTATGCCATTCGGGCCTTCCGGATTCACGTAGATCAGGCCCATCTGCACGGCACCAAGGGGATTCTCGAGTTCACGCTCACCGGTGTAGCGCTTATCGCCCAGCCACTGCGCCTCAGGTCCCCAGTAAATCTCTTCCGGTTCCCAGACGTCGGCGCGCCCACCGGCGAAACCGAAGGTCTTGAACCCCATCGAGTCCAGAGCGACGTTGCCGGCGAGAATGATCAAGTCGGCCCAGGATAGTTTGCGGCCGTATTTCTGCTTGATCGGCCACAGCAAGCGGCGCGCCTTGTCGAGGTTGCCGTTGTCGGGCCAGCTGTTGAGGGGCGCAAATCGCTGCGTGCCGCCACCCGCGCCGCCACGCCCGTCGGAGATGCGGTATGTGCCGGCGCTATGCCAGGCCATACGGATGAAGAATGGCCCGTAGTGGCCGTAGTCTGCGGGCCACCAGTCCTGTGAATCCGTCATCAAGGCATGGAGGTCCTTGACGACTGCGTTCAGGTCGAGGCTCTTGAACTCCTCGGCGTACTTGAACGTCTCGCCCATGGGGTCTGACAGGGGGGAGTTCTGGTTAAGAATCTTGACGTTCAGTTGATTGGGCCACCAGTCTGCGTTTGTCGTGGCTCCAGCAACCGCATGTTTGCGAGCACCGCTCGAGAACGGGCACATTGTTTCGGTCGACAAGGTTTTCTCCTTATGGTTGTCTGGGAATCAGGTTAACAAGGGCAAGACGAATTCAAGCGAAGTCAAACGAACAAGCCTGGGTGACACATGACTTGGAGTGCACGCCGGCCTTCGCAGTTCGTGCTTATGCTGGTTTCTTTTGAATGGGTCGGGTAATCGGCATGCATACTATAGGGGCCGATCATTCGTACCGGCCAAGACTTTGTTACGATGGTGGCGATAGCCATAACCTATCGGACGCGAATGACCCTTCAAGAGCTCAAATACATTGTGGCGGTGGCCGAGGAGAAGCACTTCGGGCATGCCGCCGAACGCTGCTTTGTCAGCCAGCCCAGCCTGTCGGCGGCGATTCGAAACCTGGAAGACGAACTGGGGGTGAAACTGTTTGAGCGCGGCAAGACGGGCGTGCTGCTGACCGACGCGGGGGAGCGCGTGGTCGAGCAGGCGCGCCGGGTGCTGGCGGAGGCCGGGCGCGTGAAAACCATTGCCAAGTCCGGCCGCAATCCGCTCGCGGGCGTGCTGCGCCTGGGCGTGATCCCGACCATCGCGCCGTATTTGCTGCCCGATCTGGTGCAGGCGCTGCGCAGCGCTGCGCCGCAGATGCCGCTCGACATCGAAGAAAATCTCACTGCGAATCTGGAAGCGCTGCTGCGTGCCGGAAGCATCGACGCAGCCATCCTGGCGCTGCCGTTCGATGCGCCCAGTATCGAAACCCTGACGCTCTACGACGAGGAATTCCAGGTGGTGGTGCCGGCCAAACACCCGTGGGCGAAGCGAAAAAGCATTGCCATTGGCGAACTCGATCCGGTGAGCCTGCTCTTGCTCCCGGTCGGTCATTGTTTTCGCAACCAGATACTTGATGCTTGCGGTGAATTCGCGAGCGCGCCGGCTCCGGGACGGCAGGGAAATTCTCTGGAGACGCTGCGCAGCATGGTGGCCTCCGGCCTGGGCATGACCGTGCTGCCGGTGACAGCGCTGACCCCGCGCCATGCGCAAAGCCTGGTTAAAGCCGTGCCCTTCGATGAACCCCGCCCCATCAGACGGGTGGCGATTGCCTGGCGCAGCGGATTCCCGCGCTTGGCCGCGCTGCGTGCAGTCGCAGATGCAGCGCGCGGATTGAAGTTGCCGATCAAAGCTGCGGTGGGGTGATCTCCCTCGTGGGATAACGCCGCATGCCCGGGATGCGGGGTAGAATTGGGCGGCGTACGCGAACCACGATGCGGCCAGTCCGCCGCAAGACATCCACAGAGAGTCGAGACATGGGCAATCCGGAAGATCAGTTGCTGACCATGGCAAGAAGCAAGCACTTGGGTGAAATCGCATCCATTAAAAAAATCCTCGAGGGGCATCCGGATGTTCGCCTGGCAATGTTGTTTGGCTCGCTGGCGGCCGGGTCACAAGGACCGGAAAGCGATATTGATCTCGCGGTGGATGTTGGGCGCGTACTGGACGAAAGTAAGAAAATCCAGTTGATTTCCGAACTGTCGGTGGCATTGGGAAGGCCGGTTGACCTGGTGGATCTTTTTTCCGCCGGAGAACCCTTGCTCGGCCAGATTCTCGCCGGCGGGAAAAGACTATTGGGAGAAGACCGACATTACGCCTTCATCCTGCGCAGGCATTTATTCGACCAGGCGGATTTTTTACCGTATCGAAGCAGAATTCTGAGAGAGAGGCGCAAAGCGTGGATTGGCCGGTGATAGAGGAGAAACTGGAATCGCTGCGCCGATGTGTGCGCCGGGTCGAGGAAAAATGCCCGGCAGATGCGAAAGCGCTGGCGAACGATATCGATGCGCAGGATATTGTCTCGCTCAACCTGACTCGGGCGGTGCAGATTTGCATCGACATCGGCGCTCACCTTATTTCGGAAACGAATCTTGCGCCACCCGACACGATGGGGCAGACGTTCGATGTGTTAAGCCAAGCAGGAATGATCAGCGTCGATCTGGCGGAACGTATGAAGAAGGCAGTGGGATTTCGCAACATTGCCGTCCATAACTACGATGCCATCAATTGGGCAATCGTGCATTCCATTGCCACTCAGCGTCTGCCGGATTTCGCACAGTTCGCCAGAGAAATCTTGCGTTCGCGGCGGCGGTGATTCGGAAGTGTCCGCCGAATCGAGGGAACCCCAATGGCCGGTGGCCAGACTTAAGGCACACTTAAGGAAATAGCCAATCTGCCGCTAGCGTTCCAGCGCCACGATCACCAGCCCGAGGCCAAGCAGCAGCATGCCGCTGAGTTCGAGCCGGGTGAGGTGTTCGCGGAACAGCCTCCGCGACACGATGTAGCTGAACAGCAGTTCAATCAGGCCCAGGGTATAAACATGGGCGACGGACTCGATCGCCATGGCGGTGAACCAGCCCACCGAAGCCATGGCGCCCATCAGGCCGACGAAGACCGGCAGGCGTCTCACATTCAATACGCGGATGGCGGTCCGCGGACGGAAGATGCCGAGCCAACCGCCTAGCAAAGCAGTTTGCAGGAGTTGCGCGCAGACCAGTGTCGAGGCGGCGGCGACCACGAAGGATGTATCGGTAAGCGACAGTGAGGCACCGCGATAGCCGACTCCGGCCAGGGCGAAGCCGGTGCCGGCGGCGATGCCCATCAATGCCGGGCGTGTGGTCCAGCCGGTGAGAAATGCGCGGATCGGCCGCCGGGGATCGGCGGGCGAGAGAAACAGCACGCCCAGTGTCGCGCAGCCGATGGCCACTGCCAGCACCGCGCTCACCGGATCGCCGAGCAGCACGAAGCCGATCAGCGCGACCTGGATGATTTCGCTCTTGGAATAGGCAATGCCCAGCGTGAAGTTGCGTTCCATCATGGCCCGCAGCAGCAAGGCGGTCGCCAGCATCTGGCAAATCGCGCCCCCGGTTACGAACAGCGCGAAGCGTGCATTGGGCGCGGGCAATCCCGTATGGGTCACGGCCAGCACCCCGATCAGCCATGCGGCGGCGAACGGCAGACCGTACAAAAAGCGCACCAGCGTCGCGCCCAGCGTGCCCAGATCGGGAACCAGCAGGCGCTGCCCGGCATTGCGCAGGGTCTGCGCAAAGGCCGCCGCGATGGTGATCGGAATCCAGAGCCACGCGGCTGGCTCCATGCTATTAAGCGCTCCTATATCGACGACAGTCATAGCGAATACGCATGACCCTCCCTCTCCCTTCCCTCTCCCGCGAGGGGAGAGGAGGGTTGCAGCCCAATTTGCAACGGTGAATTGGGGAAAACGTCAGTTGTCAGCCGCGCCCGACGAAAGGCATTTTGGTGGCCATGATGGTGACGAACTGCATGTTCACTTCCAGCGGCAGCGCGGCCATGTGCAGCACGCCGTCGGCGACGTGCTGGACATCCATGGTGGCTTCGACCTTGATCTGGCCGTCGGCTTGGGGTACGCCCTGGGTCATGCGCCTGGCCATGTCGGTCAGCGCGTTGCCGATGTCGATCTGGCATACCGCGATGTCGTACTTGCGCCCGTCGAGCGAACCCGATTTGGTGAGTCCGGTCACGGCGTGCTTGGTGGAGGTATAGGGCGCCGAGTTAGGGCGCGGGGCGTGGGCTGAAATCGAGCCGTTGTTGATGATGCGCCCGCCCTTCGGGTCTTGCGCCTTCATCGTGCGGAAGGCTTCCTGCATGCACAGGAACATGCCGGTGAGATTGATGTCCACCACGTTTTTCCATTGCTCGAACGTCAGGTCTTCCAGGGGTATGGCAGGCGCGCTTACCCCGGCGTTGTTGAACAACACGTCGAGCCGGCTCCAGGCTTTTTTCGTGGCGGCGAACAGCGCAGCCACCGAATCCGGTTTGGTTACATCGGTGGGCACTGCCAGCGCGCGCGATCCATTCGCGCCGGCATCCTTTGCGGTTTGTTCGAGTGCGTCCTTGCGCCGGCCGGCAAGGGCAACGCGATAGCCGTCATTGAGTAAAGTCAGCGCCACTGCCTTGCCGATACCGCTGCCCGCGCCGGTGACGATGGCGACTTTGTTGTGTGCTGCCATGGGGGTTCTCCGTTATTGGTCGGTTTCAGGAAACGATGCATGCTACCTCAACGCAGCGTGGTTTTCCGGGCGCACCCGGCAACAGGTACACTGCGCACTCCGATCAAGGAGTCAGAGATGCAGATGGGAAGAATGTTTGTATTGGCAATACTTGCGGCGTTGTTTGCAGCCGCAACGGCGACGGCCGATGTGCTCAAGGACGACGCCATTGCGCGCCTAGCCGCAAGCCATGAGCCCGACGTGCCGCTGGCGGTGGGAAGACTGGCGGTCAAGCAAGCCGGGCTCGGTGCGATGCGCAAGCAACTCGCGGCGCGCGGCAGGGCAGCGGGGCTGGGCCGCGACTGGAATGCAAAGGCGGTGGAATGGCAGGAGGCCGAAGCGCTGTTCATTCCCGCGATTGACGCCATGATCCGGGAGCGCATCGACAATCCGTCTTGGGTCGAGTCGATATTCGTGCAACAGGCGGCGAAGGTACTGAATGCCGAAGAGGCCGATGATATCGCGACGCACTTTGCGACTGCGAACGGCCGCGAACAGCGCAAAGTGGTGGAAATCAAGGTTCTCGGCGAACTGATGCTGGCCAACTACACTTTTACCCTGCGCATTGATGACCGCGTGCGCGGATCGGAAACCGAGTATTCCCGCATGCAACAGGTGTGGTCGGACCGCGAGCCGTTCAAGGCGCGCAATTTCGACGGCGATGAAGGCGCGGCCCGCTTCGGCACCCGAAATCCCGGGGTCAAGTATGTCCAGAAGCTCGCGTTTGGCGGCGTCGAACAAATGCTCGGTTACATCGACACCGTGTGCGCGGAAGTCGTCGCGGCGGTAAACCGCGATGCCGCGCAAGCGGACTCCTTCATCGAGGC
>JANLTJ010000109.1:0-30797 GCA_031362885.1 Betaproteobacteria bacterium
CCTGCGTAGGCCTCTTGGAATCTCATTGTCCGCGTCTCCTGTAACCAACGCGCCCGGCTTATGGGTCTTTCCATATCTCACCCAAAAAACCGGACACATTACGTGCTACAGAACCGGACAACTAACTTACTCCCCACAGGCCTTGATGCGAACGTTGACCAGCCGGCGCGGTTCGGATAAAGTCCTGCGGGATTTTTTTGCGTTTCAACCAGTCGTTCAGAACCGAGGAAGTTTCAATTCATGAATACTCGCAGCTTTAGCTTTGCCGGCCTCACCATGGTCCTGTCGATGCTGACCGCGCCGCTCCACGCGGAAGGAAACGCCGAGGCAGGCAAAAACAAGACTGCCATGTGTGCCGGTTGCCACGGGATTCCCGGGTTTCGAACCGCATATCCGGAGACCTATCACGTTCCGAAGCTGGGTGGACAGAATGCAGGCTACATCGTGAGCGCGCTGAAGGCCTACAAATCCGGCGATCGTCAGCATCCGAGCATGAAGGCAATTGCCGCCAGCCTGACCGAGCAGGATATGGCTGACCTGGCTGCTTACTATTCGGGCAAGTAAGCCCGTTCAAGATCTGAAAAGGGACGATATGAACAAGCTGTGGATCGCGACGATTGCGGTAGCCGGATGGGCATTGTGTGGTAGTGCAGTGGCTGGAGGAGATGCAACCAGGGGCAAGGAGAAAGCCGCGTTGTGTGCCGCCTGCCATGGACCGGATGGTAATTCGCCGCTCGCGCCCGACTATCCCCGGCTGGCCGGCCAGCCAGCCGACTTCCTGGGCAAAGCATTGCGCGACTACAAATCCGGCAAGCGCAAGAATCCGCTAATGGCGCCGCAGGCGGCGAACCTGTCAAAGCAGGACATCAAAGATCTGGCAGCGTATTACGCCAGCCTGAGCGGCGATCTGAAGGTCAAATAATTTCCAGGGCGGGTCAGCGGCAACGAAAAAGGAGCCTCGGGCTCTTTTTTTAATTGCCGCGACTGCGGGCAACAAGGCGATGCCAGTGTCAGCCAAGTCCGCGCCAGATGCATTCGAGATACGCAGTCTCGTCGGGTGCGGCACGGTCGCGTTGCGCACGCCAGACCACTTCGTCCAGACATTCCAGCAACACATGCAAGGCATCGTGCTCCGAAGTGGCTTGGCGAACCAGCTCGCGATACGCGACGCCGATCCCGCGCGGCTGGTCAATCGAAACCTGCTCAGCAACGGCCAGATGCAGCGATAAATGCAGAAACGGATTGACTGCGCCGCTCTCCAGGAAAAAGTCTCGCTCGATATTGCGCTCTGCCTCGTCGAGCAATGAGTGATATTCGGGGTGCAGCAGCATGATCTCGATCGCCGTCCGTTCCAATCCTTCCAGTGCTGCCTGCGAGCGAAACTTGCCCCAGGTCTCGAAGAAAAAGCGGCGGGCGTCAGCGCGTGAGGGGGTGAACATTGGCGGCGAGGGGCGAGAGTGCACTTTACTTTGGCTTGATCTTCGGTTTGAACTCGCACAAGTCCCGGATCAGACAAGTTGGGCAGTCGGGCCGGCGTGCCTTGCAGACGTAGCGTCCGTGCAGGATCAGCCAGTGGTGCGCATCGCGCCGAAAGGGCTTCGGAACAAATTTCAGCAGGCGCTGCTCAACTTCGACGACATTCTTGCCCGGCGCGAGTCCGGTTCGATTGGCGACGCGGAAGATATGGGTGTCGACCGCGATCGTGGGTTCGCCAAAAGCGGTATTGAGGACGACGCTTGCGGTTTTGCGGCCTACGCCGGACAGACTTTCGAGATCTTCGCGGTTAGCCGGAACCTCGCCGCCGAATTTTTCCACCAACAGGGCGCAGGCGGCGATAATGTTCCTGGCCTTGGTGCGATAGAGCCCAATGCGCTGGATGTAAGGCGTGAGACCGGTCTCGCCCAGGTCTAGAATTTTCCGTGGCGTGTTGGCGACGGGGAACAAATTCACAGTGGCGAGATTGACGCTTTTGTCGGTGGCCTGCGCGGACAAAATAACCGAGATCAGCAACTCGAACGGCGATTGATAGACCAGTTCCGTGGTTGGTGCTGGATTGGCAGCACGCAGTCGGCAGAAGATTTTCAGTCGCTTGGCGGGGTTCATATCCTTTCCGAACCCATTGCTGTTGTCATGCGGACCCAGCGCGGCGCGCGCGCGCGCGTTCGAGCGCGGCCTGAACCGCGGCTTTTTTGCGGTCGCTGCCGTGGCTGCCCTCCGGTGTTTCCAGGTGCGCGAGCGGGTCGTGCGCCTGCCGGGCGAGTCGCTCACTACGCTCCTGCTCGGTGCGCGCGAGGCGGAATTGGCGAAATTCGAAGCGCTCTCGCGCCATCACGGACATATCTTCGACGGATTGCATCGCCAGCATCGCGGCATGCCGGTTGCCGTTCTGCGCCAGCGGTCCCAGTTCGACCATATCGATGCAATCCACCGGACAAGGCGGCAGGCAGAGCGCGCAACCGGTGCAGGATTCGGTGAGCACCGTGTGCATGCGTTTTGCCGCGCCGACGATGGCATCGACTGGACAGGCGTCAATGCACAGTTTGCAGCCGATGCAGCGCGCCTCGTCGATCAATGCGGCTCTGCGCGCTTGCTCGATGCCGTTGACCGGATTGAGCGGTATCTGGGCACGGCCCAGCAGATTGGCCAGTTTGCGGATACCGGCCGCACCGCCGGGCGGGCACTGGTTTATGTCAGCCTCGCCGCGCGCGATGGCCTCGGCATAAGGCCGGCAAGCGGGGTAGCCACACTGAGTGCACTGCATTTGCGGCAGCACTGCGTCTATGGCGTCGGTCAGGGCGGTGTTCGCTACGGTGTTCACTGCGGAATTAAACCACTGAACCCACGATTTGTTTACGACCGCGTCCGATGGTCGAGGTGGGTGATGCAGCGCCTGATCCATTGCGCTGTCAATTTTTCCTGTACCGAGTTCTGCGTGAGGCGCGCGGCAAGACCCGGGAAATCGACGCTATCGAGCGGCTGATCCTGGTTGAAGCAGGAGAATACGAAGCTGCGCGCGCCGGTGACGGGATCGATGTGCGGTTGCAGGCATTGTGCGCAGATTTCTTTCATCATGCATTGCATTGGCGAGTTGATCGAGCCGATGGCGAAATGATGCGGCTTCACATGGGCTTTGAGCACGCCATGGCGCGCCGCAGCCACGGCGGCCATCATGCGGTCGGAGCCGATGGCGATAATGCGATCCGCGTCGTTGAATGCGATGGACTGTTCGCCGAGTTGTCCGGTCGCGTAAGCCGCCATGGCCTGCACGATGTTGCCCACGAAGCTGCGGTCGGTCTTGCGGGTGGGCGCGAATCCGGGGGCTTCATCACAGCACCAGATGACCACGTCTGCGGCGGCTTCGATTTCCGAGACCTTGTAACGGTCGATGATTTTTTTGTAGCCGGCGAAATACAGCACGCGCGAACCAGCGGCGCGCAGCGCCTGGCCGATGGAGAAAAGCACCGCATTGCCAAGACCGCCGCCTACCAGTGCCACGGTTTCATTGCCCTGAATTTCGGTCGGGGAACCGGTGGGGCCCATGAGGATCACGGGTTCGCCGGGTTTGAGCAGCGCACACAGATCCGACGACCCGCCCATTTCCAGCACGATGGTGGAAACCAGGCCTTTGCTGCGATCCACCCAGGCCCCGGTCAGCGCGAGGCCTTCCATTGCCAGGCGCGTGCCGTCCGTTGTTCTGGCCAGCGTTTCAAAATTCTGCAAACGGTAGAACTGTCCGGGTTGAAATTTTCGCGCCGCCTGGGGCGCCCGTACCACGACTTCGACAATGTTCGGCGTGAGCCGGATGACTTCATGCACGCTCGCACGCAGATCGAGGTTCAGTTCAGCAAAAAAATCGATGTCACTATGCGCCGATGCGGGTGGCAAGTTTGCCAGCACTCGGCTGATCACCGGATAGCCCTGCTTGGCGCTGCCCATGGCCTTGACTACGTTGCCGAAGAATGACGGATGCAGGTCGCCGAAAAAACTCACGAAGCGACCATCACTTCGTCGCGACAACAGCACTTGCGGCGTGCCGGGCTTGGCGCTTTTTTCAGGCTTGACCGGATTGCCGGATTCGTCGCAAGCTTGGAAGTAACGTCCATCAAGTGCGAAGTTATTCGCGTCTTCGCGCGCCAGCACGGTATTGGGCTGGGTACCCGCAGCTACCAGCACGGTGCGTGCGGGAAGCGTGGTGTCGACACTGCCGCCATCAGCGCTGCCGGTAACGCGCAGGCCACTGGCATAGCCGTATTCGTCCACCACCACGGCCGCCGGGGCCAGGTTCTCGGAGAAGCGGATGCCTTCTTCCAGCGCTTTTTCGATTTCCTCGTGATTTAAGGTATACGAGGGGCTGTCGATCAGGCGCTTGCGGTACGCGAGCGTGACACCGCCCCAGGATTGCAGCAACTCGAGCACATGCGGCTCGCGGCCGGCTGCGGCGGCCTTCATCCGCTCAGCGCGTATCGCACGCGCATGGGCCAGAAACTCATCGGCGATCTGGCGTTCCGGCGCGGTCCACGCGGCGCGGACTTTATCTTCATCGCCTTCGGCGCACAGGGTTTCGTAGCGACGCAGAAACTTTTCGACCTGCAATGGGTAATAAGCCAGCGACTCTGTGGCGGTATCGACGGCGGTGAGCCCACCGCCGATCACCACGACCGGCAGGCGCAACTGCATGTTGGCGATGGAATCGTTTTTCGCCGCACCGGTGAGTTGCAGAGCCATCAGAAAATCCGAGGCCGTGCGTACGCCCGGCGCCAGCGCATTGGGAATGTCGAGCACGGTCGGACGGCCCGCTCCCGCGGCCAGCACGACATGATCGAAACCCAGGGCAAATGCATCGTCCACTTCCAGCGTGCCGCCGAAGCGCACGCCGCCGAACAAGGCAAACTGCTCGCGTCGCTGGAGCAACAGGCGAATCAGCTTGAGGAAGTTTTTGTCCCAGCGCACGGTGATGCCGTATTCGGCCACGCCGCCAAAGCCGGCCATGACGCGGTCGTCGAGGGATTCGTACAGGGATTCAACGTCGTGAATGGGTTCAAAAGCGACCCGCGTTCCGCGCGTATCGACGCCGCCGATGTGTGCCGGCAAAGGTTCTATTTTCAAACCGTCGATGCCAGCCACGGCATGGCCGTCGTTCATCAGATGATGTGCGAGCGTGAAACCGGCCGGACCCAGCCCGGCGATCAGCACGCGGCGCCCGCTCGGCGGCAAGGGCAGGGGTCGTTTCAGATTCAGCGGGTTCCAGCGCGTGAGCAGCGAGTAAATCTCGAAGCCCCAGGGCAGTTCCAGCACATCCTTGAGCGTGCGCGTCTCCGCTTGCGGGATATTCACCGGTTCCTGCTTCTGGTAGATGCAAGACTTCATGCAGTCGTTGCAGATGCGGTGGCCTGTCGCGGCGACCATGGGATTGTCCAGCGCAATCATGGCGAGCGCGCCAAGCGTCACGCCTTCCGTCTTGAGTTTCTGGAACTCGGAAATGCGCTCTTCCAGCGGACATCCGGCGAGCGGCACGCCAAATACGGTCTTCTTGAATGCCGGGCGCGCGTCCGGCGACGCGGGTTTTTCCTTCAGACCGTGCGAGCAGGAATCCTTTTCCTGCTCGTGGCACCAGATGCAGTAGTTGGTTTCGTTCAGGGCACCAGCCAGATCGGTACCTGAGTCCGTCAACGCGAACCCGTGGCGTCGGCGAACATGGGACAGCGTATGCACGCTGATTCCATTTTCGTTGTGCGTTTTCACCGACACCAGACGCTGAAAGTCGAGCTTCTTCGGTATCTTGAACAGCACGCCATCATGATGTTTGTGTTGCCCTTCGGCTGTATGCACGGCCCATGCCGCATAGCGCATGGCCGCATTGAGCTTTCCGGCGTTGGCTGCCTCGTCCTTCAGCCAGTCGGTAACGTGACGCGAAAACTCCAGTTCGCTGAACCTGCCGTCGAACCAGGTTGCGAGCTGGGCTTCGAGCCGGGCGCCTTCGAATGCGGCGGCCGCCTCGGCCTTGTAGGTGTTGACCGCCCTGCGCTGCACGAACAGGCGTTTGCAGGAATACAGCGGAGCGAGTTCGAAATGCCGTGCCGACAGCGCGCCGACTTCGCTTTCGATGCCGAACAGATACGCGATGAAATCATCGAGGTGGCCGGCGAGGTCGATCAGAAACTCCGATTCTTGCCTGGGCGGCAGCGGCGATTGGCCCGCACGCAGGAATTTCAGGCGCTCCTGGAGTGCCGGATCGGCCTGACCGAGGAAAGCCATGAACTCCGCGTCCAGCCGCAGCAAGCCTTCCCGGCGATAGAGATCCTCGCAGCGCAGATTGAATTGGAGCCGCAAATGCGGCGCGCTGGGCAGGTCTACACGGGTATTCATACAGTGGATTTCGCGGGAAAGGCTGGAACCAGGCTGCCGATTATAACGCCAGGTATGGGGCGCCTTATGCGAACTGCAACTAAGAAAATAACACGGTCAGACGCCCGGAGGATGTTCGCCGGCGCGACGCATCGGCCAGAGCGCCGGCAACCGTGCCTCACTGAGCAAGCGCGGCGGCGATTTTTTCGACCAGTGCCGGCCCTTCGTAGATCAGACCGCTGTAGAGTTGCACCAAACTCGCGCCGGCGGCGATTTTCTCCCGTGCATCCGTCCCTGAAAGAATGCCGCCGGCCGCGATGATGGGAAGACGGCCCGCAAGCTGGACGGCTAGTTGTTGGACGATCTGCGTCGAGCGATGTTTCAGCGGCGCGCCGCTTAAGCCCCCGGTCTGATCGGCATGCGGCAGACCGTTGACACCTTCTCGCGCGGTCGTGGTGTTGGTTGCAATCACGGCGTCGATGCCGTGCTCGATGAGGAGCGCCGCCACTCCGACGACATCGTACTGCGCCAGATCGGGTGCGATCTTGACCGCGAGGGGAACGCGTTTGCCATGACGGTCGGCCAATATGCGGCGTTCGCCGGCGAGCCGGCCCAGCAGGCGGTCGAGTTCCCCGGTCTGCTGCAACTGGCGAAGATTCGCGGTATTGGGCGATGAGATATTGACCGTAATGTAGCTCGCCGCTGTGTAAACCTTGCGCAGGCAGTAGGCGTAGTCGTCCGCGGCATGCTCGATCGGGGTATCGAAATTTTTTCCGATGTTGATGCCGAGTATGCCGCGATAGCGCGCGCGCGCGACGTTCATCAGCAAGCGCTCGACGCCATCGTTGTTGAAACCCATGCGATTGATGATCGCGCGCGCCCGTGGAATGCGGAACATGCGCGGCATCGGATTGCCGGGCTGTGGCCGCGGCGTGACCGTGCCGATCTCGATAAAGCCGAAACCCAGCGCAGCGAGGGCATCGATGTGTTCGCCATTTTTGTCCAAGCCGGCGGCAAGCCCCACCGGGTTGGGAAATGTCAGATTCATGATCGTTCGCGGCGAGTCCGGAGCGTGACCGGCGATCAATCCTGTTAAGCCAAGGCGGTGTGAGAATTCAAGCGCGCGCAATGCTGCGTGGTGCGCGCGTTCCGCGTCGAGCTGGAACAGAAAGGGCCGGGCAAGTCTATAAAGCATGGAGCTGTGTCGGATACGGACACATTTCTCGCGTGGCGGGGGTGACGCGCGATGTCAAACCGATTCGGGGGGGGATGAGTCGCGCGGCAGTCGCCGCCACTGACCGTCGATCAGGCCTTCCAGTGCCTGGAAGTTAACCTTGTAGGCCATTTTCGGGCTCTGTGCGATCCAGTAGCCGAGATATAGATAGGGAAGTCTCAGTCGCCGGCAGAGATCAACCTGCCAGACGACGTTAAAGGTGCCAAGGCTGGCGCCAGCGAGTTCCGGATCGAAAAACGTATAGACCGAAGACAATCCGTCTTCAAGGCGATCGACGATGCTGACCATGCGCAGGCGGCCTTCTTCGCGGAACTCGACCAGGCTCGAGCGCACATTGCTCTGCAGGAGAAAATGACGATACTGCTCGCGACTGTCGTGATCCATGCCGCCGCCACTGTGGCGGTGCGATTGGTAGCGCAGGTACAGGGCGTAGTGTTCCGGATGGTATTTGAGTTCGATCATGCGTGCTTCGAGGCGCTCATGCCGCGCAAGCGCGCGACGCTGCGAGCGATTGGTCACGAAATCGGCGGTGACGACACGCACCGGTACGCAGGCGCGGCAGTGATCGCAATAAGGCCGATAGGTGAAGGCGCCGCTGCGGCGAAAGCCGACCTTGACCAACTCGCTGTAGACCTGGCTGTCGATGGCATGGCTCGGTGTAGCGACCTGCGAGCGCGCCAACTTGCCGGGCAGGTAGCTGCACGGGTAAGGCGCAGTCGCGTAGAACTGCAATACCGAGAACGGCAGGTCGTTGAGTTGTGTCATCGCTGATGCTTCAACGCCAAAGTCTCCTTCAACGTCATGTCAACCCCGGGTTAACTTTAGTGGCACCAATCTGCCACGGGACCGGAACTGGCGGATAGTGTACCAATTCCCGCAGCCGGCGCGTAAATTCGGCGCGCGAAATTTCCCGCGCTCCGAAGGACGCCAGATGAGCCGTGGTCATCTGACAGTCGACCATTCCGAATCCCCAGCACTCCAGTTGGCGCACCAAAGTAACCAGCGCAACTTTGGAGGCATCGGTGGCGCGCATGAACATCGATTCGCCGAAAAACATGCGTCCCAGCGCAACACCGTACAGGCCACCGACCAGTTTGGTGCCCAGCCAGGTTTCGACGCTATGCGCCATGCCAGCCCGGTGCAGATCACAGTAGGTATCGACTATCGCAGAGTTGATCCAGGTGCCGTTCTGGTATTGTCGGGGATTGCGGCAGCCTTCGACGACTTCGCGAAATGCGGTGTCGGCGCGTACTTCGAAGCGGGTAGTGCGCAGGGTCCTGGACAGGGATCGGGAAACTTTCAGTTCCGCTGGGAACAAGACCATTCTCGGGTTGGGACTCCACCAGAGTATCGGTTGGTCCTCGTTGTACCAGGGAAAAATACCCTGACTGTAAGCGTTGACCAGGCGCGTTATCGACAAGTCGCCGCCGGCCGCAAGCAGTCCGTTGGGGTCTGTGGTCGCTTGTTCGACCGGTGGGAAAGGACTGTCTGAATCGAGCCAGGCAATCAACGCTGGTTCATTCGCGCACGGATGCTTGCCATGGTCAGAACAGTTTGTCCGGATTCTTGCCTATTAATCCGCAGGCCACGCGAGCGCCTGACTTGCCCGACGGCTGGGTCTGAAGGTCGTCCGCGTCGGCATGCACGACCACCGAGCGGCCGGTGATGCTGTTCGCCCCGGTACCAAGAGAGACGCCTTCGATTTCGATGGTCATTTGTGCGGATCCGTTCGCGTCGGCAATGAGATTGCCCAGATCGCCGCCATGGCGCGCCGTGCCTGCCGGGCCGCCATGCCGGGATGTGGCGGGATTGAAATGCGCGCCGGCGCTGGAGGCATCCGCTGCGCTGCAATTGCCTTTCTCATGGATGTGAATGCCGTGCGTACCATTGGCCTTGAGGCCATTTATCGCGGCCTTTACCACCACTACGCCGCCTTTCTGCGCGAAGTTAACGGTGCCACTGACCGAATTATCCTTGGTCGGCGCGAGAACCGCGATGGCGGACAGCTTCCTGCTGAATATACCGTTGCTGCCGCCGCAAGCGCTCAGCAGCGCACAGATGCAGAACAGAAACCAGACAGACTTCATGGCATTCTCCTGATGGATGCAAAGGCCCGGTTTCACAGCGGCATTGCGGTAGCTTGCAGGCGCGCCGGACTTAATAGTGGTTTGTAGCATTCACTCTTCCGGGTGTCAAATTGCTCCTGTGCGATCAAGTGACCGGGCGCGCGGGCGAAATTCTCGACGCAGTGCCGTAGAATCCGATGTGGGCAACTCGAAGCGGCGGTCTGAATTGAGTATTGCGATTTTGGGGAATCACTCACATGGGCCTGATCGGCCGTCCGCGTGGGTTGCGCGCTGGACGCCCATGTTCCGTCCCGGAGGCGAAGTTCTGGATCTCGCCTGCGGCAGCGGCCGTCACACCTGCTACCTCGCGGCACTGGGATTCCGGGTTGTCGCAGTTGATCGCGATGAACTGGCGCTCAAGGTCTTGAGCACTTTGAAGTGCGTCACCGTGCGTCACGCGGATCTCGAAAATGCTCCTTGGCCGCTGGCAGGCATGCGGTTCGACGCGGTGGTCGTAACCAATTATCTTCACCGGCCATTGTTGCCCTTTATTCTGGACGCGTTGTCGCCCACCGGTTTGCTGGTCTACGAAACCTTCGCGGCGGGCAATGAGCGCTTCGGCAAACCGTCGAATCCGAATTTTTTGTTGTGCCCGGGCGAATTGCTGGACCTTGTGCGCGGGCGTTTGCAGGTTGTCGCCTACGAAGATATCGAAGTGTCAGCGCCGAAGCCGGCTCTGATTCAGCGCATTTGCGCCGGGCGCCCCTTGCGTGCAGCATGATGCTCCGGCGGCCGGAGGAATCGGTTAATATTCCACTTTTAATTTGAGGGAAGCAGTCATGCTCAAGGGCAGCCTCGTCGCCATCGTAACTCCCATGTTCGAGGACGGGAGTCTGGATCTGCGACGATTGCGAGCGCTGATCGAATTTCATGTTCAAGAGGGTACCAACGGCATCGTCATCGTTGGCACCACGGGAGAATCGCCGACGGTGGACTTCGAGGAGCACTGCCTGTTGATCCGCTCCGCCGTCGAATACGCGGCCGGGCGCGTGCCTGTCGTTGCCGGTACCGGCGCCAATTCCACCCGTGAAGCAATCGAGTTATCCGCGTATGCCAAACAGGCCGGCGCGGATATGAGTCTTTCGGTGGTTCCGTATTACAACAAGCCGACTCAGGAAGGTTTGTATCGGCATTTCCGTGCCATCGCGGAAGCCGTCGATATCCCGCAAATCCTGTACAACGTACCCGGCCGCACGGTGGCCGACCTGCACAACGATACGGCGCTGCGGCTTGCGCAAATTCCCAACATCGTTGGATTAAAAGATGCCACTGGTGATATGGAGCGGGGGGCCGAGCTGTTGCGCCGCGCGCCCGCGAACTTCGCGGTTTACAGCGGTGAGGACGGCGCCGGACTTGCGCTGCTGATGCTCGGAGCCCGGGGTGTGATTTCGGTCACCGCCAACGTGGCGCCGCGACTGATGCAGGAAATGTGCGCAGCGGCTTTCGCCGGCGATATCGCCAGGGCCCGAACATTGAACAACAAGCTGCTTGGGCTGCATCGCCACCTTTTCGTCGAAGCCAATCCGATCCCGGTCAAATGGGTGCTGCAACAAATGGGGTTGACCGCCGCAGGCATCCGCCTGCCACTGACTCCGCTGTCGTCGTCCTTCCATGATTTGTTGCGCACAGCCATGGAACAGGCTGGGATCAGGCCTGCCGTTGACGTTTCCGCGATGGCAAAGTGAACCGGCTGCGTTTGCCGAAGTCTCAATTTCGAATTGTTTAAAAATTCCCCAAAAATGAAATTTTCAGGTGCAGTCGCCTTGGCGACCATGTTGGCAATCGCAGGTTGCTCCGGCCCCATGATCCAGGGAAAGAAGATAGATTACAAGTCGGCGCCGAGCGCGAAGCCATTGAACGTTCCGGCAGACCTTTCGGTCCCGCCGACCAGCGATCGCTACGATCTGCCGGATTCCGGCGCGGGATCGGCGACTGCTTCCGAGTATTCGGAGGGCCAGACTTCGAAGCCGGGAAGCGGCCCGGCTCCGGTTCTGCCGCCACAGGACAAAGTTCGGGTGGAACGCGCCGGCAGCCAGCGCTGGCTGGTGGTGGACGCCGAAGCAGACGCATTGTGGCCGACAATAAAGGAGTTCTGGCAGGACTCCGGTTTCTTGATTGATATCGAATCCCGGGAGACCGGGATCATGGTTACCGACTGGGCGGAGAATCGCGCCAAAATTCCGGATGGTGCGATTCGTCGCTTGCTTGGCAAAATTATCGACAGCGCCTATTCGTATCCGGAACGCGACAAGTTTCGCACTCGGCTTGAGCGAGGTGCAGACGGCGATGTCACGGAAATTTACATCAGCCATCGCGGCATGGAGCAGGTCCTCGTATCCAAGAGCAGCCGGACCGAGACCACGATGTGGCAGGCAAAGCCGGTCGACCCGGAACTGGAAGCGGAAATGCTCGTCCGACTGGCGGCCCGGCTCGGGGCGCGCGATGAACAAATCAGAACACAACTCAGCGAGCCAGAACCTCCGAAAGCGACCATTTCGACCAGCAGCGGACGCGCAGAGTCGCTGCTGCTCGACGAGAGCTTTGATCGCGCATGGCGACGGGTTGGTCTGGCACTGGATCGCGTCGGATTCACCGTTGAGGACCGCGACCGGTCCAACGGTCTGTATTTTGTGCGCTATGTCGACGTTGATGCGCCCGACCATGGCAAGTCGAAGGGATTCTGGTCCAGACTGGCGTTCTGGCGCAGCGACAAGGATTCAAAGCAAGACCAATATCGCATTAGGGTCGCTGACGTCGAAAAGGGGACCGAAGTCAGGGTTCTCGATGGTCAGAACGCGAAATCTAAATCACCGACTGCCGAGCGCATTCTCGCTCTTTTGCAGCGGGAGCTGAAATAGCGGCTTGTTCGATTCCGGTCTCGCCGGAACGCTGAATGCGATTCGCCTCTCTCGGCAGCGGCAGCGAAGGCAATTCATTAGTAGTGGAAGCTGGATCCACCCGGCTGCTGCTTGATTGCGGCTTTGGCCTTGCGGCGACCGTAGCCCGGCTCGGGCGCCTTGGACTTGCCCCGGAGGATTTGTCGGCCATTGTCGTCACGCATGAGCACGACGATCATATCGGTGGAGTGGCAAGGCTTGCTCGTCGTCATGGTATCGCGGTGTGGCTAACTCCAGGGACGCTGACTGGCCTTGAAGGCTTGTTCTCGGGCGTGGCCGAAGTCAGCCTGGTCAGCAATTACGAGCCGTTTTCAGTTGGTGACCTGCATGTGCAGCCTTTTCCGGTTCCGCACGATGCGCGCGAGCCCGCCCAGTATGTGTTCGGCGATGGCGCCCGACGGCTGGGAGTCATCACCGACGCCGGGTGTTCGACGCGGCACGTGGAGATGGTGCTGAGCGGTTGCGATGCTCTGGTTCTGGAGTGCAATCACGATGCTCATCTGCTGAGTACCAGCAGTTATCCGCAGAAATTACGCGAACGCATTGCGGGGCGCTTCGGCCATCTGGAAAACAGCGAAGCGGCAAAATTATTGAGCCGGTTGGATAACGCAAAACTCCAACACCTTGTCGCCGCGCATCTTAGTCGCGAAAACAATCGTCCCGAACTGGCACAAGCGGCTTTGGCGGCGGTCATGAATTGCGATCCGGCATGGATCGCCATTGCGCACCAGGACGAAGGACTCGACTGGCGCGATGTGACCTGATTGCGTCTGACAACTCGAAGAGTTGCGAGTTGTGCCGGAACTTGAAAGTTCCGGTCGTCGAGTGGGTTTCTTACTTACAGACCAAGAGTCGTGGCCGATATCGCCGGCGACGAGGCTTCCCATAACTCGGCGAACCGTTCGACAAAGCTGCTAGCCCCGATTGGGTCGTCCAGGGCGAAAAGTCCGCGTATCTCGTCGAAGTGGAATCGGTGCACAAAGCAGTGATCATCGACGACGACGAACGGGTCGTAGACCAGCTTGGCCGTTGGAAGGGTTTCGTGAATACTGATCAAGTGTGCGTAGTTGCGCAGTAAATTCAGCATGCGCGGACAGTTGCGATCGAGGGTCTGGATTTCGTGCACGACGATCTGCAGAGTGTTGCGCCGGCTTGCGAGCAGGAAGTGCCTCAGCAGTTCGATGCGGCGCGATGCATTGTATTCCCGCCCCAGATCGCGATCGAAAATCCGAATCCGGCTCGTCGCCTTTTTCAAAACGGAATCGATTGACGCCTCGAACTGCGCGTTGCCGAGTATCGGAGTGCTCCGGGGAACTGGTTCGTCTGTCATCGTACTTGGCCCGTCATCAGGTCGCATTGCGGCGCCGAGATTTTGAAAAGCAAATATAACCGGCGCGGTACCAACGGTAAAGCCCTGTCGCGGCAGGGCCGTCGCCTGGAATCTGATGACCAGGCAATTGGCGGGTATTCGCGAGCCGTCTCAGCGGCGCGGCGGTCCCCTTGGCTGCTTTGAACTGCTCGCCGTTGATGAATACTGTACTGCTTGCGTAGAGCATCAAAGACGGCAGAGTCAGTTCCACACCCTCCTTGCGCGCAGCCCGCAAGAAGGCAGATTCCGGAAGCGGTTTGCGAGGAGGCATGAATAAGACGCGCGGTTTGGGTTCGGTCAGATAGCAGCCAAGAAATTCGACCACATCGGCCTGCTTCCAATCAATGGCACTAAGAATGCGGCCGACCTTCGTGAACATTCCGGCGCCAATCCGGGCCGGCGCAGTCTGTGCAGCGAGCTCCGGGTCCCTGTAGCGCTCTTCGCTGTCGAGCCGGTCTTCCAGATAAATCAGGAACTGGCTCATGAGTTCACGGTGCGATGGTGCCCGGAAACCGATCGAGTAGGTCTGGCAGGCGTCAACCGCCACGCCGTCGTGGGCAAAGGCTGGCGGCAGATAAAGCATGTCGCCTGCGGACAACAGACATTGGCCATCGGGTGCGAAGCGCCGGAGTATTTTTAACGGCGCATCTGCTACCAGTGTCAGATCGCGTTGGTGGCTCACTTGCCAGCGCCGCTGACCCGGCCCTTGCAGCAAGAACACGTCGTAGGAATCGAAATGCGGACCAACGCCTCCACCAGCCGGCGCATAACTCACCATGAGATCATCCAACCGGGCGAACGGAATGAAGGCGAATCGCGCCAGCAAACCTCGCGCATCCGGCAGCATTTGCTCGAGACCTTGCAACAGCAAAGTCCAGTTGCGCGCAGGCAGGCGGGAGAACCTCTTGCGCTCGAACGGACCATGCTCCACCGTCCAGCGATCGCGGTTGCGCACGACCAGCCGGGATTCGCATTGCTCACGGCACGCAAGGTCGATCATGGTGTCCAGATCGAGGACCCCTTCAAAGCCAGGCAAGGCATCGCGCACCAGCAGCGGTTTCTTTTGCCAGTGGCGCCGCAGAAACGCCGAGGCGGATAATCCGCCGAGAAGTTGCAAGTTCACGTCCGTACTCCTGTCGCCGTGCGCATCAGCCCGGACGAGGATTGGTTGAATTTAAAATCAGTTAGAATCCGCGCGGTGCGGAAAGCCCATAAGTAATGCCCTAGGTGCGCGCGGACATGTTGCCGGCGTTTTAACATTGATCAAGGAGTTGAAGTAAGCATGAAGATCGGCAAGGATACCGTCGTTTCACTGAGTTATGAATTGTCGGATACCAGCGGCAAAGTAATCGAAAAAACCCCGGCTCCCGTGACTTATCTTCACGGTGGCTATGATGGTATTTTTCCATTGGTGGAGGAAGCCCTGCAGGGCAAGGGCGTCGGCGACCAGTGCAAAGTGACGCTCAAACCGGACGACGCATTTGGGGAGTACGACGCGGGCCTGGTGCGCAGCGAGCCAAAAGATTTGTTCCCGAAGAATATTTCTATCGGCATGCAATTTGAAGGCGCGAGTGAAGGTAGCGACGACTACAGCTTGTATACCGTGACCAAGATCATGGGGGACAAAGTCGAGGTGGATGGGAATCATCCACTGGCGGGACAGACGCTGGTGTTTTCGGGAGCCGTAACCCAGATTCGCACGGCCACGCATGAAGAATTGCATCACGGCCATGTTCATGGAGCGGAAGGGCATCATCACTGAACCGGCGGGTGTGCTTCGTTTTCAGCCGTCGCGTTTGCCGGTGAGCATGCGGATCATTGGCTCGTAGGCGCTCTCGCGGGAGAATCGCCAGCTCGAAATCAGCAGTGCCATCGCCGTAAACGCGACCAGCACCGCGATATCGGTGGTCAGCGAAAAATCTGCTCCCATCGACGAGGGCAGAATTCCGAGCACTGCGTGTTTGAGCAAATCCACGCCATAGGTGTAGGGGTTGAGCAGCGCGACAACCTTGAGGGCAGCGGGCAACTGGCTGACCGGATATAGAGACCCGGACAGGAAAAACACCGGGAAAATAACGAAATTCATGATGGCCGCGAAATTGTCCAGCGTGCGTGTGAACGCAGCCACCAGCATGCCAATGCCCGCACAGGCCGCAGAAGTGGCCAGCAGTCCCAGCGCCAACAGACCGAAGTGCGTGCGCGAGTCAAGGTAGCCCAGAATGGCGAGAAGAATCAGCAGCAGACCTGCCTGCAGGATGGCGGCGAGGGCGGCGGATAGCATCTTGGCGACCACAATCCAGTAATGCGGGAAGGGCGCGATGATCAGCATGCGCATCACGCCAGATTCCTTGTCGTAGACCATGGTCAGCGCCGCAAGCATGGCGCCGAACAGCATGGTCATGCCCAGCACCCCCGGTACCAGAAACTGCTGATAGCTGACGCCGCCGGCTTGCTGCAATACCGCGCCGAAGCCGGCACCAATCACGAACAGCCAGATCAACGGGCGCACCATCGCGGAGAGCAGCCGCGTGCGTTGGCGGAACATGCGCAGCACTTCGCGCTCCAGTACCGCATAGACCGGCCGCCAGTGCGCCATCAGAGTTTCCCCTCCGCGACCCAGAGGAAAACGTCGTTGAGATTCGGTTGCCGCCAGCGCAGCGCGCGCACCTGAATACCCGGTTGCTCTTGAAGGCTGGCGAGGCGGGCCACATCCGCATCGCCATAGCGGAATTGCGCGACCGGGCCATCGCGCAGACAGACGCCCAACGTCGGGGCGAGCCGCTGCGCGAGCGTTTCAATATCCGGACTTTCGATTTCGACGATGTAGCGTCCGAGGCTGGCGACCATATCGGCAGGCGAGCCGCTTTTCACTAGTTTTCCGCTTTTGATAAAGGCAACCCGGTCGCAACTGTCGGCCTCTTCCAGATAGTGCGTGGTGAGCAAAACCGTCATGCCGGTGCGCGCGCGCAGATCCTCGATGAAGCGCCAGATCTTGCGGCGATTGGGCAGATCGAGCCCGATGGTCGGTTCGTCGAGGAACAGTAACTTCGGATGGTGGATGACGCCGCGCACGATGTCGAGTGCACGACGCATGCCGCCGGAGAGCGATCCGACTGGCCTGTTGCGTTTGTCTGCGAGACCGAACAATTCCAGCAGGCCGGTCGTGCGCTCTTCGATGATCGTGCCTGGCAGGTTATAGAGCAGTCCCGCGAAACGCAGGTTCTCGGCCACGGACAAGGTGCGGTCGAGCGCGGATTCCTGGAATACCAGGCCGATGGCCGCGCGCGTGGCCACCGCCTCACGCACCACGTCGCGTCCGAACACCTGAGCGCTGCCGCTGTTGGGGCGAATCAGTGTCGCCAGCATGTGAATGGTGGAAGTCTTGCCCGATCCGTTCGGGCCAAGCAGCCCGAAGAATTGCCCGGACGGAATTTCGAGGTCGAGACCGTCAACGGCGAGTACATCGCCGTAACGTTTGACGAGTCCGCTGGCCTTTACGGCCAGCGCGGTGGCGGGCGCCGGATTCATGGCGCGGGAGTGTGACCTAGACCGGCGCTTTGCTCAAGGCGCGCGAATTCTTGTCGTCGCGGAACAGGATCGGTTTGATGTCGACTTTCGCCGCCAGCGTGTGCGCCTTGTCCACCGCATCCGTGACCAGATGATGCAGCGGCGACAAGCTGCAGACTGGATCGGTATTGGCTGCATCTCCGGTCAGCATATAGGCCTGACAGCGGCAGCCGCCGAAATCCTTCACCTTGTCAGGGCAGGATCGGCAAGGCTCTTTCATCCACGAGTCACCGCGATAGGCGTTGAAACCGGGCGAGTCGTACCAGATTGAGCGCAGGTCGTGCTCGCGCACACTGGGGAAGGTCAAGCCCGGAAGCTGGCGCGCTTCGTGACAGGGCAGCGCCAGACCGTCCGCGGTGATAGTCAGAAACAACGCACCCCAGCCGTTCATGCATGCCTTTGGGCGTTCCTCGTAATAGTCCGGCACGACGAAGAAAATGCGCATCTTGTTGCCGACCCGCTCACGGAACTTGTTGGTTACTTCTTCAGCGCGCTTGAGCTGCTCGCGCGTGGGCAGCAGTTGATCGCGGTTGACGTAGGCCCAGCCGTAATACTGCGTGTTGGCGAGCTCGACGTATTCGGCATCCATGGCTTCAGCCATTTCCAGAATTTGCTGTACATGGTCGATATTGTGCCGGTGTAGCACGCAGTTGAGCACCATCGGGTAGTCGTACTGCTTGATGAGTTTTGCCACTTTCTGCTTGAGCGCGAAAGTCTTGGTGCTGGACAGGAAATCGTTCATTTCCTTGGTCGAATCCTGGAACGAGAGCTGAATGTGATCCAGTCCGCCTTCCTTGAAGGCGGCGATGCGTTTTTCGTTCAGGCCCACCCCGGAAGTGATCAGATTCGAGTAATAGCCGAGCTTGCGCGCCTCGGCAACCATGATCTCGAGATCATCACGCACAAGCGGTTCGCCGCCCGAGAAGCCCAACTGGGTGGCGCCGAGCTCGCGGCCCTGGCGCAACACCCGCAGCCAATCTTCCGTCGAGAGTTCCTCGCCATAACGCGTGTAATCCACCGGGTTGTAGCAGAACACGCAGTGCAGCGGGCACTTGTAGGTGACCTCAGCCAGCAGCCACAGAGGATTACCCGGCTTGCTTGGTACGGATCCAGCCTTTTCCATGTACATGCTCCAGAAAGCCGATAACGTCCCCGCGCAGGTCCGTACCGGGAAATGCGGTTTGTAGGTCTTGAATGATGCCCGTCACGCTCAGTTTGCCGTCGATGCGCTTCATGATTTCGCCGGAACTCCCCGGGAGCTTCACCATGCCTTCCGGGTAGAGCAACACAAAGCCCTGCTGTGCCGGTTCCCACTGAAAGCGGAAGTGGCGTTGCAGCTCGAATACCGTCTCGTCGCTGAATGCGGTGGCATCAGACATAGCGTGTATCACCGATGCCGTAGTTGAGTTGCATGGAATCGAGCATGCTCCACAGTACGTCGAGCTTGAACTGCAAGATGCCGAGCGCGCGCTCCTGTTCAGCGCGCGTTTTGAAATACTCGAGCGTGACTTGCAGGCCGTGTTCGACATCGCGGCGCGCTTCCGACAGACGCTTGCGGAAGTAGGCGTAGCCTTGCGCGTCGATCCATGGGTAGTGTTGCGGCCAGCTGTCCAGCCGCTTCTGATGGATTTCCGGGGCAAACAATTCGGTCAGCGAGGAGCAAGCCGCTTCCTGCCATGGAGCGCGCCGCGCGAAGTTGACGTAGGCATCCACGGCGAAACGCACACCGGGCAGCACGAACCTGAGCGAAGTCACATCTTCGCGGTTGAGCCCGCAGGCTTCGGCGAGCCGCAGCCAAGCCTCGATGCCACCTTCCTCGCCCTCGAGGCCGTCGTGATCAATGATGCGCTGGATCCACTTGCGGCGCTGTTCCCGGTCCGGCATATTGGCTAGTACCGCCGCGTCCTTGACCGGAATGCTGATCTGGTAATAGAAGCGGTTGTAGACCCATCCCTGCACCTGCTCGCGGGTGAACTTGCCGCTGTTCATGGCGATGTGGAAGGGGTGGTAAATGTGATAGCGCTTGCCCTTGGCGCGCAGTTCGGCCTCGAACTGGGTTTTGTCCCATGGCAGATTTTCCGATGCGCCCATTTGCTTATCCCTTCTTAAAGCGTCACGTCCATGCCGTCATAGGCGACTTCGATTCCGGCGGCGGCAAGTTGCCGGCGTTCGGCCGAGTCCTCGTCGAGGATGGGGTTGGTGTTATTAATGTGGATGAGAATCTTGCGCGCGGCTTTGAGCGGCTGCAATACCTCGATCATGCCGCCGGGCCCGGACTGGGGCAGGTGGCCGATGTCGCGCGCATGTTTTTTGGACAGGCCCATGCGAATCATCTCGTCATTGGTCCAGAACGTGCCGTCCACCATGAGCACATCGGCTTCTTCGAGGAACGGCAGCAGGTGAGGCTCTATTTCGCCCAGCCCCGGAGCATAGAACAGCACTTTTCCCGAGCGCGGATCGGCGATGCGCACGCCGATGTTGTCGCCTTCGACGGTCTTGTCGCGGTGGGGCGAGTAGGGCGGCGCGTTGCTCTTGAGCGGGACGGCGGTAAAGGTGAGTTGCTCGGCGCCGATCACCGGAAAGCTGCTGCCGCGCGCGGTCGGCACAGGGTGCCAGTTGACGCCGCAATAGTGCCCGAGAATCTTGAACAGGGGATTTCCCGTGCTCAGGTCCTCGCGCGCCATGTCGGTGCAGTAGATTTCCAGCGGCCGGCCTTCGCGCAGCATCAGCAGGCCGGTGGTGTGATCGATTTGCGCATCCATCAGCACCACGGAGCGAATGGCAGTGTCCCGGATAGCCCGCGACGGTTGCAGTTCCGCGAAGCTCTTGTACTGTGCGAGCAGGTCCGGCGAGGCGTTGAACAATATCCAGTTGACGTTATCGCCGCTAATGGCAATCGATGACTGGGTGCGTGGTACCGCGCGCAGCGTGCCTTTGCGCACGCCGTCACAGTTGCGGCAATTGCAATTCCACTGCGGGAATCCGCCGCCTGCCGCGGCGCCCAATACCCTGATTCTGATGGCCATGGCCTTCGTGGAGTAGATTTCGCGCACAGGCCTTGCAATAAAGACAAAAGCCCCGAATCGGGGCCTTTGTCCAAGCCCAACGCTGGTCAATTAGCGGTTGGCGATGTACATCGTGACTTCAAAGCCGAAACGCATTTCGGTGTACTCAGGCTTGCTCCACATAGTTTTCTCCAATACACAGGGTTAAACGGACCAAAATTTTAATTTCGATTGAATCACCGGACTTGGTTCGCCGCCGTACTGACGGCGACCCATGCCCCATGAGTCAGCAACATTGTGCGCAGAGTCCGGGGGTCAGGCCCTGACGAAAATCACCAATCCCGCATCATGATTTTCATTAGTTTGGCGACCTAACTTTACTTGTCCCGACACCTTGCACTACTCTGGGCCCATGTCCGAAGCCGCAATTAATACTGGCGATCTTTTCGCCTCGTCCATGACCGACTGGTACCGTGCGCGACCATTCAAAGTGGCGTTCGCGTTATCGGTCATCGTCCATGCGGCGGTACTTGCGCTGGTACCCGGTTTTCGTTCTGTTCCGATCGATCTGCCACGCGTGCTCGAAGTCGAGCTGATGTCAACATCCCCGATTCCGCGTATTGAGGAAAAGCCGGTGGTGGTTCCGAAAATGGTGGAACCGATCGAACCGGAGGTGCCGGCGGCGCAGCCCGAGCTCAAGCCCGAACCGGTACTGCGGCAGCCCGAGCCGGTGCCCGAACCGGCACTGCGACAGCCCGGGCCCGAGCCAATTTCCGAGCCCGTGCTCAAACAGCCCCAACCCGAGCCTCCTCCGATTGCGCGCGCCGAGGTGATCCGGGCACCGCGTGCTGAACCGAAGCCGGAATTCGTGCTGCCCAAACCGGAGCCGCGGCCGGAGCCCAAAGCTGAACCGCGCCTGGAATCCAGACCTGAACCGAAGATCGAACCGCGTCCTGAGCCGCCACCACTCGCGCGCATCGAGCCCCGGCCGGAGCCGCAACCACTACCGAGGGTCGAGCCAAGGCCCGAACCGAAACCCGAGCCGCGTGCCGAGATCAGGCCGGAACCCCGCACCGAATTCAAGGCGCAACCACAGCCCGTTCCGCGCGACGTGCCGCCTCCGAGTGTCCAGCCCCGGATCGATCCGGTGATCGCCGCGCCCGCCGCTGCCCAGCCAGCTACGCCCTCTGTCGCGACCGCGCCGCAACCGGCGGCGCCCCCGGTTGCGAGCGTGCCGGCCCCGCCTTCAGCACAACCGCAAGCCGTTACCGGGATAGATCAGGCGCAGGAAAATCGGCTGAAGGAAACCTACGGCTTGTCTATATCGAAAGAAATCAAGCGCTTCCAGAAATATCCTCTCCCGGCACAGCGCCGCGGCTGGGAGGGCACCGCCGAGGTTCTGCTGCAAATTTCGGCTGAAGGCAAAGTCGTCAGCATCACCTTGGGCAAGAGCAGCGGGCGCGACATTCTCGACAAAGAGGCATTGGATATGGTGCGTCGCGCCTCGCCGCTACCGCAGGCGCCGTTGGATCTGCGTGGCCGCGCACTGGTGGTCTCCGTTCCGATCGTTTTCAAGCTGCAAAACTCCTGAGTACCTCGCAAAGCCAGTCTGGCATGGCCGCAGATTCCAGCCAGCCTGGCGGCGACACTTTGTATCCGCCGATTGAGCCTTACCGTCGCGACTTGCTCGACGTCGGTGGCGGTCATCGGGTTTATTTCGAGGAAAGCGGCAATCCGCGGGGATTCCCGGTGCTGTTCGTCCATGGCGGTCCGGGCAGCCAGTCACGTCCGGCGCATCGCCGCTTTTTCGATCCCGGTTTCTATCGCATCATTTTGTTTGACCAGCGCGGCTGCGGCCAAAGCGTGCCTCTTGGTGGCCTTTCTGACAACACAACGGCGCATCTGGTGGGCGACATGGAGCAACTGCGCCGGCATTTGCAGATTGAGCGCTGGGTTCTGTTCGGTGGTTCATGGGGCAGCACCTTGAGTCTGGCTTATGCTTTCGCCCATATGGATCGGGTCGCCGCAATGATATTGCGCGGTGTTTTTCTCGGCAGCCGCGCGGAGGTGGACTGGTTTCTAAACGGCGTGCGCACTTTTGTTCCAGAAGCCTGGGCCGAATTTTCGCGTGGTGCCAATCTGCCTCTGATCCAACACTATTGCCGCGAGACCGATGACGCCCGGCCGGACGTTGCACGTGCGGCGGCGCAACGCTGGTCCGATTACGAGACGAGAGTCATGGAGCCCGCCAGCGCTGCGACGAGTGCGCTGGCCACGGTGCCGGCGGGAACGGTGGCGCAGGACTTACTGCCCCGGGTTCGGGTGCAATTGCACTTCATGGTCCATGACTTCTTCCTGCGACCGAATGAATTGCTCGATAATCTCTGGCGCATCGGCAGCAAGCCGGTGATCATCGTGCAAGGAAGATTGGATATGGTCTGTCCCCCCGTGACCGCCACAGCGGTCGCAGAAGGCATCGACGGCTGCGAACTGCAGATGGTCGCCAGCGGCGGTCATTCCGCTCTGAAGCCGGAAATCGCCGCGCAGTTATGCGCTGCGACCCGGCTCATGCGAGCCCGCGTCGGGGTCTGATCCGATGCGCAAATTGAGCTTGCGCTTTCGCATCAACCTGGTCATTACGCTGGTGATCGCGGTGTTCACCATTGCCAGCGGCCATTTGCTGCTCGAAGAAACCCGTCGCTCGATACGCGAAGAAGTTGAGGCGGGTACCCGCATAACTGCGCAGTTGCTGGAAACCGTGATCGCCAATACGCGACCGAGCGTTGAGGGCGCGGCTCCAAATCAAATTTTGTTGTCCTTCCTGCAGCGTGTCGGCCGGGTCAGAGCCAACGAGATCCGGCTCTACGATGGCAATGATCAGCTTCTGTATTCCTCGCCACCGACGATTTACAAGCGTGGTCGCTGGGCACCGCGCTGGTTCACCCAACTGCTCGATCCTCAGCTTGGCGATTTTCGCCTGAATCTTTTCAATGGCAGCGTGGTCATCACGCCGGACCCTTCCCGCGCCGTCCTCGACGCCTGGGATGACTTCAAGCAGTTTATCTGGCTCACCCTCGGGTTCTTTCTGCTGGTCAACGTCGTCGTGTTCTGGTTGCTGGGGAGCTCCTTGCGGCCGGTGGGCAAGATCCTGGGCGCGCTGTCGCTGATGGAGAAAGGGCGATTCGACACGCGCCTGCCGTTGTTCGGGTCGCCCGATTTTGATTCGATCGGTCAGGTGTTCAATCGTATGGCGCAAACCCTCGAGGAGAGCCTGGCCGAGAACCGGCGGCTTGCACTGGTGGCCAGACAGTCCAGCGACGCGATCATAATTCACGACTTGGAAGGGCGGATTTCCTACTGGAATCCGGCGGCCGAGAGGATGTTTGGCTACAAGAACGAGGAGATTGCCGGGCGTTCCGCCACCTTGCTGACGACACCGCAGCGGCACGCAGAAGTGCAGGAAAATCTCGATACGGTCAAGCGCCGGGCGCTGATCGAGATGATCGAAACCCAGCGCCTGACCAAAGACGGGCGCATCGTGGATGTCGCCCTCTCGGCGGCGCCGCTGGTGGACCCGGTAAGCGATGAAGTCATCGGCGAAATCTGCAGCATGCGCGACATCACCGAGCACAAGCTGGTGCAGCAAGCCGAGCGCGAACTCGAACAGAATCGCCAGTTGACGCGCGCCATACAAAGTCGCCTCGAGGAAGAGCGCCGCAGTATCGCCCGAGAGTTGCACGACGAACTCGGCCAATGCGTCACCGCCATCAAGACCATAGGCACGGCGATTGCCAATCGCACCCACGACAGCGCACCGGATACCAATCAGAATGCGCGTACCATCGTATCGGTTGCTTCCCACATCTACGATGTCGTCCACGGCATAATCCGTCAACTTCGGCCCACTGCGCTCGACTATCTCGGATTGAGTGAAACGCTGCGCGATACCGTTTCCACATGGCGCGATCGGCATCCGGAGATTACGATAGATCTTCGGCTCGAAGGCGCGCTTGAGGGATTGGGCGAATCGATCAATATCACGGTGTATCGTATCGTTCAGGAATGCCTTACGAACATTGTTCGCCATGCCGCCGCGACCCGGTGTGAGATTCTGGTGGCTCGTGCCGGCGATGGCGGAAACGGTGATGTGGTTCGGGTGACGGTGCGCGACAATGGCAAAGGGTTCGCCCACAAAACTCATCGTCAGACGGCGAGTTTTGGTCTGATAGGCATGCGAGAGCGCGTTCAGGCTATTGACGGTAAGTTCCAGATTGACAGCGCGCCGGGAGAAGGTGTGGTCGTATCGGCGGTCATTCCTGTAAAGATGTCACCGGTCAAAGCCCGGGCCAGCGTGACCGGATAGGGCCAAGCAACGCAGCGGAGAAAAAATTGGCAATCGGAAGCATCAGCGTCATGCTTGTAGACGACCACGCCGTAGTGCGTATGGGTTTTCGTCTGCTGCTGGAGGGTTCATCGGACATTCGGGTGATCGCTGAAGCCGACAGCGGCGAGGCTGCCTGCCGAAAGTATCCGGAAGTCAAACCGGACGTAGTGGTCATGGACATCTCCATGCCAGGCATCGGCGGCTTGGAGGCGATTGATCGCATCCTGGCGCGGGAACCGGGCGCGCGTATTCTGGTTCTTTCCGCTCATGAAGATGCTATGCACGCGCGCAGAGTGCTGAAAGCAGGCGCCGCAGGCTATCTCACCAAGCGAAGTGCGGCGGAGGCATTGATGCAGGCCATTCGCCAGGTGCACCAGGGTAAAACGTTTCTGGAACCGGAGATTGCACAGCAACTGGCCATGCAGCAGCTCAACGGCGAACGCAATCCGCTTGATATGTTGAGCGAAAAAGAGTTCAAGGTATTTCTCGCGTTGGCAAAGGGGCAGTCTGTCGCCGACATCGCCGAGGTTATGTCGCTCAGCCCGCGTACCATTGGTACTCATCTGTACAACATCAAACAAAAGCTCGGAGCCTCGAATTCGGCGGAGCTGGCGATAATTGCGATGCGCGCAGGCTTGGTAGATCATTGATTATTATTAATAATATTATGCTCCGACCAATTTTTAATCTAATGAAAATCATGAGCCAGATTTCAGGGTTTTCTTGTGCTGGACGGCAGGAGGGGTCATTCATACTTTGTTCATGGTCGTGATGAGCGGCCTCGATGCGTGACTAAGTGAACTTAAGTCTCTCTAACCTTTAAGGAGTTCTGCCATGTGGACCAAACCCGAATACACCGAAATGCGTTTTGGCTTTGAAGTCACGATGTACGTGTTCAATCGCTAAGAGCACGGCGCGAATCAAAGGGCTGCTTTCGAGCAGCCCTTTTTTTTGCCATTTTTCGATGGCAAGACAGAAAAGTTCGATTTCGCAACAGAGGCGAACAAAAATTGAAAATGAACAAGATCAATTCAGTGGGAGGCTGCGTAATGTATCGCAAGTCCAATTTTTTATTTCAGTCGATAGGGAGGCTGGCGGGGCTGGCGGCCATGGGGTTGGGTTCCGGTTTCGCAGGCGCGCAGGAAGAGTCCGTTCGTGTCGATCCAATTGTGGTAACGCCAACACGCGTGGAGCAATCCGCGTTTGATTTGCCCACCGCGGTGAACGTGATCGACGCCGATGTCATTCAGGAGCAGCGAGCGGCCGTCAATGTTTCGGAATCGCTGGCGCGCGTTCCGGGGACGGTGGTGCAGAATCGGGAGGCCGCCTCTCAGGAACAGCAGATCATCATTCGCGGATTTGGCGCGCGCGCCGGGTTCGGAATCCGCGGCATCAAACTGTTGGCCGATGGCATTCCGGCCAGTACGCCGGACGGTCAAGGGGGAACCGGGTTGTTTGATCTGAACTCGGCAAAACGCATTGAAGTCCTGCGCGGCCCGTTTTCCGCGCTCTACGGTAATCACTCCGGGGGAGTGGTGCAGATCTTCACCGAAGACGGACCTGAGCGTCCGACCGTTACGGCGAACGCCATCGTCGGCAGCTTTGACACCTGGAAGCTGGGCACCAAATTTGGCGGGCAAAGCGGAGATTTCAATTACATAGGCAGTGTTTCCCGGCTGCAAACCGACGGCTTTCGCGATCACAGCAGTTCGCGCAAAGACCAGTTCAACGCCAAGCTGTCCGCCAAGGCAGGCGAGAAAACACATGTAGATCTGGTGCTCAATTATCTGGATCAACCGAACGACGAAGATCCGCTCGGACTTACGGCAGCGGAAGTCGCGCAGGATCGTAGCCAGGCCACGCCGGACGCCTATGCATTCAATACCCGCAGAAGCCTGAGCAATATACAGACAGGCCTGGTGGTCGAGTCGGCAGTTTCGGATTCCGACACCTTGCGAGGAATCGTTTATATCGGACAGCGGGAAAACGCCGGGTTCCTTGCCATTTCGGCAGCTGCCCAAAATTCACGAACCGCTTCCGGTGGTGTTTCGGCATTTGACCGGGAATTTCTGGGAACCGGCTTGCGGTGGACGCGCAAGACTTCGTTGGCTGACCGGCCATTCACTTTCTCACTCGGCGCCGATTACGACAAGGCCGTGGATGACCGGAAAGGTTATCTGAATAACGCAGGGGTTCAAGGTGCGCTCAAGCGTGACGAGGAAAATGTCGTGGACAGTCACGGCGAATACGTGCAAGCCGAATGGAAGCTCGCCGATCATTGGCTGGTCTCTGCCGGGCTGCGTTACACGAAAGTGAATTTCGAGTCTAAAGACCGATTTATCTGTACTACGACGGTCAACACGACTGGCACGCCTCTCGGGACCTGTAGCGGCACGACATTTCCGATAACGGCGACGCAGTTCAACCCCGATGACAGCGGCGAGGCGAGTCACGATGCCTGGACACCGGTCGCCGGTGTCGTATATCAGTTGTCGCCGACCACAAATATCTATGCCAACGCCGGCGAGAGTTTTGAAACTCCCACGTTGATCGAATTGGCCTACAAGTCCGACGGCAGCTCGGGCTTGAATTTCGCAGTTCAACCAAGCACCAGCAGGCATTACGAATTGGGTCTCAAGTCGTATCTCTGGAACGACCGGATTCTCACCGAATTCGCTGTTTACCAGATCGATACTAAAAATGAGATCGTGGTATTCACAAACGCCGGTGGGCGCCAGACTTTCCAGAATGCCGGCAAGACCAAGCGCCAGGGCTTGGAGCTTTCCGCTTCCGGTGCAATGGGCGGCGGCATCTCGGTGTTTTTCTCGGCGACTTATCTCGATGCGAAATTCGAGGATTCGTTTACCACGTGTACCGGACTGCCGGCACCCTGTGCTGTGCCGACGAATGTGGTCAGTGCGGGCAACAGAATTCCCGGCGTTCCGCGTTATACAACGTTTGGAGAGTTGGTTTGGCGGCACTCCGCCAGCGGTTTCGTTGGCGGCACGGAGGTGCGCTGGCATGGCGCTGTGGCTGTTGACGATCTCAATACGGTTTTCGCCGACGATTATTTTGTCGCGGCAGTCAGGGCGGGTTTTGAACAGAAGGGCGCGGACTGGAAAATTTCCGAATTTGTTCGAGTCGATAACGTATTTGATAAGGAATATATTGGCGCCGTGCTGGTCAACGCTGCCAACGATCGCTACTACGCGCCCGCGGCCGGCCGTAACTATCTGGCCGGGGTGAGTGCGAATTACGCGTTTTAAGGGGCAGCACTCATTCGCTAGGCCGGAAGGCGCTGTGTCCACGTATACTGCCGCTGATCGTTGATATGACCACCGTGGCTTCAATCGAAATGATTGCGGCCACGGTAGCCCGTAGTTACGGGTTCCTGGTCGGATAATCCAGATAATGAGAGGGATCATGCTGAAAGTAACCGGTTTTAAATTCGCGGGTGCGCTCTTGGCTGCACTGACCTGTTCAGCCGCAGCCGCGCCTTTTGCTTACGTTCCCAACGAAGAAAGCGGGACCATCTCGGTCATCGATATCGCGACGGACACCGTGGTCAAGGAAATCAAGGCGGGCACCAAGCCGCGCGGCCTGGCGATTTCCAGCGACGGCAAGCGGCTCTATGTCAGCGATCAGCCGCATAATTCCCTCGTTGTCATTGATCTGGAAAAACGGGAAGCTATCGAGAGCATCGCCTTGGGTGAATCGCCGGAAGGTGTCGGAATTTCGCCCGACGGCAAGTGGATCATCGCCGCGGTCGAAGTCAGCAATTCGGTGGCCTTCATTAACACGCAAACCAATAAAAGGGAGTTTCTGGTCAAGGTGAACGGCGAGAATCCCGAGCATGCGGTCTTCAGCCCGGACGGCAAGTGGGTTTACGCCAGCGCCGAAGAAGCCGAGCAGATCGACGTGATCGACGTCGCGCAGCGCAAGCAGGTGAACGAAATCCCGGTCGGCAAGCGCCCGCGCGGCATTGCGTTTTCCCCGGATGGTAAACTTGCCTATACCGCAGCGGAGTATGCGAGCAAGGTTTACGCCATTGACGTCGTGACGCAGAAAGTGCTCGCGGTCATCGACGGCGGGCAGTTTGCCAACGGCGTCACTTTTCATCCGAACGGTACGCGGGTCTACATCTCCAACGGCAAGGACGCGTCGGTTTCGGTGATCGATACTGCAAGCCACAAGATCGTGGCGACGGTCGAAGTCGGCAAGCGGCCCTGGAACATGGCCATTACCCCCGATGGTGGCAAACTCTACGTGGCCAATGGGCGTTCTGATTCGGTTTCAGTGATCGACACCGCAACCAATACCAAGCTAAAGGATATCCCGGTGGGCAAACGGCCTTGGGGCGTGGTGATTCGCTAGCAGTACCGTGCCAGCACGCGATCCACTTCCGACGAACCACTTTTTTTGGAGAGGCAGGTCTTGAATCACTATAGCGGCGGCCATACGCGCTACACCACGACAGCCATCGTGCTCCATTGGGTCGTTGCGATAATTGTGTTTGTCCTGATCGGCTTGGGTTTATATATGCAGGACATTCCCAAGGGAACTCCGGATCGCGCGTTCTTTTACAATTTACATAAGTCCATCGGCGTCACGACTGCTTTACTCGTCCTGGCGCGGCTATGGTGGCGCGCGAAGAATCCACCACCATCCTTACAGGCATCGATGCCGGGTTGGGAGATTCAGGCTTCAAAAATCAGCCATGCCCTGCTGTATTTGTGCCTCATCGTCATGCCGTTATCGGGATTTGCCGCCACGCAGTTCACGAAGTACGGCGTGAAGTTTTTCAACCTTTTTACGATCCCGCCGATGGGCTGGGAAGACAAGACCATTTACGACCTGTTGCAGGGCGTACACGGCGTCACCGCAGTGCTGCTGATCTCCCTTGTGATTATCCATGTGCTGGCGGCATTCAAGCATCTGCTGATCAATCGCAACAACGTTTTTCAGCGCATGTTGCCGGGAAAGTAGATCGACCGTCGATTGTTGGCGAGCGCGTTTCGCCCCGATACCTGGAACAAGGACATGGTTCAAGTGCCCGAGAAAATTTGTCTTGCACTGAGAGCCGCAATCCTAGTTTTCGCCCTGGCGGGGTGCGCAACGGCACCGCCTCCCGCCCTCATCTCTCAGGACGAGCCGGCACCAGTACCTGAACCGCCTCCGCCACCAAAGATAGCGCTGGTGCTGGGAGGTGGCGCGGCCAAGGGCTTCGCGCACATCGGCGTCATCAAGTCGCTGGAGTCGCACGGCTTCCAACCCGACATATTGGTCGGCACCAGCGCCGGCAGTGTGGTCGCTGCGTTATACGCAGCGGGTTACGGCGGCTTCGAATTGCAGCGCATTGCGCTCGCCATGGAAGAAAAAGCCTTCAGTGACTGGACCATACCCAATCGCGGTTTCATCAAAGGCGAGGCGTTGCAGAATTTCATCAACGAGGCTGTCGGCAATCGCCCGATAGAACAACTCACCCGGAAACTGGCGATAGTCGCCACCGACTTGCAGTCGGGTGAGCTGATCGTATTTGAGCGCGGCGACACAGGTCTCGCGGTCAGGGCATCGAGCAGCGTGCCGGGCGTGTTTCAGCCGGTCAAATTCAATAATCGCGAATACGTGGACGGCGGACTGGTCAGCCCCGTGCCCGTCAAGACTGCGCGCGACCTGGGCGCCGACGTCATTGTCGCGGTGAACATATCGGACCGGCCGAAACTGTCCCGCCTCAAGGACACCATCGACGTCATGATGCAGACCTTCACCATCATGGGCGGGATCATTGCAGAGAAGGAACTGGCCTTTGCCGACGTCGTGGTCGAACCGGACATATCCGCTCTAAATTCGGCAAACTTCGAATCGCGCAA
>JANLTJ010000132.1:0-2951 GCA_031362885.1 Betaproteobacteria bacterium
ACCTTCCGCCGGACGACCCAATACGAGATAGCAGTGCATGACGCGCTGGTAGAAACGTTCAACCAAGTCGTCCGCTTCGAGACCTCGCAGATAGCACTCGATGGCATCGTCCATCCGATTGTCTTGCTCGAAAAGCTGTCCTTGTCGATCGACGACTTGAATGAAGCGCGCGCGCAAGCGCTCCCGCATCGGGATTGCCCAGGCGTCGTCGTTCTCCTGCTGAAGAAATGCGCCCCTGTACAGTGACAGTGCGCGGCCGGCAGCATCCGGACGAACTTCGCCATGCGCGCTCAGCGCGCTTTCGAATGCCCATGCATCGACCCAGCATCGCCTGCTGTCGATGGAAAGGCTGCGCCCGGACTGGGTAAGTATCCCGGGATCGCCCAACAAAACTCGTAGCCGATGAACCGCCGCATTGAAGGATTCGTTTGCGGCATCTCCCTCTTCTTGCGGCCAGAGCGCGTCGATCAATATCTGCACCGGAACCCCCTGACCGCCGAATGCGATGAGGGCCTTGAGCAACGCCAGGAGTTTCCTGGGCGTCTTGCGGGAATATTCGATTCGTTTGCCATCGAGTTCGAGATCAAAATTGCCGAGCACCCTCACGCGGACCGGCCAGGGCCAATCATCAATCTGTTCGGAAGGAGGAGCCCAACGATATTCCCGGATAAGGCTGCGGACGTAGTCGGGTTCGATTTCCGCCCGCAATGCTTCCGCGCACATTTCAGGCATCCAACTGCCAAACCACTGAGTCCAGCACCCGAACTGCTGTTCTCTTGAAATGCGTAAGGCTTTTCGCAAGTGATTTTGCGCCTGGGCGCGATCCTGTTCTTTCAATGCCAGATGCGCCAATGAGAACTCGCAAAACAATTCGGCACACAGCGGGTATCCAACCGCGCGGGAAACGGCGCGCAGTTCCTCGATGCAACGCATGGTTTGCGGGCGGTCACCCAGTTCCGCGTAGGCCCAGTGCAGTGGATTGCGCTGACCCTGCCTTTGCAATGAGGATCCCACCTGATCGAACAGCTCTATCGCCCGCGGGATGTGTTCGAGCACCGCAGCAGGATCGCGCGATGCCACGCCAATCCAGGCCTTGAGCGCCAAATTGCTGGCCATATCGTAGGGATGATTGGCGAACATGGTTTGTTCCATCAGGCGTGCGCGTTCCTTTGCCTGTTCGACGTTACCGTGAAACAGTTCGAGCAAGCCCCCCATGTAGTGTCCCAGGCGGGCAAGCTGAGGCATGCCCTGGTCCTTCGCCAGATGCTCCATCTGCAAGACGAAGGACATACCGCCGCTGTAATCATGAGCCTGTACGCTGAACCACGACAAGGCGAAAAGGGCCATTGCGCGGGTGATGGGAAAAACGTCGGGGTGAGCGAGCAATGGTTGCACGAGTAACGCAGCTTGCTTTGCGGCATTGAGCTTTGAATTGTGTGTATTGCACAGTAGCAAGGTACGCGCAGCGCTGACTTTCAGGTTAATGTCCCCGACTTGCGAGAAAAGTATAAACACGCGGTCAATCGTTACCTGCAACATCTCCTGTGCGATGGGACGAACGGTTAATGCATCCAGAAATGCCAGCCAGATCCGCAGTTCCGCTTCTTTGGTGGCAAAGGAAGGATTTTTCCCGAGTGCGGCGCGCAATACCGGAATCCATCGGTCGAGGGGAATGAAATGGCTGTACTCGTGGAAGTAGGTTTCGACGATCTCCGCCGCAGCCTGGACCTGGCACATTTCGTCACCGACGCTCAGGGCGAGATCGTAAGCCTGTTGCAGATTTTCCCGTGCAAGTGCTGGCTCGGTCGCGAGCTGTGCGGCCCCGCTCCAGTAAAGGATCCAGGGCGCATTCTCGATGCGCGTGCGCGTCAGGCGGGTGATCCAATCGCTGACCAGTCGTCCGCGTCCCTGGGTGATGAGCCTTCCGGCTTCGCGAACAATGAGCGACTCCGTGGCGGGCCAGTTGTTGCCGTCCAGGTAGAGATGGACCGCATCCTCCACGGCGCCTTGCCGTTCCAGCAGGTCGCCCGCCCGCGTGGCGATTTCATCCAGTTTTTTTGGCGTATAGGTTTCGCTGGCCTGGTGTCTGAGAAACGCACGGAACAGCGCATGGAATTCATAGACATGCTTGTCCTGGCCTGCGGTATCCGACTGGAGCGCGCCTTGCCGCCGGTCCGTGAACAGGTGGTGCCGGTACAGATACTCGAGCAATCGCGGTGCACGCATGCTCCCCGTCAGCGATTCGGCAAGCGTGGCCGTCATACGGGGGAAAAATCCAACGTGCAAAAGGATGTGCTGATCCTCGGGGGATGACTGTGTAAGGATCTGGGCGGCAAAGTAGTCGAAGAGTTGTTGCGGCGGATCCGATCCGCCCGCATCCTCCATGGCACGGCCGCGGCGCAATCGCTCCAGCAGCAAAATGAGACCCACCACCCAGCCTGCCGATCGCTCGTGCAGTTGCGCGAGAGTCAAATCATCCAGAGGATGCTGCAAGTCGACGAGTTGCCGGGTCTCTTCCAATGTAAAGCGGATTTCCTGCCAGTCCAGAACTGCAATGGAACGATTGGCGATGCAACGGCTGAACTGCGGCGGTGGTCCGACCCGGCTGACGAATATCAGGTTGATGCCTTCGGGTACTTGCGACACGGCCTGCGTGAGAACGATTTGCAGCGTGGCCTCGTCGATCACCTCCTGCACGTTGTCGAGCACCAGCACGCCCGGCTTCGGCACGGATGCGAACAGCGCGCCGAAAAATCGCCTGGTAAAGCCGGCAAGGTCCGGCAGGTATTCGGGGCGCAGTAGCGGTAAGGCGCGGCGCCGCTTCGTGCCCGGCCCGTGTTTGGCGGCAAGGGAAAGGTAGAAGTAGAAGGTGGCCGGATCGGCATCGCCCGCGTCGAGCTGGCACCATATGGCGGGTAGCTTGCATCTGTCGAGGTAACTTGCGACCAGGG
>JANLTJ010000178.1:0-23451 GCA_031362885.1 Betaproteobacteria bacterium
CGGCCTTCGACGCCTTCGGGCACCAGCTTGTCTGCGCTGTCTTCGTCGTCCTGGAAATAACGGTCGCTGGAGCCCTGCTGCATGGCGCCAAGCGAACCCATGCCGCGATAGGACTTATAGGAACGGCCCTGGAACAATTCGATTTCGCCGGGCGCTTCCTCGGTGCCGGCAAACAAGCCGCCCAGCATGACGGAATCGGCACCGGCTGAAATGGCTTTTGCGATATCCCCGGAATAGCGGATGCCGCCGTCGGCAATCATCGGCACGCCGGACTTCTGCAATGCGCTGGCAACATTGTCTATCGCGGTGATCTGGGGCACACCCACACCGGCAACAATCCGGGTCGTGCAAATCGAACCGGGGCCGATGCCGACCTTGACTCCGTCGGCGCCCTGATCGAGCAGCGCCTTGGCGGCGTCCCCGGTTGCGATATTGCCGCCGATGACCTGGGCCAGGGGAAAGCTGCGTTTGATCCAGCGTACGCGGTCAAGCACGCCTTGCGAGTGTCCGTGCGCGGTATCGACGATGAGCACGTCCACTCCCGCCTCGATCAGCAGGCTGACGCGCTCTTCAGTGCCCTCGCCCACGCCGACCGCCGCACCCACGCGCAGGCGGCCGAGTTGATCCTTGCTGGCGAGCGGATGCTCGGAGGATTTCAGGATGTCCTTGACCGTAATCAGGCCACGCAACTCGAAATTCTCGTTCACCACCAGCACGCGTTCGAGGCGGTGCTGGTGCAACAGGCGCATGGCCTCTTCGATGCTGACACCCTCCCGGACCGTTACCAGACGGTCGCGTGGGGTCATGATGTTTTTCACCGGCTGATCCAGGTTGTTTTCAAACCGCAGGTCGCGGTTGGTGACAATGCCGACCACTTTCTGGGCATCGACAACCGGCAGGCCGGATATGCGGTGCTGGCGAATAAGATTCAGTACGGTGCGCACGGTCATATCCGGCGAAATCGTGATCGGGTCTTTGACCACCCCGCTTTCGAAGCGCTTGACCTTGGCAACTTCGGCTGCCTGGGCCTTGGGCAGCATATTTTTGTGCACGATTCCGATACCCCCTTCCTGCGCGATGGCGATGGCCAGCCGCGCTTCCGTGACCGTGTCCATGGCCGCGGATATCAGTGGAATATTCAGTGCGATGCTTTTGGTCAGCCGCGTTGTCAGGCTGACGTCGCGGGGCAGGACAGTCGAATGGGCGGGAACAAGCAGAACATCATCGAAGGTGAGCGCCTTTTGCGGGACTCGCATGCTTTTCTTCCTTCACAAAGCCGCCATTATACAGACCGGGTTTCGCCGGGCAAATCAAGGCCGCAGGGCCGCAATCCCGGTTGACCACGCAGTTGCGAGCAGCTAAGGTTGGAAATCGGGTTTATCGTCGCCGGAACCTTGGGTCGCATGTAGGCGCCGTGGGCGATCCGCTGTTGCGCGAATCATTGAGGAGAGTATCGAGCATGCAATCGAGACTGATTAGAGTGTTTATTCTGGCCGCAACGGGCGGTTTCTGGCTCATCCTGGGGTCGGCGGGCGCGGAAATGTACAAATGGACTGACGCTGATGGCAAAGTTCATTTTTCCGACCAACCGCCTCCGGCGAATATAAAAAATCCGACCACCATCAAACGAGGCAACCCGGCCGGAAAACCGCTGCCAGCCGCTTCGGAGTCCAATTCGGATTCGGCCAACCCCGATCCGGTAGCGGAAAAAGCTAAAGCCGCCGCACCCAAGACCTACATTGAAAAGGACATGGAATTCAAGAAGCGTCAGGTCGAGAAAGCGGAGCGGGAAGCCGCGGAGAAGAAGAAAACCGACGAGGCAGCGGAGAAGCAGAGAAATTGCGATCAATCGCGTGCACGGTTGAAATCCCTTCAGGCGGGCGGCAGAGTCGCGCGGGCCAATGCGCAAGGCGAGACGGAGTACCTGAACGACGCCCAGATTGCACAGGAGATCGAGCGCGGCAAGAAATCCGTGGACGATTGGTGCAAGTAGTACGTCGGCTGTCTCAGCGGCGCGTTCCTGGTTTGCGCCGCCGATCGACGCGCTGGCGCCTTGCCAGCATTGGGTCTGCTACCAGCTCTCGGTAAATTTCCACGCGGTCACGATCGCGAAGCTCGGCATCAGGTGGCACGGCAAGCCCCCATATGCCGAGGCGAAGACCCGCAAGCGAGTTGCCGGGGAGACCTTCCTGTACCCGAGAGGCCGCAAGCGCGTCGGTGACAGTCGCGCCTTGTGGCAACTCCAGATTGATGATGGTCTGCGCATCAGCAAGCGCATAGACCACCGCGACGCGGATAATCATCGTTTTCCGTAAAGATGTTGCGCGCGCTTGACGAACGCATCAACCAGCGTACTGGCAATGTATTGGAACACCGGCCCGATGATTTTTTCCAGAATCTTGCTCGTAAAATCGTAGTGCAGCCGGAATTCGATTTTACAGGCCCGTTCGCCAAGGGACTTAAAGCGCCAGGTCCCGTCGAGTTGACGAAATGGACCATCCACCAGTTTCATCTCGATCAGTTGCGACGGTTGGCCGTGGTTCTCGGTTGAGAATCGTTGCTTGATTCCACGGAAATCGATAGTAACGGCGGCGCGAACCGTGTTGCCGTCGCGCTTCAATACCTCGGCGCCACCACACCAGGGCAGGAACTGGGGATAGGTCTTGACATCTTCCACCAATTTGTACATTTCTTCGGCGGAATACTCAACCAGCACGGATTTTTCCACGAGCGCCATGAGTCCACTTACTTCCGAGTTGTCGTGTCAGCGTTGGTAAAATACAAAATTCGTCGCACGTCCCCACGCCTTCATGAGTATCGTTCAGAACAAGAAAGCCTTCCACGACTATTTCATCGAAGAGCGCTTCGAAGCCGGCATGTTGCTGGAAGGGTGGGAGGTCAAATCCATCCGCGCGGGACATGTGCAGATCAAAGAGGCTTACGTCGTGGTGAGAGGCGCCGAAATTTATCTGATCGGCAGCCATGTGACGCCACTGACCGCGGCGTCGACTCACGTTCATGCCGATCCGGTCCGTATGCGCAAACTCCTGCTGCACGGGGATGAAATCCGGAAACTGATCGGCAAGGTTGAGCGTGCCGGCTATACGCTCGTCCCGCTCGATCTGCATTACACCCGCGGGCGCGTAAAGCTGGAGGTCGGTCTGGCCAAGGGCAAGAAACAACATGACAAGCGCGAAGTGGCAAAAGACAAAGACTGGAAACGCCAGCAGCAGCGGCTGATGCGGAGCAAGTCCTGATCGCGGGCGATTCCTGGAGCCTAGCCGCGCGTTTGCTTTATTGCGAGTAGTGCAAACCCATGGCGCTGCGCACCTCGCGCATGGTTTCCGTCGCCAGTTTGTGGGCGCGATCGCGGCCATCGGCCATGATATGGCGTACCAGCGTCGGATCATCCAGATACATCTGGGCCCGCTCGCGCATCGGTTCCAGTTCCTTTAGTACGGCTTCGATGACTGGCTGTTTGCACTCCAGGCAACCGATACCCGCACTCTTGCATCCTTGTTGTACCCAGGCCCGTGTGGTGTCATTGGAGTAGATTTTGTGGAAATCCCACACCGGGCATTTTTCCGGATTTCCCGGATCGGTGCGCCGCACGCGCGCCGGATCGGTGGGCATAGTGCGGATCTTCCTGGTCACACTGTCCGCATCTTCCCGAAGCGTGATGGTGTTGTTGTAGGACTTGGACATTTTTTGCCCGTCCAGCCCCGGCATTTTGGACGCTTCCGTGAGCAGCGCATGCGGCTCGGAAAGAATCATCTTTCCGCCGCCTTCAAGGTATCCGAACAAACGTTCCCGGTCGCCCATCGACAGATTGGCGGCCGCTTCGAGCAAATCCCGCGCCGCGGCCAGGGCTTCCTGATCGCCCTGCTGCTGATAGCGCATTCGCAACTCCTGGTAGACCTTGCCCCGCTTTACGCCGATTTTCTTGACGGCGGCTTCCGCTTTCTGCTCGAAGCCAGCCTCCTTGCCATAGACGTGATTAAATCGTCGTGCTATTTCCCGGGTAAATTCGATGTGCGGCACCTGGTCATCGCCGACTGGCACCCGATTGGCGCGATAAATCAGAATATCCGCGCTCTGTAATAGCGGATAACCGAGAAAGCCGTAGGTGGATAGATCCTTGTCGGTGAGTTTTTCCTGCTGATCCTTGTAAGTCGGAACCCGCTCCAACCAGCCAATGGGCGTAATCATGGACAGCAGTAAATGCAATTCGGCGTGCTCGGGTACCTGGGATTGAATAAACAGCGTCGCTTGCGACGGATCGACACCTGCGGCAAGCCAGTCGACCACCATGTCCCATACGTTTTTCTCAATGATTTCCGGCGTGTCGTAATGCGTGGTCAGGGCATGCCAGTCGGCCACGAAGAACAGGCACTGGAACTCATGCTGCAACTTCACCCAGTTCTTGAGCACGCCATGATAGTGGCCGAGATGCAGGCTGCCGGTGGGTCGCATTCCGGATAGTACGCGATCGACAAACATTGAATTCCTCATTTAACTCCGAATAACCAACCGATGTTGAACACTGATGCCAGCACGCCAATGAAACCGGTGACGAAGGGCCACATGACGGTGCCCAGCACACCCAGAAGCATCAGTGCCAGCAAGATGAACATTCCAAATGGTTCGACTCTGGCAAAACGATATGCCAATCGCGCTGGCAGCAAACTGACTGCGATGCGTCCACCATCGAGCGGCGGCAAAGGCAACAGGTTCAGTACCATCAGCACCGAATTGATAATAATACCGCCACGGGCCATCAGCAGAACCGGTTCGGTAAAGTAGTTTGGCGGAAGGCTTTGCATTACCTTGATCGCCAGCGCCCAGAAAATGGCCATAACGAGGTTGGCGCCCGGACCGGCGGCGGCGACCCAGAGCATGTCACGTTTTGGATTTCGCAGCCGGCTGAAATCTACGGGGACCGGCTTGGCCCATCCAAATGCATACTTGCCCTGGCTCGCGACCAGAATCAGAATCGGAATCACGATCGTGCCCATCAGTTCGATATGACGAACAGGGTTCAAGGTAATGCGACCGGCTTGATAGGCGGTCAGATCGCCGAAATGTTTGGCGGCGTAACCGTGCGCGGCTTCGTGCAGAGTAATGGCGAAGATTCCCGGAATCGCGTACAAGGCGATGAGCTGAATGGCGTTCTGCAATTCCATCATGGCGAAATTCCAAAGGGCGCGGTAGTGCCTTTGCCCAGCCTCACGATGACCGGCGTATCACCCGTCAAATCGACAACCGTCGTCATTTCCATTCCGCAGGATCCGCTGTCAATCACAACATCCACATCCTGGTTGAGCCGGCTGCGAATTTCATCCATGTCGTTCAGCGGCAACTCGTCGCCTGGCAGAATCAAGGTAGTGCTCAATATGGGTTCCCGCATTTCATCAAGCAGCGCCCGCGATACATTGTGATCCGGAACCCGCACACCGATGGTGTGGCGCTTTGGATGCAGCAGGCGTTTTGGAACTTCCCGCGTCGCTTTGAGAATGAAGGTATAGCTGCCCGGCGTCGATGACTTGAGCGACCGGTATTGAATATTGTCGACAATCGCATACTGCCCAAGTTCGGACAGATCCCGGCACACCAGCGTGAAGTGATGACGCGCGTCAAGTTGACGAATGCGACGCATGCGCTCCATGGCCTCGGTGTCGCCGATCGGGCAGCCAAGCGCATAACAGGAATCGGTCGGATAGACCATCAGGCCGCCAGCGCGAACAATTTCGACCGCGCGCCGGATGAGACGCTGGTGCGGGTTCCGGGGGTGAACCTCAAAATACTCCACGATGCGTAAACAGCTACTGCACTGCCCGCACGCGTTCCCACAGGGCCGGCACACCGCTGGGCAATGGTATCGCTTCCCCGATGTCGGGGACACCGTGTCCCGGTGCGTGAAAATCCGACCCGGACGATACTGCGAATCCAAACTGCAGGGCCAGACGTACCTGCGCTGAAGACTTGAAGCGCCCGTCGCCACTGACTTCGATCGCATCGCCGCCTCTGGACGCAAAGACCTCGAACAACGACTGTCGGATGCGAGGTGCCAAGCGATAGCGATCCGGATGCGCCAAGACGGCGTGGCCACCGGCGTCATGTATCCAGCTGATTGCCTGCGCCAGATTCGGCCAGCAAGTCGGAACGTAGGCGCAGCGGCCAGCGCCAAGATAGCGGGAAAATGCCTCATTGGTATTGCGCACATGCTTATGCTCGACCAGAAAGCGCGCGAAATGGTTGCGACCGATCGCCGCCGAAGCACCGGCATGCCGCGTTGCTCCCGGCAGACTGCCGGTGACTCCCGCAGCATCGAGCTGCGTCGCAATGCGCAGCGCACGTTCCCCGCGCTCGCGCCGGCTCGACACCAACCCCTGCGCCAGCGCCGGTGCCTGCGGATCGATATCCAGACCGAGGACGTGCAGCGTATGGCCATCCCAGTCGACGGAGATTTCGACACCGGGAATCAGCCTGATATTGAGTTCGGATGCCGTCTGGACGGCTTCGGTCAGGCCACCGGTTTCATCGTGGTCGGTCAGGGAGAGCAGGGTTACGCCCCGGGATGCCGCGCGCCGGACCAGCGCCTGCGGCGTGAGCACTCCATCGGAAAACGTGGAGTGAGTGTGAAAATCGATGCTCAAGGAATGCGTTGCCGGAAAGATGAGCACGCATGATAGCAAAACCATCGCCTGCATGAACCTTTACTGCTTGGAGAACTTACACGATGAATTCGTTTATGAACATATCATCAGCCTGCGCAATGCCTTTGCTGTCAGCCGTCGCCTTGTCTTTGGCCGTCCTGCCGTCTTTAGCTGCGTCGCCGTCATTGACTGGCAAACTCGCATGCGAGGCCAGAAGCGCGGCAACCCGCACTGCCGTGCTCGAGCTCTACACGTCGGAAGGCTGCAGTAGCTGCCCGCCCGCCGACCGCTGGGTGAGTGCGCTTCCGGCAAACGGTTTTTCCGCGGACCGCTTGATCCCGCTCGCTTTTCACGTTGACTACTGGGATCAACTGGGTTGGCCGGATCGTATGGCGAAGGCGCAATTCAGTTCCCGGCAACGTATCCAGGCGCAGCGCAATCGCGCGAACCTGGTCTACACGCCACAACTGCTTCTCAATGGCGCGGACTATCGTTACTCATCCTCGGGTGGCGGCTTCGAAGATCGGGTAAGAACTGTCAACCTGCTGCCGGCGGCAGCGGATCTGCATGTGGTCCAGCGTCCGACCTCTGCCGGAGTTGAAATAAAGCTCGACGTGCGGCTTGCTCAATCCGCACTCGGGCAGGTGACGCAAACCTACTTTGCGATCACCGAGAATCGCCTCCAGAGCAGCATCAAGGCTGGCGAGAACCGGGGGAAGGTGCTCAATCACGACTTTGTGGTACGCGAACTCGTGGGGCCGCTTCTGACGGGCAGCGACGGGCGCCTGCAATGGAATTCGGAATTGGCGCTGCCGCGCGACTGGAAGCGGGTCGACCTCGCGTTTACGACCTTTGTGCAGGACACTCGCAGCGGAGATATCCTGCAAGCTCTGCATGCGCCACTGTGTGCCAATCCGTGACGCGAATGGCGCACTGCGCATTGCTACTTGGGGAAATCATGTGAAAGAATAGCCTCACTCTGGATCACCAAGTTCAAATAAGGCATGATGGGGAGCACAGTGAACTTACGCATTCGCAGCCCCCGAGATTTTTGCGCCGGGGCAATATTTCTGTTTTTTGGCTTGGGTGTGCTGGTAATCGGCCGCGGTTATCCGATGGGTACGGCCCAGCATATGGGTTCGGGCTATTTTCCAATTGTGCTGGGCGCATTGCTGGCGATTCTGGGCGCAGTTACTTGCATCAGAAGCATGGTCGTTGCCGGCGATGCCATCGACCCCGTCGGCCTGCGCCCCTTGCTGCTGGTGCTGATCGCCATCGGCGTGTTTGCCGCCGCGGTTGACTCCATGGGGTTGGCCGTCGCGACTGTCCTCCTGACGCTCATAGCCGCCGCCGCCAGTGTGGAAAGCCGCTGGCGCGAAGTCGTGGTTCTCACGCTGGCGCTGTTGGGTATCTCGGTAGGCGTATTTGTCTACGGCCTTGGTCTGCCTTTCAAGTTGTCCCCGTTCTGATGGATCTGCTTGCCAATCTGCAACTCGGTTTCGGAGTTGCCCTAACCCTGCAAAATATTTTGTACTGCTTCGTCGGCGTGCTGCTGGGCACGCTTATCGGAGTACTTCCCGGCATCGGCCCGGTCGCGACCATTGCCATGCTGCTCCCCGCGACCTACGCCCTCCCCCCAGTGTCGGCGTTGATCATGCTGGCGGGCATTTATTACGGAGCGCAGTACGGCGGGTCAACAACTGCAATTCTGGTGAATCTTCCCGGCGAATCGTCGTCGGTGGTCACCTGTCTGGACGGCCACGCGATGGCGCAGCAAGGACGCGCCGGCCCGGCGCTGGCAATCGCCGCGCTGGGTTCGTTTTTCGCCGGTACCGTCAGCACATTGATTTTGGCCTTGTTCGCTCCGCCATTGGCGGAACTGGCCTTCCATTTCGGCTCCGCCGAGTATTTTTCATTAATGGTGCTGGGATTGATCGCGGCCATCGTGCTGGCCCGCGGATCGTTGATCAAGGCCATCGCCATGATCATCCTTGGATTGCTGCTCGGCCTCGTCGGCGCGGATACCAACACCGGCCAGTTCCGCTTTACCTTTGGTCTGCCGCAGCTCAGTGACGGCATTGGATTCGTGGTCGTGGCCATGGGTCTGTTCGGATTCTCCGAAATCATCGTCAATCTCGAGCGGCGCGCAAAACGCGAAGTGGTGATGGCGAAAATTACCAGCCTGATGCCTACGCGCGCGGATTTCGCCGCGTCCTGGAAAGCGGTGCTGCGCGGGACCGGGCTGGGCGCCTTACTCGGCATTCTTCCCGGAGGCGGCGCCGTGCTGGGCTCTTTTGCCGCCTATGCGCTGGAGAAGAAACTGGCCAAGGATCCGTCGCGATTCGGGCAAGGCGCCATCGAAGGTGTGGCGGCGCCGGAGTCGGCCAACAACGCGGGCGCGCAAACTTCCTTCATCCCGCTGCTGACCCTTGGTATTCCGTCCAATGCGGTCATGGCGTTGATGATCGGCGCCATGACCATCCACGGTATCACGCCGGGCCCGCAAGTCATGACGCAGCGCCCGGAATTGTTCTGGGGAATGATAGCGAGTATGTGGATCGGCAATTTCTTGCTGGTGATCCTGAACCTTCCGCTGATCGGCTTGTGGGTCAAACTGCTGTCCGTGCCGTATCGCTTCCTCTATCCCGCGATTCTGCTGTTCTGCTGCATTGGCGTCTACAGCCTCAATAACAGCGCCTTCGACGTCGGGCTTGCGTTGCTGTTCGGAGTGCTGGGCTATCTGTTCATCAAACTCGACTGTGAACCGGCGCCATTGCTGTTGGGGTTTGTGCTGGGACCGATGATGGAGGAACATCTGCGCCGTGCCATGCTGCTCTCGCGCGGCGATCCCGGCGTGTTCGTCCAACGCCCCTTGAGCCTGGTGTTGCTGCTGATCGCGCTGGGATTGCTCATCGCCGTGGTGCTGCCGGCGGTAAGGAAAAAGCGCGAGCAGGCTTTTCAGGAATAACCCTGCTCATTGCCGCCTTTGCGGCATCAGCGCCCGGCTTTGATGGCCTGGGCGCGCACCGCACTAAGGCTGGTGCGCGTGGTAATTGCCTCCGGATCAATACGCAGTTCCAGCAACGCCGGTTTGTTGGAACCCAGTGCGCGTTCGAATGCCGGCGCGAATTCCGCCGTCTTGTTGACGACTTCGCCGAACAACCCATAGGCCCGGGCCAGAGCCGCAAAATCCGGATTTTTCAGCGCCGTCGCGTAGACCCGGCCAGGATATTCCCGTTCCTGGTGCATGCGTATGGTGCCGTACATGCCATTGTTGATGACAATGAACAGAACCGGCAGGTCATACTGCGCGGCTGTTGCCAGTTCCTGTCCGTTCATGGTGAAACAGCCGTCGCCGGAGAAACTCAGCACAACTCGATCGGGATGCACGATTTTCGCGGCGATGCCCGAGGGTACGCCGTAGCCCATGGCGCCATTGGTAGGCGCGAGCTGGGTGCGAAAACCGGTGTATTGATGGAAACGCTGCACCCATCCGGAATAATTGCCGGCGCCATTGGTGAGTATGGCGCCCTCGGGTAAACGCTGCCGCAGCCAGGCCATGACCTCGCCCAGGTCGAGCGCTCCCGGCATGGCGCCGTGCTTCAGATTTTCCAGGTAGTCGGCGCGGCCTTGATGAGTCCAGTCGCGCCAGCTCGTGGAGTCCACCGCCGGCAGATTTGCGGCAACAGCGGCGAATTCACGCATGCCGGCATGGATCATAAGTTCCGCCTGGTACACACGTCCGAGTTCGTCGGCGGACGGGTGCACATGCACCATGCGCTGCGCGGGCCGGGGAATCGAGAACAAGGTGTAGCCGCTGCTGGTCATTTCGCCCAGGCGTGCGCCGATGCACAGAATCAGGTCCGCACCGCGCACGCGCTGTGCCAGCGCCGCACTGATGCCGATGCCGACATCGCCACAGTAATTGGGATGCCGGTTGTCCAGCAAATCCTGGCGGCGAAAGCTGCACGCGGCAGGAAGGTTGTTTGCCTCGATGAATGCGCGTATGTCCGCGCATGCATCGGCGGACCAGTCTCCGCCACCGAGAATGACCAGTGGCTTCGCAGCTTGCTCAAGCATTTCCCGCAGCCGATCCATGTCCGCCATGCCGGGATGCGCTTTGACGCGCGCATAGGGCATGGCATCGGCGGCCACAACCTGGCTCACCAGCATGTCTTCCGGCAGGGACAACACCACCGGCCCGGGACGACCGGATACGGCGGTGTGAAATGCGCGACTTAGATACTCGGGAATGCGCTCGGCTCGATCGATTTGCGCGACCCATTTGCTCATCTGGCCGAACACGCGCCGGTAATCCATTTCCTGAAAGGCTTCGCGCTCCACCACATCGCCGCCGACCTGGCCGATGAACAGAATCATCGGCGTGGAATCCTGATAAGCGGTATGTACGCCGATGCTGGCGTTGGTCGCGCCCGGGCCGCGCGTAACAAAACAAATGCCCGGACGGCCAGTAAGTTTGCCATAGGCTTCGGCCATGAATGCCGCGCCACCTTCCTGGCGACAGACGATCAGGCGCATGCGCTCGCGCAATTCATGGAACGCATTGAGCACATCGAGGTAGCTTTCGCCGGGAACACAGAATGCCGTGTCGGCACCGTGGATGCGCAGTTGGTCCACCAGAATGCGCCCGCCGCTGCGGACCGGCAGTTTGTCGTTCATGGACTCTCTCCTGTCGTTTTGCGTTTGATTATACGCACGCGCCTCGCCCGGGCCTTTCTGAGCGGAACCGTTTGGATATAATGACCCGGCTTTTCATTCAACCGTTTCGCCGGTCTGTCCGCAGACCCAACGGCATAAAAACATAGGGAGGTTTCGCCAAATGGTCTGGTCCCAAGTCTACGATCCGATGAACAATGCCGTGCTCAGCACGGTTCTCGCCACCATACCTGTGTTCGTTTTGCTTGGAGGGCTGGCCTTCCTGCGCCTGTCGGCGCACGTGGCGGCGATGCTTGGTCTTGCGTCGGCGCTGATTATCGCCATTTTTGTCTATGGCATGCCGGCGCAAATGGCGGGGGCTTCCGCAATGTATGGGGCGTTCTTCGGACTGCTGCCCATCGGCTGGATCGTGCTGAATATCATATTTCTGTATCAGCTCACGAAGGATAAAGGCTACTTCCAGATTCTTCAGAACAGCATTGCCAGTGTGACCGATGACCGCCGCCTGCAGTTGCTGCTCATCGCATTCGCATTTGGCGCTTTCTTTGAAGGCGCGGCAGGCTTCGGCACGCCGGTGGCCGTGACAGGCGCAATCCTGATCGGACTGGGCTTCTCGCCGCTCGCAGCATCCGGGTTGTCTCTTATCGCGAATACCGCACCAGTTGCGTACGGCGCGCTGGGTACGCCGATCATCGCGTTGTCCGCCGTTACCGGCCTGGATCTGCTGCAACTCTCCGCCATGGTGGGTCGCCAGCTCCCGTTCTTTTCGATCCTGGTGCCGTTCTGGCTGGTATGGGCTTTTGCCGGCTGGCGCGGCATGAAGGAAGTCTGGCCCGCAATTCTGGTCACCGGCGTCAGCTTTGCCATTCCGCAGTTTCTGATTTCCAACTATCACGGCCCATGGCTGGTCGACGTCGGAGCCGCCATCATTTCGATGATCTGCCTGACACTGTTCCTGCAGGTGTGGAAACCGAAGACTGTCTGGAAAACCACCGCGCTCAAGGGCCACGAATCCGACAGCGGCACGATCGATCCCAATGCGCCCTTGATCCAGGCCGTCAGGCAGGAACGCTCTGCCGTGATTCGCGCCTGGGTTCCGTGGCTGATGTTGTCGGTTTTCGTTTTTCTGTGGGGCGTGCCACAGGTCAAGGACTTCCTCAACGGCGTATCGCAGGAAAAGCGTGTCGTGATCGTGGATGGCAAGGAGAAAACAGAGTCGGTACCTTATTCGTGGAAAGGCATCACCAAGGTTGATTTCCCCGTTTCCGGCTTGCATGAAATGGTGGAAAAAGTTCCACCGGTCGTAGCCAAAGCGCACACGGAGAAAGCCGTATTTGCCTTCAATTGGCTGTCCGCGACGGGTTCGGGAATTCTGCTGGCGGCGTTGGTCGCGGGCTTCTATATGCGTTATTCGCTTGCGGAGCTGCTGCGCAAATATTGGGAAACGCTGGTGCTGGTGAGATATTCCCTGCTCACGATTGCGGCCATGCTCGCCCTGGGATTCACCACGCGTTATTCCGGAACTGACGCCACCATGGGCTTGGCGTTTGCGCATACGGGTGCACTTTATCCTTTTTTCGGTACGATGCTGGGCTGGCTGGGCGTTGCATTGACCGGATCGGATACGGCGTCCAATGTGCTGTTTGGAGGATTGCAGAAGGTTACCGCCGAACAGCTTGGCCTGAATCCGAACCTGATGGCCGCCGCCAATAGCTCCGGCGGCGTGATGGGCAAGATGATCGACGCACAGTCCATCGTCGTGGCCTCAACCGCCACGCGATGGTATGGGCATGAAGGCGAGATTCTGCGCTATGTATTCTTCCATAGCGTCGTGCTGGCCATGCTGATGGGCGGCCTGGTGATGTTGCAGGCCTACGTCTATCCGTTCACGCTATTGCAGGTGTGGCCGTAAGCGTCGGTCCCTCCCACCTATTCAATTGAACTGAAGCTTGTCAGTCTCTGGATTTTGCGAAGAGGCTGGCTATGAAGTTACGAAGTGCAAGGGGAAGGTGTACTGGAGTGAACATGTGCGCGCCTGGCGCCGAAGCGGGCTGAACCAGGTTTGGTACAGCGCGTGTTCGACATTGATGTTGAGCGCTGCGGGTGCGCCGGCACGCTCATGATCATCGCGGTGTTTGAAGAGCCAGCGGTGATCGAGAGCATGAGCATCTTCACGCATCTGGGGTTAGCGGCGCAGCCGGCGCGGCGGGTGGATCTGTTTCAGGCGGCTTGATCGTCGAACGCGCACTGGTTTTGGCCAGGGCTGGCGGGGCGGATCAGCCATCGCTCGTGTAACGGCGTCGATTGCTCTGAAATTAGCCGATGCGGAACGTTTCGCGGGGCAAGATTTTCAGGAAAACAGCGGTGCTCGGCGAAAATTCACGCGATTGACGGTTCGCCGGGCGAGGGATAGGTTGCGGGTTGGTGAAAAATGGCCTTTAAAATCCCTATCCCTCGGCTGGCCATGATCGCTTTATCTCTAATTCGCATCTCCACTAGAAATGGGGGGATTTTTCCGGCGCGCAAGATTTATCCGGATGCAGAGGCGCTCGGCGCCTACGGTCGCTACGCTCCATGCTGCTCGGTAGCGTGGCTTCTGCCGAAAAGAGCGTTTATTCCTCCTTTCCTCAAAGCCTTCAATCCACTAACTGGAGACCACCTTATGTTCCGCCTCCCGGCCTTGGTTGTATTGCTCTGCACGGCGACGGTCGTCACGGCAGCCGGCCCCAAAACAACGTCGCGCGAACGCGTGACCGCCGAGGGCTATCAGCTGGTGCCGGGCCCGGTTTTCAGCATTCAGATCAAGCTGATCGAAACCATGGAGCGTGGCGGCCAGCAGCCCAACCTGTATATCTACGACTACGTGGTCACGGACAACATCACGGGTAAGATTCATGGCGGCCGGGGGAATAACCGGCTGGAGGCGAGCGTCGCCGACATGCACCTGCCCGCCCGCTGGCAGTTCAAGGACTTGGATGGCGATGGGAATCTCGACTTCCGGCACTACAAAGGCGACGGCCGGAAGAGCAACTACTGGTGGGCCGAAGTGTGGCAGGCGAAAGGCAGGCGTTTCCTGTTCGGAAAAGAATACGCCGGGAAGAAGTGAGCGGGCGGCGGAACTCTCCAGCGTTAAGCGAAAGGAAGCCATACTACATGTCCAGGTGGGGCGGACAGACGCTTATGTTTAGCTGACCACGCCCTGACACCGATAGCGGCCAAAGAAAAAGCCCACCGTCTACGATGGGCTTTTTTTGTGCCGGCGAATGACTTCAGCCGGCGGCTTTTTGTTCTTCCGCAACCGCTTTCATGGACAGTCTCAAGCGGCCTTTCTCGTCGGCCTCCAGCACTTTGACGCGCACTGCCTGACCTTCCTTAAGATGATCGGCGACGCTGTTGACACGCTCGTTTGCAATCTGGGAAATGTGCAGCAGGCCGTCCTTGCCCGGAAGTACACTGACGATGGCGCCGAAATCGAGCAACTTGAGTACCGTACCATCGTAGATGCGGCCGACTTCGACTTCGGCGGTGATTTCCTCGATGCGGCGCTTGGCTGCTTCGCCGCCCTCCGAAGATACGCAAGCAATCGTCACGGTGCCATCGTCGCTGATGTCGATCGTCGTGCCGGTCTCTTCGGTGATGGCGCGAATGACCGCGCCGCCTTTGCCGATCACGTCGCGAATCTTGTCAGCCTTGATCTTGAGGGTAATCATCCGCGGCGCGTATGCGGACAATTCGGTTCGAGCCGAAGAAAGCGTCTGGCGCATGATTCCAAGGATATGCATACGACCTTCACGCGCCTGCAACAGCGCGACATTCATAATTTCCTTGGTAATGCCCTGGATCTTGATGTCCATCTGCAATGCAGTGATGCCGTTCTCGGTACCGGCCACTTTGAAATCCATGTCACCCAGGTGATCTTCATCTCCCAGAATATCGGTCAGCACCGCAAAACGGTTGCCTTCCTTGATCAATCCCATCGCGATCCCCGCGACATGCGCCTTGAGTGGAACACCTGCATCCATCAAAGCCAGGCAGCCGCCGCAAACCGAGGCCATTGAGCTTGATCCGTTGGATTCGGTGATTTCGGAAACCAGTCGTATCGAGTAGGCAAATTCTTCTGGCGAAGGCAATACCGCGATCAAAGCCCGCTTGGCCAAGCGACCGTGTCCGATTTCGCGGCGCTTCGGCGTACCGACGCGACCGGTCTCGCCGGTTGAATAGGGCGGAAAATTATAGTGCAGCATGAATCTGTCCCGGTACTCGCCCTGCAACGCATCGATGATCTGCTCGTCGCGCGCGGTCCCGAGCGTCGCTACCGCCAGCGATTGGGTCTCGCCACGCGTAAACAGTACGGACCCATGCGCGCGCGGCAGCACGCCGGCGCGTATGGTGATTGGACGCACGGTGCGTGTGTCGCGGCCATCGATTCTGGGTTCGCCGTTCAATACTTGGCCACGAACGATTTTGGACTCGAGGTCACTGAATATCGTCTTGACCAGATTGACGTGGTCGGAGTCCGATCCAGAGGGGCTAAGTTCCGCGAGAACCGTGAAGCGGGCTGCCTCGATTTTCTCGGTTCGCGCCTGCTTCTGGCGCAGGCCGTAGGCTTGGCGCAATTCCTGTTCTGCCAGCTCGGCAATCCGTGCAACGAGGGCCGGATCTTTCTGGATCGGTGCCACGTCCCACAGGGGTTGACCGACTTCGTCGGCAAGTTCATTGATTGCTGCGATTACGGGCTGCATCTGGTCGTGGCCAAATACGACCGCCCCCAGCATCACGTTCTCCGGCAGTTCCATCGCCTCGGATTCCACCATCAGCACGGCCTGGCTGGTACCTGCCACCACCAAATTGAGTTTCGATGATTTCAGTTCCGTCGCGGTCGGATTGAGAACGTACTCGCCATTGAGGTAACCCACGCGCGCTGCCCCGATCGGGCCGTCAAACGGAATGCCGGAAATCGCGAGCGCCGCGGAAGCGCCAATCATCGCCGGGATATCCGAATCGACCTCGCTGTTGGACGATACAACCGTCGCGATGATCTGAATTTCGTTGTAGAACCCCTCCGGGAACAGCGGGCGGATGGGACGATCAATCAGGCGAGAGGTCAGAATTTCCTTCTCGGAAGGACGACCTTCCCGCTTGAAAAACCCACCCGGAATCTTGCCAGCTGCATAAGTGCGCTCCTGGTAATCCACCGTGAGCGGGAAGAAATCCTGGCCTGGTTTCACGTCCTTCCGGCCCACTACCGTAACCAAGACCACGGTATCGTCCAAGTTGACCAAGACTGCGCCGTGGGACTGGCGCGCGATTTCGCCGGTTTCGAGCGTCAATGTGTGGCGCCCGTAACTGATAGTTTTTCTGGTGACGTTCAAGAGGGTTCCCTTTGAATGCGGCAATGAGGTTGCGCGGAGCGCGCGAATCGACCGGATTGAGTATTTCGATGTGGTAGCACGGACATCATTGGCCGCGCCCTATGCTTTCGATTCTGTCGGAACTACATCCGAAAGAAAGCGAAAGCATCGATTAATCACTTACGCAAGTTGAGCCGGTCCAGAAGAGTGCGGTATCGATCGCGGCTGGAACGACGCAGGTAATCGAGCAATTTACGACGTCGGCTGACCATCCGCAGCAGCCCACGGCGGGAATGATGATCCTTTACATGGTCCTTGAAATGGCCGGTCAGGTCGTTGATGCGCGCGGTCAGCAATGCAACCTGAACTTCAGGCGAGCCGGTGTCGGCTTTGGCCCGTTGATGATCCTGCAGAATCTGAGCCTTTTGGCTCGTCGTTATCGACATTTCTAGCCTCCGAACGAAAGGCCGGTATTCTACCTTCGAGACCCGAATGTTTCCAAGTCTTTTTAGGGGCTTAATCGATCACTTGTGGCACCGTTAACACCGGCGGAAACCTGGGAAACCAGGCGTTTGGCGACCAATGCTCCGTCAGGGCGCTGTTCGCCGACGCCAAGAAAAACTCCCGCCGAGTCGTACAAACGGACCAACCCGACATCGGAATCCGTGTGGGATACCACAAGGCCGGTGATCATGCGTCGGGTTGCTTCCGATCCGAGTTGCACTCGCGGCAGGCCGTCAACAAGACGGTCAACGGCCAGCAATTGAGCCGCTCTGGAGGGCTCATCCATCTCGCCCAAGCGCTCTAGACTCACAGCGTCGCGCAGTTCCAGATCGCGAATGCCCGTTCTCCGCAAAGCCACCAGATAGCCTCCACAACCCAGTTCCCTGCCAATATCTTCTGCCAACACTCGGATATAGGTCCCTTTGCTGCAATGGACTGAAATTGTCAATTCATTCAATTTATTATCAATAAGTTGGATGTCTTTTATGATAATCTTTCGAGGTTCTCTGGCTACGGTTTCTCCGGCTCGGGCATAGCTGTACAGGGGTCTGCCTTCCTTTTTGAGCGCGCTATGCATGGGTGGGATTTGCGTCGTCGGACCAAGGAAGGATCCCAGCACTTCCCGCAGCCGGCTTGCACTAAAGTCCGGACTTGTAACGGCTTCGATGACCCCTTCCGCATCCCCGGTAGAGCTGATAAATCCAAGCCGGATGGATGCGTCATAGGATTTGTCGGCATCGAGCAGGGTGTGCGAAAACTTGGTTGCCTCACCCAGGCATATCGGCAGCAGGCCGGTCGCCAATGGGTCCAAGGTGCCCGCGTGTCCTGCCTTGGCCCAGGAGAACAGCCGCCGCACCTGCTGCAGGGCCACGTTTGAAGATATCCCCAAGGGTTTATCGAGCAGCAAAACACCGTCAGTCATGGTAGTGGTGCGGGGCTCGCGATCGAGAACCAATCCTGAAATACGTCAAGACTTTGGGTCGTCAGTGTCTGCTGGTTGGGAAGCAATGGCATCGTTGATCAGGGTCGACAAGCGTATGCCGCGCTCCACAGACTCGTCGTATATGAAGTGCAATTCCGGCGCGATCCGCAGTTGCAGACCCTTGGCCAGTTGCGAGCGCAGAAAACCCGCAGCGTGCTGCAATCCGTTCACCGCCTTTGCAACGGCTTCCGCTCCTCCCAAAGTCGTGAAGTAGACCTTGGCATGGTGATGATCGCCACTGATTTCGGCACCGGTAATGGTAATCATGCCAATTCTCGGATCCTTGACTTCGGAGCGGATCAACCGGGCAATATCTTTCTGAATCTGGTCACCGATTCGGTCGAGTCTGGAAGGATTCTTCGCCATGCGTCACCGCTTCGATGAGAATTCCGGTCGGAATCCGACAACGGACCATTCCCCGACGCCCGTTACCAGTGTTGCCTGCGACGGTCTTACAACTTGCGTGCGATTTCCACGACTTCGTAGGCTTCCAGCTGATCATTGACATTCAGATCATCGAAGTTCTTCACTGACAGGCCGCATTCAAATCCGGCTTTGACTTCGCGCACATCGTCCTTGAACCGTTTTAGGGAGTCGAGCTCACCAGAGTGAATGACGACATTGTCCCGTAACACCCGGACCAACGACCCGCGTCGAACCAGGCCTTCAAGCACATAACAGCCGGCAATGGTTCCAACCTTGGAAATTTTGAAGACTTGGCGTATTTCCACCAAACCGATGATGTTTTCCTTTTTCTCCGGCGTAAGCATGCCGGAAAGAGCAGATTTCACTTCGTCTACTGCTTCATAGATGATGTTGTAGTAACGAAGGTCAATGCCGTGCGCGGCAACCAGTTTCCTGGCTGTCGCATCAGCACGGGTGTTGAATCCAATAATGACCGCGTTGGACGCCAGGGCAAGGTTCACATCGGATTCGGTAATCGCGCCGACTCCTGCATGAACGATATTGACCTTGACCTCGGTGGTTGAAAGTTTTTCCAGTGATTGTGCCAAGGCCTCATAAGAACCCTGCACATCCGCTTTGATGATCAAGGACAGCGCCTTGGCCTGGCCCACCGTCATCTGGTCGAACACGCCTTCCAGTTTTGCGGTTTGTTGCTTGGCCAGTTTGACCTCACGGAATTTCCCCTGCCGAAACAGCGCAATTTCCCTTGCCTTGCGTTCATCACCCAGAACAATTACCTCTTCTCCGGCGAGCGGCACGTCGGACAGGCCCTGCACCTCCACCGGAATCGAAGGCCCAGCCTCATTGGTCGCGTGGCCGGCCTCGTCCAGCATGGCGCGAACACGACCAAAGACCGCACCAGCGAGTACCACATCACCGCGCTTGAGCGTTCCCGATTGCACCAGAATAGTTGCGACCGGCCCCCGTCCCCTGTCGAGTCTGGACTCAATAACCACTCCGCGCGCTGGAGTATTCTTTGCCGCCTTGAGCTCCATCACCTCAGCTTGCAGAAGGATGCGCTCGAGCAGTTCATCAATGCCCTTGCCCGTTTTCGCGGAGACGTCCTGAAACATCGTATCGCCACCCCACTCTTCCGGGACGATTTGATGCGCAGCTAGTTCCTGGCGAATTTTTTCGGGATTCGCCTCTGGCTTGTCAATCTTGTTGACCGCAACCAATACGGCAACCTTGGCGGCCTTGGCGTGATTGACCGCTTCCAGCGTTTGCGGCATGACCCCATCGTCGGCCGCGACAACGAGAATGACCAAGTCGGTTACTTTGGCTCCGCGAGCGCGCATTGCGGTAAACGCTTCATGACCAGGCGTATCCAGGAAAGTGATCATTCCACGCGGGGTGCTCACATGATAGGCGCCAATATGCTGGGTAATGCCGCCGGCCTCGCCGCTGGCGACGCGGGTGCGTCGAATATAATCGAGCAGCGAAGTCTTGCCGTGATCGACGTGCCCCATCACGGTCACGACGGGCGCGCGTGGTTCTGCCACGACATCATGCTTCTGACCTTCGTCTGCCAGGAGCGATTCGGGATCATCGAGTTTCGCGGGCTTGGCGATGTGCCCCATTTCCTGCACCAGGATCATTGCCGTTTCCTGGTCAATCACCTGATTGATCGTAACCATGCTGCCCAGCTTCATCAGTACCTTGATGACCTCAGCCGCTTTGACCGACATTTTTTGCGCCAGTGCGGCAACGGTTATGGTTTCCGGAACCAGCACCTCGCGAACAATGGGTTCTGGTGCGGCGAATACCGGCTCCGATACCGCGGTTTCCGTCTTGTGCCTTCCGCCTCGACCCGAACGGGTATGCCAACTTTGACCGCCACCACTGATGTCGCCACGCGTCTTTAGTCCGCGGCGTTTTGCCGTTTCATCTTTCCACGCGTCCGGTTTCTTGACGACTTTGGGTTTCGCTGCTTTTTCGGTTGCCTTGCCGGCTGGCCTGTGGAGTGTGCCCTCGGTGGGCGCTTTCTTGGGCTCCTCGACCGGCTTGGCCGGTACTGGCGTAACAACCGGTTCGACGGCTGCCGGGACGGGCTCAACTTCCTTGGTCAACTTGCGTTTGCGTTGCTGCTTTTGCGCAACTTCGGCCGTCTGGAGGGCAATCAATTCCGCCTGTTTACGTGCCTCTGCTTGGCGCAGTGCCGTTTGTTCCAGATCAACCGCCGGGATTGCTGGTTTGGAAACGGGTTTCTCAACCGGCTTTTCTTCAACCTTGGGATTGGCCGTGACTTCCGGCGCCACCGGAAGGCTCTCGACCGCTTCCGGGGTGGTATCACGCTTGACCAGAACCCGCTTCTTCTTGACCTCGATCTGAATCGTGCGCGCCTTTCCGGTTCCGTCTGACTTCTTGATCTCGGTAGTTTGTCGCCGGGTCAGCGTAACTTTGTTTTTCGATTCCTTTGCGCCGTGAACTTTTCTCAGGTAATCGAGCAGTTGAGTCTTGTCCTGCTCGGTCAGCACGGTTTCGTCGGCAAACGCTTTAACGATTCCGGCCGCTTGCAACTGCTCCAGGAGCATGGCCGAGGCCAATCCCAATTCCTTGGCAAACTGTGCAACATTCATTTGCGCCATAAGTTACCCCTGACTCGCTGCAAACCATGGTGCGCGCGCAGTCATGATGAGTTGTTTTGCGCGTTCATTGTCGATGCCGGTCAGTTCGACCAGATCGTCAACGGCAAGATCAGCAAGCTCCTCCTGAGTCGTTACACCCTTGGCGGCGAGGACTCGTGCCGTTTCGCTGTCCATGCCGTCCAGCGTCAACAGGCTGCTCGCGGCACTTTCGACATGCTCTTCGCTCGCAATGGCCTCAACCAGCAAAGCGTTTCGCGCGCGGCTGCGCAGTTCGTTGACGGTGTCTTCATCGAATGATTCAATCTCCAGCATCTCGTTCAACGGAACATAGGCAACCTCTTCCAGAGTTGCAAAACCCTCCTGGATGAGAATGTTGGCGACCTCCTCGTCCACGTCGAGCTTTTCCATGAATATCGCGCGCACGGCAGTGCCCTCTTCATCGTTCTTCTTGCGCGATTCCTCTTCCGTCATGATGTTGATTACCCACTGCGTCAGATCGCTGGCCAAGCGCACGTTCTGGCCGTTGCGACCGATCGCCTGTGCCAGGTTCTCTTCGTCAACCACTACATCCATGCTGTGGGATTCTTCATCAACAGTGATCTTGCTTACCTCCGCCGGAGCCAGTGCGTTGATCACAAATTGAGCCGGGTCCGGTGACCATAGAATGATATCAACACGCTCTCCAGCAAGTTCCGCGGTAACAGCCTGGACGCGCGAGCCACGCATGCCAACACAGGTTCCAATGGGGTCAATGCGTTGATCATTTGACTTCACGGCAATCTTGGCCCGTGAACCTGGATCGCGAGCAGCCGCCTTTATCTCCAGCAATCCCTCTTCGATTTCGGGCACCTCAATCTCAAAAAGCTTGATCAGAAATTCGGGAACAGTGCGCGACAATATCAACTGTGGTCCGCGATTGTTGCGATCGACCTTTAACAGGTAAGCCCGCACACGGTCGCCAATCCGTAGGTTTTCCTTCGGGATCATCTGATCCTTGGGCAACGCCGCTTCAATGCGTCCTGACTCGATGATCGCATTGCCGCGCTCCATGCGCCTGATTGCACCCGTGACGATCAGTTCATCGCGTTGCAGAAAATCATTCAGAATCTGCTCGCGTTCTGCTTCGCGAATCTTCTGCAGAATGACCTGCTTTGCCGTTTGCGCGCCAATGCGGCCGAACTCCACGGGCTCGAGCGGTTCTTCCACGAATTCACCGACTTGCTTGTCGAGCTTCTGCTCAATGGCATCCGTCAACGCAATCTGCTGCGCGGGGAATTCATGCTCGTCGTCAATGACGATTTGCCAGCGCCGGAACGTTTTGTAATCACCGGTTTCGCGATCCACTTCTACACGAACATCGGCGTCATCCTTGAAGCGTTTCTTTGTGGCCGAAGCCAGGGCGAGTTCAAGCGCGGCGAACACAATGTCTTTTTCGACATTTTTTTCGCGCGCCAGCGCATCTACCAGCATCAACAACTCGCGGCTCATTCCTGAATTCTCCAATCAAATATTCGGGACCAATCTTGCTTTTTCAATATCGGAAAACGCAATCGTCATCAACTCACCGTCGACATCCAGATAAATCACCGTGCCTTCGACTTTCTGCAGCTTTCCGACGAATCGCCGTCTGCCGTTCACAGGCATGCGAACTTTTATCTGAGCGCGTTCACCGGCAAATCTCGCGAAGTCCTGCGGTCGTTTCAATGTTCTGTCGAGTCCTGGGGAAGAAACTTCCAGCCTGTCGTATTCCACTGCTTCTACCGCAAGTACCCGGGTTAGATGATTGCTGACCGTTGCGCAATCTTCGACTCCGATACCGCCGACTTTGTCTATAAAAATACGCATCAACCTGCCTCTATTGGCAAGTTCCAGGTCAACGAGTTCATATCCCAACTCGCCTACCGTCTTCTCTAAGAGTGCGTTTAAGTCCACAGCAAAATGGGTTTTACAAACAAAAAATGGGCTCTCGGCCCAGTCTTGTTATTAACTGTCGGAAGTTTAGCAACTTTCCCGTTTAAATCCAAGACAATAAGTTAGACGCATTTTGGAAGATAGGCATGGACGGTCCAGACAAAACCTCTCTGCCAATTAGGGAAGGTTGCTTGTCCTGGAAAGCGCGATGATTAAAATGGCCCTTGTGCGCAGAGGACAAATAAAAACGCCCACCCCGTTATGGGATGGGCGTTTTCTTGATGAGGCGCCTGGCGGTGACCTACTTTCGCGCGGGT
>JANLTJ010000254.1:0-7022 GCA_031362885.1 Betaproteobacteria bacterium
GTGGTGCACTCAAGCAACCTGTGCACGGAAATTACCTTGAACACGAGTGATACCGAGATCGCCGTGTGCAATCTGGGCTCGGTGAACCTGGTGCACCACCTGAAAGGTGGCGCCATTGATCACGATAAATTGAAGTGCACGGTCGCGACGGCGATGCGAATGCTGGACAACGTGATCGATATCAACTATTACGCGGTCGACAAGGCGCGCAATGCCAACTTCAAACACCGCCCGGTCGGGCTCGGGATCATGGGATTCCAGGATTGTCTGCACGACATGCGGGTCGCTTACGGATCAAAGGAAGCCATGGAATTCGCGGATCGTTCGATGGAGGCCGTGGCCTACTACGCGTACTGGGCTTCGACCGAATTGGCTGAAGAGCGGGGTCGTTATTCGACTTACGAGGGTTCGCTCTGGTCCAAAGGCATATTGCCGCAGGATTCAATCAAGCTGCTTGCCGAGGAGCGCGGGGGCTATGTCGAAGTCGATAGCTCATCTGCCCTGAATTGGGAGCCGCTGCGTGAGCGTATCCGCGGATACGGCATGCGCAATTCCAATTGCCTGGCGATCGCACCTACGGCAACGATCGCCAATATTGTCGGTGTCTCAGCCTCGATCGAGCCGACTTATCAGAACCTGTACGTGAAGTCCAACCTGTCGGGCGAATTCACGGTGACCAATGAGTATCTGGTTCGCGACCTCAAGAAGCTCAATATGTGGGACGAGGTCATGATTGCGGATCTCAAGTATTTCGATGGCAGCCTGGCCAAGATCGACCGCATTCCGCAACATGTCCGCAGTCTCTATGCGACGGCATTCGAGGTCGATACCGCGTGGGTGGTGGAAGCCGGATCGCGACGGCAAAAATGGATCGATCAGGCTCAGTCACTCAATATATATATGGCAGGTGCTTCCGGTAAGAAACTGGACGACACCTACAAACTGGCCTGGAAAAGCGGTCTCAAGACGACTTACTACCTGCGTACGCTTGGTGCGACATCGACTGAAAAGTCCACCGGGCGTGGCGGCCAGTTGAACGCCGTGCCCACCGATGGCGGCGCGCAGGCATTGAGTGCGGCGGCGGTGCCGGACGAGGAAACCAAGTTCTGCCGTATCGATGATCCGGATTGCGAGGCCTGCCAGTAATGGCCGGGACGGTGCGCGAGGTCCGACTGTGAGGATGGGGCGCCGGATCGGCGCTACAGCCAGACGACGCCTGACCTTCCGGCTGCGACGCGCACGCGACGAAATCATGCGGCCCGCCGATACGGTGCGGTCGATGTGGAGAGGTTGAGGATTTTTTGATGCGACGGACAGGTGGGATTTCTCTTTCGTCGCGGCCTAAAGATAAAAAGGGGTCGCATTGCGGCCGAATATCAAAGAAGTAATTGACTTTCCACCGATAACATTTATAAAGGAACCTATCGATGTTGCAATTTGAAGATTACATATCCAGTATCGGCGGCGCTGGTTTGCAGCCGGTCACAAATACCCCGCCTGTGCGCATTCTTGCGAACGGGCAGGCCCTGTCTACGGATGCGTCGGCGCGTCGTGTACGTGTCGAGGACAAGCGCATCATCAACGGGCAGGCGGACGTCAATCAGTTGGTTCCGTTCAAGTACAAGTGGGCCTGGGACAAGTATCTTGCCGGCTGCGCGAACCACTGGATGCCCCAGGAAATCAACATGAGCCGGGACATCGCGACCTGGAAAGACCCGAACGGTCTGACCGAGGACGAGCGCCTGGTGGTCAAGCGCAATCTGGGGTTCTTCGTCACGGCTGACAGTCTGGCCGCGAACAACATCGTTCTTGGCACCTACCGGCACATTACCGCTCCCGAGTGCCGGCAGTATCTGTTGCGTCAGGCATTCGAAGAGGCGATCCATACGCACGCTTACCAATACATCGTGGAAAGCCTGGGCTTGGACGAGGGCGAGATCTTCAACGCCTACCACGAAGTCTCCAGCATCCGCGACAAAGACGAATTCCTGATCCCGTTTATCGAGACCCTCACTAACCCGGAATTTCGCACCGGCACGCCGGAAACCGACCAGCAGCTCCTGAAGAGCCTGATCGTGTTTGCCTGCATCATGGAAGGCCTGTTCTTCTATGTTGGATTTGCCCAGATTCTGGCGCTTGGCCGCCAGAACAAGATGACGGGAGCGGCTGAACAATACCAATACATTCTGCGTGACGAGTCCATGCACTGCAATTTTGGCATCGACCTGATCAACCAGATCAAGATGGAGAATCCGCACCTGTGGACGCCGGAGTTTCGCGAAGAAATCCGTGGCCTGATCCATAAAGGTGTCGAGCTCGAGTACCGTTATGCGGAAGACACCATGCCGCGCGGCGTGCTTGGCCTGAATGCACCGATATTCAAGGAATACCTGCGTTACGTGGCCAATCGCCGCGCGCAACAGATTGGCATTGACCCGCTCTTTCCAGGTGCAAATAACCCTTTTCCGTGGATGTCGGAAATGGTTGATCTGAAGAAAGAGAAAAACTTCTTTGAAACCCGTGTGATCGAGTATCAGACGGGCGGAGCCCTGAATTGGGACTAGTTCGCCAGGGCCGGAAAGGCATTTGCAACACTCGCGTCGACATCGATCGTGCAGCATGGACGACGCACTTGACAGGCTGAATGGGTAAACCGGACAAAACTGAAATCTCTTCATTACGAGACGCGCGCCGACCTGCCACAGGTCGAAACGCCAGGCTGGAAGCACTGAGCTTTCGGCCTTGGGATTCCCATTCAATTCGTCCAGACTCCTGGACGACGGCCGAGCATGCTGTTGTTCGGCTTCCCAACTGTTCCCTCAAAAATCGCGCCGTGCACCCGTCCGGGTACACAGCCAACAGAACTTCCGATGACCGGAATCGCGGCCTGTATGGAGCGGGATCTGCCATTGGTGGTCGGTACCAGAGGAATCCTTCCTCGAAGTGCTGGTAGTACTTTTCATTTAACTTTTATTAGGAGAAACTGAAATGGCAGCAAAGAAGAAAGTAGCAAAGAAGCCCGCCAAAAAAGCAGTAGCCAAGAAAAAGCCCGCCAAAAAAGCGGCGGCTAAAAAGCCTGCAAAAAAAGTAGCGAAGAAGGCTGCGAAGAAGCCGGCAAAGAAGGCAGCAAAGAAGCCAGCCAAGAAGGCAGCGAAGAAGCCGGCCAAGAAGGCAGCCAAGAAGGCAGCGAAGAAGCCCGCCAAGAAGGCGGCGAAGAAGCCGGCCAAGAAAGCGGCCAAAAAGGCTGCGAAGAAGCCCGCCAAGAAGAAGGCGAAAAAGGCTGCGAAGAAGAAGCCTGCTGCGAAAGCCGCTTCCATGGCCGCACCGGCAGCTCCGAAGCCCGTTTCCGCACCGGCGGCATGGCCGTTTCCGGTAGCCGGCAACCGGCCTAACTAAGCTTCCCATATGCTCGCGGGCAAACTGCATCCGCGACGGATACCAGGCGCTGAGCCGCGAGCTTTGGGACTTAGAGTACGGACTACAACTGCACCTGCACGGGTGCGCTACGGTCAATAGTCGTAGAACAAACCCTCTCCCGTAGAGCGGCGGAACACAGAACAGATTCCCGGCTCAGATACTCGGCCGAAGCACCGGTAGAGCTACCAATGAAAGCGCCCAGTCGAAAAACCGGTTTGCTCTGTCTTGTTATCTTCATTGTCGCGCTGATCGGCGTATTCGTGCCGCTCGGGCATCTCCCGTATGTCGGCGCCGCGCTCGCATTGGCCAATCGCTACCACGAGTGGCTGTTCATTGCCGGCTACGCCTTGCTGCTTCTGGCGGTATACATACTGTAGGGAGGCCGGGTGGACAGAAAGAAAGTTAACTCCGGTTTTATTCGTTCGATCGGTTTCGATGAGCGCAATCGAGAGCTCGAAATCGAATTCAACGATGGCCGCGTTATCCAACATTCGGGCGTTTCCGCAGAAGTCCATCGCCGCCTCATGAGCGCGCCGTCAATCGTCAGCTACTTCCGCGACAACATCGAGGAAGCTTTTTCTGCAAAGCGGATCAAGGGCTAGCGGTCCGCGTCGGCAGCGTTGACGCGAAGTATGCCAAGGGCCGCAAAGGTTCGAGGAGAAAAGGCAACAACAAATCGTGCGGGCAAAATCAGGCGATATAACTGTCCTGCCCACACGGGTTGAAATGCCATGGGGCTTCATGAATGACGATTCCGGAATGAACGCTTTCCCGGCGACCAAAGACACTCCCCTGCGTTGATGCTTTCATGGCTGGCCGCAGGCCAGTCACACCAATCCTACCGGTCCAATTCCCGCGCCACGCGGATGCCCACCTGATAGCTGCGCAGGTCGCCATCCTGCGTATGGCGGTAGGCGGAGCGCACGGTCTGGAAGCCATCAATCCAGCCGCCGCCGCGAACGATGCGTTTTTCGCATTCAGCTTCGTTCCAAGCCGAGCCATCGGTCGGCGTCCCAGTGTAGTCAGGACGGAAACAATCTTCGACCCACTCGCGCACGTTGCCCGACATGTCATGCAGTCCGAAGGCGTTGGGTTTGTACTTTCCGGTCGGCCCTGTTTCCGGATAACCGTCGTCGCACTGGTGGTTTGACCACACCTACATCGGATGGGCGGCGCGGCTGCTTTGGTCGTGCACGTTGGCGTACTGGCAGGAACGCGGGGAACCTTCGCTGCCTTCGGAAATGCCCCAATACCAGGGCGTTGTCGTGCCGGCACGGGCGGCGTACTCCCATTCGGATTCGGAGAGCAGGCGATACTTTCCCCCGGTCTTTTGCGATAGCCAGGCGACGTAAACGTGAGCGTCGTCATAATTGACGTTGATCGCAGGCCGGTCCCTGCGGCCCAAATCATCGTCGCTGGCTTTCGGGCACTTGCCCTCGGCGGTGTAGGCATCCCACTGATCGAAGGTGACTTCGAGCTTGCCCACGGCAAAGGGTTTCGTAATGTTCACTTTGTGCTGTGGTTTTTCGTCGGTCTGGCCGCTTTCCTCCAGCGGCGAACCCATGATGAATTCACCGGCGGGGATGACGACCATCTCCGGGCAGACGGGACAATCCCTGAACGTGGATCTGGGCTCTTGGGCATTTGCAGTGCCGGCGACGCTCAGCAGAGCCAATGTGAATAGGCTTATCGCTTTCATTGATGAAGGTGCTCAATAGTGTGAATGGAAGAGCGAAGCTAACCAATAAAACAGATCCCGATTTGACCTGGATCAATTCGGCGCGCGCTTTTTATAGCGCCGTCCAGGATTCAGCACTCCGGTTCCCCGTCGGCAGGCCGCGGATTGGGATCGAAGCCGAATTTCTGTGCGACTTCGTGGGTCTGAATGCGGCCTATCGGTACGCGGCTGCCCGCGTAATCGACGTACACTCCGGTCGCGTGCCGGCGTGATTGCGCTTCGAATGCGCGCGCCAGAACAGAGTCAGTGACCGGCCTGCCCTGACTATCCGCAAGCAAGGTCGAAGCGGCTGTCAGGTCGCGATCATTTACAACCCCCACACCCGCCGCCCAGCGCAGTAGCAGCGAGCCGGTTTCATCAATCCAGGCGCCGGAGATTCTTGCGATCCTTTGCCCGTTGTGCGCCTGCAAAGCGGTGGACGCATCGCTGGCCGTGCTAACGACGAACGGCGTGTAATCGAGCGTCACGAACACCCGCTGCGGGCCATTCTGGAAAAACCAGCGGCCGTGCTCATCCATGGCGTAGTTGCGGCCAATGAAGTCGGTTACGCCGGTGTTGGCAATGCGCTCGCCCTTGATCACCCAGAGACCACGGCGATCCAGCCGCAGCCAGCCGTAGACATTTGGGACAGCCGGCCATTTGGCCATGGCACGAACTACTGCTTCATCCACGAGCGCTACTCCCGAATACTGGTCCAAAGCCGGTCGTTCCTGCAAACGGGCCTGCGGCTAATGTGTCCCGGCCGCCTGCAGGTCCGGCCGGGGCACGGCACGGATTTACGACGGCTGTTTGAGCAAGATCAAAGACGCTGAAATGATCTGCCCCGAACATTAAAGCTGGCGTACTCCATCCGGAGGACCTTAAATGAACTTTCGCCCACTGAGTGTCGCCCTGTTGCTGCTGTTGCCACTGGCTTCCCCGGCTGCTGACCCCGCCAATGGCGAGCTGATCTTCAGGGCCAAATGCCAGACCTGTCACGCGCTTGCCAATGTGCAGGGCCTGCTCTTGCCCAAGCCGCTGGCGCAACGTCCGGCGCATTTGACCGTTTTCCTCGAAACCCATCCGGCAAAACTCACCGAGGCCGAAAAAGAGGCGGTAATCAGATTTTTGTCCGACCCCGAGAAATAATCCGGGTGCTGGCCGGCGCAATCTGGTGCTCCAGAGCCCGGCGCCATTCTGCTCGCACCACCGCTGTGATGCCTCCTATGCCTTCGAGTGCATTGTCGCGGTGAGAGCAAGCTTATTCCCGATTACCGCCAACAGGCGGTCGATGTTCGGATGCTTGCCCGGGTTCTTCTCGGCGTCTTTCGTGTGTTCGGCGTAGAGCAGAAGTCCTTCCGTCGCAGCGGTGGCGTCAATCGCTCCGTATTGCCTGACGAGGTGATGGTAAACCGCGAGCGAACCGGTCTGGCCCGGCTTGTTTTCGATCGTCGCGACGAACTTGCCCTCTCTATCGAACAGCTCCAGCCTTTCGATGTTCGCTATGTTGGGAAGCTGTTTCAGGTTTTCTGCAAACGCCATCATTGCTCCTCTTTTCCACGCCAGGCACCATTGAACCAGGCACCATTGAATCGCGGCGGGCGCACAGCAAAACCAGGAACCCGGTGGGCCCGGCTTTCGGTACCATTATGCCCAAACCTAAAATCAACATGCGGGGAGAAAACCAGTGACTCACCATTTTCAGGCGCGAGCCGCAGCATGAGCATTCTGCTCGGCTGCGTTGCCGATGATTTCACCGGTGCCACCGATCTGGCCAACACGCTGGTCAAGGCCGGCATGCGCACCGTGCAGTTGCTTGGGCTTCCGCGCCAGGGCCTGAGCGTACCCGAAGCCGATTGCATCATCGTCGCGCTAAAGTCGCGCAGCA
>JANLTJ010000255.1:0-15134 GCA_031362885.1 Betaproteobacteria bacterium
TTCCGGGTCTTTGCGATTGCGCTCGAGCACGCGGTGCTGGCACTCGATCGCCGCGTGCAGGTGGCCGCGCAATTGCAGAGTCGCCGCCAACTCTGCCAGCGCGTCAATGGAGTCCGCATTCTCATGCAGCGCGGCCCGGAAAAGTTTTTCGGCAGCCAGCAAATGTCCCGCGGTAAGCGTTTTTACGCCCTGCTCGAAAGTATTCATCTTGTGCTCACGTGTCTACAGCAGGTCATGTTTTTGTTAGCACTGCGTCGGTAACAGTCCCCCTGGGATGCTGCGCCCTTGCCGCAGTGCAAGCAACGACGGTTCGAAACGGTCAGTAAGCTGGTCCGTCCTTGTGGTAGAAAATCCACTTTCCATCCTGCATGACTGCCTTGATATCATCGTCAGGATAGAAAGCTTCATCGCCCGGAAGGCGATCGCCGACTTCAAGATAAACCACGTTAGCCTCGGTTTCATTCGCGAGTCTGTGACCATTTGCGCTGGCAGCCTTGAATCCCGCGCACATGCCGGGGCTCAGTTTCCTGGCGTGAATGCGCATGACGCAGCGCGGACACCGCCTTGGGCGGCAACTGCACCAGGTTCACGCCGAAATTGCTCAAGCCAAACAAGTCTCCGAGTGTTCGCTTGACGCGACCTGCCATCCGCGACGCGAATGGTTCCGGGTAGATGGGGGGTTTCGTTCTGGGTGGCGCGTCTTTCGCGACCACGGCCGTGGGGTATTTCATATCTGGCCCGGTGATTGGCGATGCATTTGCCACTATATTACTCGCTGCGCAAATGCGTCACCCACTTGCGGGTTTGCTGCCACACTGATTACAACGACCTCGGCCGTCTCGGAGCACCCCTCGTGTCGACAATAACCGCTGCACAAGAAAAATCAGTCTGGGGCCGGCGCCACTGGCTGATCCTGTTGATGTTCCTGGCGATCGTCATCGGTTACTCCGATCGGGTCAATATTTCCGTCGCCGCCGTTTCCATGAAAGAGCAGTTCGGCTGGAGCCAGACCACCAAGGGCTTCGTGCTGTCGTCTTTTTTCATTGGCTACATGTCATGCATGTTTATCAGCGGCTGGCTCTGTATTCGCTTCGGCGGCAAGCTCGTGTTAGGTGCCGCTGTTCTGTGGTGGTCTGTATTTACGCTGCTGACGCCGGTCGCGGCCGGCGTGTCGATTCCCGTGCTGGTTGTGGCGCGCATCGGCATGGGAATGGGCGAAGCAGCCATGTTTCCCGCGGCCATCCAGATGATCGGAATATGGACCGCGGGCCGCGAAAAGGACCGTAGCAATTCGATCGTGCTCAGTGGTATTCCGCTCGGTACCGTCATCGGTCTTCTTGCTACTGGCTGGATCGTCGGTCACTACGCCTGGCCGATGGCGTTTTACGCGTTTGGCGTCGTCGGCGTGCTGTGGTGTTTCGCCTGGTTTGCGATCGCATCGGATGATCCCGGCAGCGATCCACGCGTTACTCAATCGGAACGGACCTTGCTCGCGGACAACAGAAAATCACCGGCGGCGGCTATGGCAAAAATGCCCTGGGAAATCCTGTTATTCCGGTCCTCGGTCTGGGCGCTGGTTGCAACCCATTTTGCGACGACCTGGACCTTGTACATGCTGCTCAGCTGGCTCCCCAGTTATTTTCGGGATGTGCAACAAGTCAGCATCGCCGACTCGGGTTTCCTGTCGGCCGCACCATGGCTCAGCATGTTTCTGATGACCTATGTCGGCATCTGGCTATCCCAGTTTGTAATTCGTAAGACCGGCCGGGTCGTATTCGGTCGCAAACTGCTGCAGTGCATTGGTCTGTTAGGTTCCGGCGCCATGCTGCTGCTCGCACAATATACGCACTCCGTCGGCGCCGCGCTGGCGGTCGTCTGCGCCGCAACCGGCCTGCTCGGGTTCTGCTGGGTCGGATACGGTTCCAATTTTCTGGACCTGGCGCCGCGCCACAGCGGACTGCTGGTCGGCTTCAGCAATACTTTCGCTACCGTGCCGGGAATCATCGGCGTCGCGATCGCAGGCTGGCTGGTCGACGTGACAGGCAGCTACTCAGCAACTTTCGCCCTGGCGGCAGCGGTCAGCGTCGCAGGCGCTGTGCTTTACATGATCTACGGCAGTGACAAAGTGCTTATCGACTGACAGGCAGCGGCTGCGGCCGCCTGGCCCTCCGGAGAACCCAGGGGGGTCTGCATCTGCGGCTGACTGGGGAAATAAAGCTCAGCCATGCGGTGGTAGGCCGGCTTGCCGGCGATCGGCAGGTGCTTGTCAGCGTAGTGGCGCTCAAATTCCTGCGGATTCGTGGGATGGTTGAAGAGCACCGTCACTTTGATCATCAATCACTCCTTGGTCTAGTAGTCGTGTACTTTCCGGATCTAGCTTCGTAGCCAAGCACTGACATACAGAATCTTGACGATGGTTTGCATTGCATTTCTCGTGTTCGCAAACGGCCTGGCACCCGGTTGTTAGCCAGCTAACCATGGCTCGCGACGCAAAGTTTATTGCCGTCCGGATCACGGAAGTAGGCGCCGTAATAATTCGCGTGGTACTTGGGACGCAGGCCCGGCTTGCCTTCCGGCGTGCCGCCGTGCGCCAGCGCGATTTCATAGGCTGCATCGACCAGCGCTCTGCTGCGGGCCTGAAACGCGGTCATCTGCCCATTGCCACGCTGATGTGCTCGCGAGTCGAAAGGCCTGCCGATCAGAAAAAGCGGCCGATCCACACCCGGAACCTGCCACCCAGCCCAGGGATGATCGCGCTCGCAGAAGCGCAGCTGCAGTCCCAAAGCGGACAGTACCGGTTCATAGAACGCCATGGCCCGGTCGAAATCTGAGACGCCCATGAATACGTGCGAGAACATGCTGTCTGATCCGATAATTGTTAGGCAACGTCGCGGCGATTTCCGGCGACGGCTCTGCGCAGCGCAGCTCTGGCAAGCAGGCGCGTTGAGTCCAGGGTCGGCAACACGGAGTTCTGATCGTTGATGATGAGCGGAATCTCCGTGCAGCCAAGCACCACCGCGTCGCACGCCCGTTGCTGCAAGCCCTGGATGACCCGCTGGAAGCAGGCAATGCCTGCCGGATCAAAGACACCGCAAACGAGCTCATCCATGATGATGCGGCTGATTTGCTGCCGTTCGCGCTCGCCCGGACGGACATAGGCGATGCCATGACGTGCGAGCTTGTCAGGGTAGACGTCACTCTCGACCAGCCACCGCGTCCCGGTTAGACCGAGGCGCTTGAATCCGCGCGCCGCGGCTTCAGCGGCCACCACTTCGGCAATGTGGAGCCACGGAAGTGGCGAGTCCGGTTCGACAAAAGGCAATGCCTGATGAATCGTGTTGTCCGGGCAGATAAGAAAGTCCGCACCGGCGCTCGCGAGCTTTCGCGCGGACGACAACATGAGCGCACCAACGCCGGCCAGGTCGTTGCGATCGAGGCAGGCGACGTACGCCGACAACGGATGCGTGTGCATCGAGACTTCCGGATGCGCGTGCGGCCCAAGCAACGCCGCGCCCTCGGCGCAAATGGTTCGGTAGCACAGTGCCGCGCCCTCGGCCGAGCACGCAACGATGCCGATGTGCAGCAGTGATTTCTGCGGCGGTGCGTTCATTGATTGGATTGCAGCATTGCTGCCATGCGCTGGTGGATCACGTTGATCGCCTTCAGTGGCCTGATCATCACTTTGAAATCGACGATCTGACCAGCTTCGTTCCATTTGATGAGATCAACTCCGTTGACGAGTATTCCATCGATCTCGGTTTCGAACTCGAGCATTGCATCTGAAGGCCCGATGATTTCCCGGACATAGCGAAACGGCGAGTTGAAAAACACGTGAAACGCCGCGGCCAGGTATTTGGCCACGATCGCTCTGCCGCGTTGCGGCGTGTGGACAACCGGCGAATGGAAAACTGCATCTTCCGCGAGCAAGGCATGTAGTCCGGATGGATCTCGGCTACCAACGAGCCGGTGCCAGGATTCAAGCGTGCTAACAATCATTGCCCGATGAAATCGTGAATGTATTTATTGACTAAGTCGGGTTCCTCGTGAATGACCCAGTGCGTGCCGTCAGGAATGCGTTTGATGGTAAGTTGCGGCACGAATTTCTCCAGTCCTTCCAGGTTGCTGGTCAGCAGCGCCGTATCGCGCTCACCCCAGATCACCAGTGTCGGGACATTCACATTGAGCGAATCCAAACCGGCAGCCGCGGTAATGTTGGTATCGAATCGCGGCGCGGCGCGATACCAATTCAAGCCGCCGGTCAGCGCGCCGGGTTGCGACCACGCGTCGAGATACATCTTGCGATCTTCGTCGGTGAAAAGTTCCGGCCTGGCAGCGGCGTTGAATACGGCATTTTGTAACTGCGCATAGTTATTCGCGCTCAGGCCCGCTTCGGCTTGCGGCGAGCGGAAGAAATTCATGTAGGCGCTGGCTTTCTGTTGCGCTGGATTCGACTGCAATTCTCGCGCAAACACACCGGGATGCGGAGCGTTGATGATCATAAGCCGATCGAGGTATTCGGGATAGCGAATTGCAAATGCCCATGCCGCTACGCCGCCCCAATCGTGCGCAACGAGGATACCTTTGTTAGCGGGTGTGGTGCCAAACATTTCGAACATCGCCTTGATGTCCGAGACGATGCTCGACACCGCATAGTCTTCCACTTTTTCAGGCTTTGACGACAAATTGTAGCCGCGTTGATCGTAGGCGACTGCGGTCCGGTTCTTGCCGAATTTCGTGAGTTGATTCTTCCACTCGTACCAGAACTCAGGAAAGCCGTGCAGGAACAGGATCGTCTGTTTGCCGGCGCCAACTTTGACGTAGTGCAATTTCAGGCCGTTGATGTCGGCGTATTGGTGCTCGAACACAGCTTGTTTCTCTTCGCCTGGGGTCGGTTGCGCGCTCACAATCGGCGCGCATGCACCATAAGATACTGCCAGGAGCGCAGGCGGTCGAGCGGCTGTGACAAAACGACGTAGTTCAGCCTAGAATGTTCGCGCAAATCATTACTGCATATGGTGGTCCCGTATCATGTGGAAGAAATCGCAGCCCGCAGCACCGGTGGCGCAAAAACGCAAGGTGCAGTGGCACGCCGTAACAGTCTGGAGCGAAGCAGGCAGCTGCTTCCCTGCCCGTTTGCTGAAAGGGCAACGTTTTTTATCGACCAAAGCGCCTGCGCTACCGCTGGCCGACTGTACCCAGCCGGCAAGTTGCACCTGTACCTTCAAGAAATATGACGACCGGCGCGCCGCACTTCGACGAAGCCACGAGATTGCAGGCATACAGCGCCCATCGCCAAGCAGCGAGCAGCGCATGCAGCGCGGGCGGCGAAAAGGAGACCAGTAGAACCACACCTGGCTGTTAGTCGACGACTAACTTCCGATCCGCGGCAAATGCGCGGTAGCGGCAGCCGCCTGGCAGGCAGTCCCGGGCAATGGCAAGTGTTAGCCCCGTGCAACGGAGCAGCCAGCTGGAATCTCCGTCGGGCTCTACAGTGCAGAAGCCACTGATAATGGCCGACACCGGAATGCGCTGGAAATCGCCGATGCTGGCGGCGTAGCGGACAATTTCAGCTGCCCGGTCCGCTGGCACACGGCTGGTGACCTCGACATCAACGATGTTAGACCCGAGTGGAATTGACCAAGCGATAGTACTGGCGCTGCATCGCCATGATTGCTTTGGCTTTGTACACCTCGTCCGGGCCCTGAGGCGATACCCGGAGTCCTCCCCATGGGAAACACAGGTCACTTTCACACGTGAATGTCGCTTGCCAAAAGAACGATCTACAATTTCCTGTGCCGCAACACGATGCGGCTTCATGCAGGCGAGCCTGGTAATTTCCGCGTTGTCCATCGCATGCAATGAACCACCTCGCGCCGCGCTGGCGCTTACCAAGACGATTAGCATTGAGACGACTTGCGCCAGGCGCCGAGAGTTAGAGGTCATTCAAGTCGCTTCTGCATGCGTAGCAGAGGAACCGTCGCACCACCGCGACTGTCTTGCACGCTCTTGAGTTCACTCATGCCGGCGCGATCGAAAGCGCCAAACAGCCAGCCACGAAAAAACCCCTCTTCCGTCAGCAAGCCGAGCGGAATCGTGAAGGCGGCTACCGTTAAAAAATCCGCCCCCGCCTTCGGCCAATCGATCTTGCCAGTTTCGATGATACCCGCTGACAGACCAACAAGCGCAATGGCACCGATGATTGCCAGCGGATGCAGAATCGCCAGACCGTAGTGCGGCCAGCGACCAAATGCGATGCCCAGACTTTTTCGCGGCAATTACTCCCAGTACCGGGCCCTGCAGTGCTTTTGTCATTTTAAGTCTTCCGCCGTAGCGAATTTCTGAGGGCGCCTTACAAGCAGTCTTTTGTTAGACATCGCAAGCTTTTTCAAAGCGTATTTCACCCGAAGGCTCGCTACCGACCTCGCGCCAACCCGCAGCACGATAGAATTTTGCGGCACGCGTGTGGGGTTCAGTACAGAGCCACAGCGGTCGGCGGTCGATTGCGAATAGCGCTGCTGTCATCGTGTCGTGCAAGGTGCGGCCAAATCCGCGCGCCTCAAACCCGGGCCTGACGAAAAGCGCCCAGATATTCCGCTCATGGATATCTGCAATTGCGAAGGCCGCAATTTGACCCTCATGCTCTAACACCCAACCCAACCCCTGGCCGGTCAGAAAGCGCTGGTAGTCAGCGGGTTGCACCTTCAACGGATCCGCAAGGCGATTTTCGCGCACCGCGAGACGCAATTCGTGCATCTCTTGAATGTCGCGTGTCGTTGCTGTACGAACACTCATCGGCAACACCCTTGATACCGCACGGCCATTTAATTAGGCGCTTGCTTCATCATTTGGGAGTCTGCCTGGCGGTGGACAAGTCGCGAACCCTCTGGCTCGCGGATGAAGAACATCGTGACCCGGTAGTCACGTGTCGACGCGTTTGCCTGCCCAGGAACCCGGAAGCGAATTTGCTCGATCTGGACGACATAGCCACGCTTCCCATCCGAATAGGTCACCAGCCGTTCAATGGTGTTTGTGCCATTCGAGAACTGCGGCTGACGTCGTGTTGCGCATGGTGCTCCTTTAAGTAATCGCCTAACATCCTGCGAACCGCGCGATCTCAGAACCTGATTTCCGAGGCCTCGAAGAGCGCCTGCGAGAACTTCCCTTCTTGAACCGTGACATTGCCGAGCACGATGATCATTGCGTCTTTTCAGTCCTGGCGTACGGCCGTGTCAGCGCTTGAGCGCTAGACGAGTACCAATCTGCGCAGCCAACCAGGCCATTGGCAGGTAGGCGGCCAGCAGGTCGAGTGCGATGAACCAGGTCGGGGCGGGAATCATCAAACTTGCCGCCACACCACCGCACAGAAAGACCGCGCCGATCACATAAGCCACCTGTGCACGGTAGGTCGCAGCGACCAAGTAAGCGAGCAGCGCGCCCGCGAGCGTACCCAATGCATGGGCCAAAAACGGCATCAAGAAATGCCGCGGTTCAAAGAGGTGGATACCCTTGGCCAGGCTTACAGCGTCATTGACATCCACGCCCGCAGGCGGACGAATGAGCGCCGGGCTGAGAGTGACGAGTGCCATATTGACAGCTCCGCCAATGACAATTCCGACGACGACAGCAAGAATATTTCGCAGTAGGTTTGGCATTAGCAATTCTCCTCCGAGACCTAACCCGACGTGATGGACCAGGCAAGCAGCAACTGCGCGGAATAGTAAACCGGCAAGCCCCAAGCCCTGTTGAGGAAGTCTGATACCACAAAGCGATCGCGCGCAACAGAAATGTCCGATGCCGCAAACGCCACCGCACCAACCGCTGCCAACCACGACCGAGACGCGGCGCTGTGCGCGATGGCCAGTGTGCACATCGCAACTATGGTACCGACATAGGCTGCAACTGCCACCTTGAATGGCGCATCGAGCCGGCCCCATAGCCAATGCAGCGTGATGACACCAACTGCTGAGGCAAAGATCAGGCCAACAAAGAACGCGCTCATGCTGACGGCGCCGGTTGCAAATGCCAATGAAAATGCAACATGGGCCAGCAGGAAAGAGCCCAGGCCCAATAAGAACGTTGTACTGCGCCCGCCGAGTAAGAATAAATCGCCGATCAAGCTGAGCACCAGGGCAAGGAGAACGAGTTGGCCGTAGGTTGAAGCTGCGGCGCCCAATGACAACGCAACCAAAACGAAGGCCGTACTGGCCGCGAATTTTGCAAGCCACCTTGCGGCGCCAAGGTTTCGACGCTCGGCGATTACAAGCCCGGAGGTGGCGAGCAGGCAGCCAATGGTCAGAGCAATCGCGATCCAGGGCATCAGGTGAAGCTCATCAACGTCGCGCTTGAGCTTTGCTCACCCCGACAGCGCTGACTGTAACGCGACAAAGTACCAAATCCATCGGAACTATAACGAGATTCGGCTGTGGCCACTGCGAGATGCCGTTGGCCTGGCCAAGCACGGCATTGGTAAACACGGTGACCCAAGCGAGAATTGCATAGGCGATGAGGTACTTTCGACCCACTTCGATATGAAACTTTTGCAGATCAATCTCGCCCTTTTCCGGGATGCGTGGCGAAACCATGCGCGCGTATAGATAAATTTCTGCCGCCACTGAAAAATAGAACGCGATCGAACCGAGCTTGTGCAGCCGGAACGCATTGTGGCGAAAAACTTTGAATCAACTGAGCAGTGTAACGTTCCGGGTTACGATAGTCAGGTCCGCTGCGTAGTTAGACGACACTTCGGTTACTGCCTCCGAAGCGGAACAACTTTGGCATTCTGCGGCGCAGTGGTCTCTGCCCTGCGAAGAAACGCCGGGGCGACATTCCACTTATGGCCGTCGTCAGTGATGACAGTAACGGACTTGCGATTGTACTTTGTGAGCATTCCCGTGACGGCAGGTCGTCCATCAGGTTGAAACGACACGCGGTCGCCGATGCGAAATTCCAGCATCTGGGAGTGAGAGCGCATCTGGCTCAGAAATCGGAGCCGCTCCACCACTCGATTGTTCAAGTCGATGAGTTCTGACTCTGTCAGGCGATCAATATCAATGCGCATGCGTGGCTCCGAACCCGACCGACCGAGTGATACTCTCAAATCGCGCCCTCACCGCCAAGTGCCGTCTAACGCTCGCTGACCGGGTCGGCCCACAGGGCGGCGCGCAGCGAAGGCACTTTATCTCGATGGCTTGTTCGATCCTACGCAAATTATGCTACCAGGGCCGCTAGCGGTCGAGTGATCATTAGATGTCGCTCTGATATCTCTGCGCGTACGTGTCTAACAAGTTGCGTATCATTTTTTGATACGGAACTTTGGACCGGGCTGCTCGTGACTTAAAAAAGTCCACGCTGTGCTTGCTCAACGACAGAGTGACTTTCACTCCATCTTCCTTCAACACCAACATTTCTGGAGGTGGAAGAAAATCATCGACAACCTTAAGGCGGCCGAGCGGCTCATTTTTGTACCGTGTTTTGCGCTTCATATACTTTCCTGCCTTCGGTCCAATACCCTGCGCCGATAATGCGTATCAGCTTTGCACGGTAGGTACAGCGACCCGTCATAATTCGGCCCCCTACCTTTCCGAAGCAGTACCAGCGTTCCTCAGTCTTGGTGCGCGTTACATCTTTGGCGATGACGCGCGACGAGTCCAGGAACACGGCCCGAGCCTCCGTGAAGCTGACGCCGTGCTTGAGTTGGTTCGCGGCGTCTTTAGCCGGGTCCCACTCAAAACCGGAGGTCATCGATCATACTACCACGGGTATGGCGAAATATCCATACGGTGATATGGGCCGCCGAGCGGATTGTTAGACGTCAAACCGCTAACAAGAGTTTCAATCCTTGGTTAACTTTTTGCATCGTGTCAGAATTGAGCGTGCGCATCCGTTGGCTGAAGATTGTGCGATCAACGGTAATTAACTGCGAAACGTTGACTACAGCTGGCTTGGACAATCCGGAATCGGATTTCCCGATTCGTACATTGCCCGGCGCATCTGCAAGCCCAAGGTTAGAGGTAATTACCGCGACTACAACGGTTCTAATACCACTGCTATTGAATGGATTGGATTGCACTATCAGCACTGGTCGGCGAAATCCTGGACCTGATCCAGTTGGTGGCGGCAAATCCGCCCACCAGATCTCACCACGTGTCATCAGGGATCGCTTGAGACTGAGCGCGAGCAAATGATCGGTCCAGGCTGGAGTCTTCTTTACTGTAAATAGCGTTTAATTTGGCAGTAACCGCAGCTGCGCCGCGCTCGCTGAGGTATGCCGCCAAAGCATCGGAATACAGCTGACTACGGGATAATTTCAGCTGCTGCGCCAGATGTTCTCCGGCTTCAAATACCTCGTCCGGTACCGATATGGCAATCTTCATACCCGAATAGTATCACTAAGGTATGACCGTTTGTAAATTTGACGTCTGACTCCCGCTGACCGCGCAGCCCGCATGGAAATGGCTAGCCGGAGGCAGTTGATCCTTCGTGCTTGACCGATCATCCGTCGGATTATGCTACCGGGGCCGCCGGCGGTCGAACAGATTGTTAGGCGACATGCTTCGCTTTCTACAAACAATCGCTGAAAACCGTGCAGGCAAATGCAAAAGTATGAAGAAATTTGAGCGTCCCCATTGCGACCACGTAGCCGAGCAAAGCGACGATTCGCCACTTGCGGTGTTTAACCAATTGCCAGAGACACACGGCGCCGAGCCCGCAAGCGACAACGAGTGCGACGAAGTCGAGAATGCCCGTATTTCGCAGATTCGCAAATCTTGTGACAGTGAGATAGACGGTCATTGCTGCAGCCGGCAATAGCGCCGCTCCGACGATGAATGGTCGTCGGCTATCGAATCGCGATGCGTCGGAGATCATGTCGCCCAGTATCAGCCGCGGTGCGAACTGCTACCTGCGGCTCGCGGCCGCAGGGGTATTCAACGGAGTCGGAAAGGGCACGCTGATCGCCCGAACGCACAACACAAACGCTATTGTAGCCACCGTGACCCGCAACCAATCGTAAGTCACCCACAGCGCGACCAAGCGGATGATCTCAGCTCGGTCCTGCATCGCGTTCGGCGCGCCCCTAGCCACCGCCCAGAGCGCAGCGTTGGCCGGCCAGAACCAGAGCACCGTAAAGGCCAAGGTGACAAGCAGCATGAGCGCTGGGACGGCGAGCAACACGCGAAACCGCCAAGGCGTGTTCCACCCCGCGATCAGCCCTCCGAAGGAACACACCAGCAATGCCACCGAGCTGGGGAAGAAATAATCGCCGGTGTCGACCGGAAAACGCGGGCCATACGGTAACAGACTCAGGGATTCCGGCGGCGAAGCACTCCAGGCTCCGACCAACACCACAAGGTCGAACAGCTTTCCGCCCAAAAGAACCCCCCACGCGAGCACCGCGATCCAAAGAAACCCCCGGGTCAGATGACCGCGCCTTGACATCACAGCCTCCTCTGGCCCAAGCGACTACGATTTCGCGTCATGCCCCGCGAGTCTGTCGAACGATTCGTTGACCGCGCCGCGCCACCGGACAGCGCGAACCGAAGGCACTTTATCTCGATGACTTGCTCAATCATCCCCAAAAGATACTACCGGTCGCGGCTGCGGTCGAGTGATGTTAGGCGGCGGCTCGAAGCCGAGATCTCAAAAACTCTGGCGCGAAGTCCGCTCCGTTAGGCCAGACGAGTGTTCGCAACTCCGGATGCAAGGTGACTTTTGCGAATTGCTTCTGATCGCGAAGTGGCTCGAATATTGGTCCGACTAGCTCCTGCGCAAAATCCACAGTGCCCTCGGAACCATCGGCAAAGCGTAACCAAACGACATAGCCGTTTACATATCGTGCTGCGATGATGCGTGGCAACATGTATTTACTCCAATGGAGCGATATTAGGCAGCGGTTGGTGATTTTGTGCAAGTTCCCAAGCCTCCGACAGCTCGGTTTAGTGAAGCACACGCCACTCCTGGATGTGGCTCAAAGGCTGACCCGGCAATCGTTCCATTGACGATGCCCGAAACAATTTCTACCGTTATTTCAAACTCACCATAGATTGCGTGGAAGTGCGGTGGTGGGTGATCTCGGTAGTACATCGCGATGATTATGCCAAGAAAACGCCTTAACTCAGGCATGACGCATGACCCTATGACTTGTTAGCACCGCTGCCTAAGTCCCGCTGACCGCCGGGCCCAATGGAAAAGGCCCAGCCGAAGGCACTTGATCTCGATGGCTCGCTCAACCATCCGTTCCAGATTACTACCAGGGCTCGTAGCGGTCGATTGTTAGGCGGCTTTCACTCTCACGGTTTCGCTCCTTGAAATCGGCAGCGGAATTTCGCGGCCCGCGTCGCGCAGTGCTTCTAGATGCAGTTCGATACCTTCGCGAATTAGCTTCAGTACCTCACGCCGAGTTTGTCCTGCCGCGACGCAGCCAGGCAAATCGGGCACGTAGGCACCGAAACTATTTTTACCTTTTTCTACAATAACAAGATATTCCATAGCTCAATCCTACTACTTTTTCAGACCAGCGCTTTTGAGGATACTGTTCAGGGTACCCTTCGGCAGTCTGTTCCTGGTTTTCCGGCGACAGTCACTACGAAAGGTTTAACAGAATGCTTGAACTGACGGTGGCTGCCAGTGGTTCGCATATGGGACCAACCGTCTTTCTCAAGCAGTTTGATGAGATCACGTACTTTCATCAAGGCACCAGCGTGACCAAGCCGCCTAACGCCCGCCATCAGCGACGCGCTTGCGGACGCGACTTTCTGGCACTTTATCGTTCACGCGTTCGCTGCATGGCGTGGTTAGCCGGCAGTTCTCCTGGACGAGTGAATTGACTTCTCTAGTACTGTGGCCATTCGTGTTTGCCACCCTGGGCCACTCGCCTTCCAGCTGGCGATAACATCCGGTGGCAGGCGTAACGATAGGAGCCGGCGTGGGCTCTCCAATTTGGGCCGGCCACGACGAACGACCTTGGAGCCACGATAAAGATCAGCATTCGCTGCCCATTTCGCTGTTAGTTCCGGTGCGTCGTCACTCTTACGCTTCAAGATACGGCCTGAGCCGCTTCGCTTCCCTTTCATGACAGTGCCTCATGCTGATGATGCGCCGCGCCGTACCGCGCGGCGTCCATACAAATACTACAAGTCTTGCGTCCAACCCACGGATTTCAGCATGATCAACCGTCGTGTTTACTGGCTGCGTCTCTGCCCATGGCCTGAAACTCCACCGTGACCATCGCGATGCCGAAACAAAATCAAAAACAGTTGACGAACGAAGTCATATCAACGCTCGGCATCAGCGGCGCGCGAAGCGCGTCCGCTGCATGCCGTTGTTAGGCCGAAATCGGGGTCCGTCAGGGCTTCGCAGGCATCGCATCGGGACTAGGCCGCCGGCACGAAGAAGGCCCCACCTCGCCGTGCCGCGCGCAGCAGCAGCACAACCGCGACCGTGGTCGACGCGATCACCAGCAACGAACTTTCTGGACCGAACATCCCGCCGGTCAGCCAGTCGGGCCCGGCAAAGCGGCTTTCGAGTGGCGCCAACTTGCGCCAGTCCTCAATGCCGGAAAGCGGCACGCCACTGAGCACAATGGTGAAGTTCCATGCCGCGTGATTGGCGGCCACCACCCACAGGTTGCGCGCCAGGACGAACACCCCGGCCCAGAGCAGGCCCGCCAAAGTCACCGATACCAGCATTGTCACCACATCGCTGGTCCCACCTTGTTCGACGTTTTCCAAGTGCTGCAGGGCGAACGCCACCGCTTGTACTACCAACGCCAACTTCGTTCCCCAGGCCCGCTCCAGGAGCCGGAACAGCAGGCAGCGGTAAACCAGTTCTTCCAGGGTGGCCGCGATGCCGATAAGGGCAGCTACGCCGAGCAGTGCCGGCGAGGCGCCACGGAACAACACCTGTTCGTAAGCGCCAAGAGCGAACAGCACAGCCATCGGTAATGCCACCAAGAAAGCGCCGCTTGCGCCGCCAAGCAGCAGATGAATCGGGCGCAGATGCAGCTCGGTCGCTTCGCGTTTTTCATGCCAGTGCACATAGGCCCAGTAACCGCCCACTGCCGTCAGAAGGATGCCGGCGCGCCTGAAGACACTGAGCCATTCGGGCCCGAGGTGGAACACCGCTTCGATCAGCGGCAGCAAGCCCTGTCGAAAGACCAGCATTGAGCCAAGAATCGCCACCCCACCCAGCAGCAGTGAGCCGAGCATCCGTCCGGCGACGCGCATACGTCGTCGCGCGATGTTTCCAGTTGCCAGCGAAAGGGTGCGGTTTGTGTCAACACGCTCAGAAGACATTGCATCTACGCTCAATTTGGGCGATTCAATATTTGGAGCATCTACAAGTGGATCATGATTTTTCATGTCGGCCTAACGCCTCGATGACCGCGCGGCCCATCGGAAAAGCTTCAACCGAGGGCACTTCATGTTAATAGGGTATTCACCGATCATACAGTGGCTAATGCTACCAGGGCCGCTAGCGGTCGATCGAATTGTTAGCCGCCGCAGCTACGCAACTTCTAACAAAGCTTTCGGATGTTTCGCCGCTACAAGCAACAGGGTTCTCGCCGCTCCAGATGGAGCGCGACGGCCCTGCTCCCAGTCTTGCAGAGTCCGAATGGACACTCCAAGGAGTTGGGCGAACTGCGACTGCGACAGGCCAGTCCGGTCACGAATGCGCGAAATCGACGGCACTGCCGTCACTCTGCCGGTGTCGCCACGCTTCAATTCGCGCAGCCCCTCCAGAATTTCCATTCCGATGTTTCGACTAGTACGTGGCATCTAACTCTTCCTTTATTTTCCGCAACACCGTTGCGGAGATCGTGTCTCGAACCTTCTTGGAATAAGCGGTCAGTAGCCAAATTTGACCCTGCTCTCGTCGCAGGTAGTAAATCACGCGAATCCCGCCACTTTTTCCGCGACCTGAGGCCGCCCAGCGCATCTTTCGAACACCGCCTGAGCCTTTGATCAGGTCTCCGCCTTCCGGGTTCACAATCAGATACAGCTGCAGCGCAGCAAATTCATCATCTGACAGGTATTCATCGATCAAGCGCGTGAAAAGCTTGGTCTCAATGAAAGTGAACATCCGGCCCAATATACGGCAATGCCGGAGCTACGGCAAGGCCGGACTAAATTTAGGCG
>JANLTJ010000042.1:0-19755 GCA_031362885.1 Betaproteobacteria bacterium
GCAGGCGCGGGAACTCACCATCCGTGAGACGGACGCGGTTCAGGGCCTCGAACTTCTCGCGGAAGTTGGCTTCCAGGGTTGCGCGGTCGCGAATGTCGGCGCGGTAGTCATATTTGAGGCTTTGGAGCTTGCCGATGAAGCCATACTCAACACCGTCCTCCCGAAGGACCGAACTCGGGGTGGCAGATGGCAAGTCATAGGTGAACTTTGAGGGAGGCATGGCTATTGAGCATTCCCAAATACGTGACAGCCTGGGTTCTTGGCCACCGTTTCCCTCACCCTCGGTCCCTCTCCCGGGGGGCGAGGGAGGAAAAGCCCTTCTCCCCCCGGGAGAAGGGTTGGGATGAGGGAAAGTAACGTGTCATGATTTATGAAAAGATCAATAGTTGAGATTCGATGGTACCGGAATCATTGGCGTAACATACTTCGACCAACGTACGCGGCGCAGCGACGACGAATGCGTCAAGCTCGTCAGCAAGGTACTAAACCTGTAGCGATGCCGCCCATGCGGTTTCCAGGGTGTCGCCATGCTCTCAGGCCGCCCGCCGTTCGCCAATCTCCCCGATCAAGGATTCCGCCGGTATTCCCAGTTCGCGGTGCAGGCGTCGGATCATCTGCAGGGTCAGCGGCCGCTTGCCGTTCAGGATTTCATAAACCCTGTTCATCTGGCCGATCATCGGCACCAGGTCTTTGGCGGTCAGTCCCTTCTGCTCCATGCTGAAGCGGATGGCTTCGATGGGGTCGGGCAGCGCCATCGGAAAATGTTTTCGCTCATACGCCTCGATCAACGTCACCAGCACATCCAGGCGCTCGCCATCGGACGTTCCCTTCCCTGCCGACATCAGGCCTTCGACTTCCTTCAATGCGGCACGGTGGTCAGCTTTCGTTTTAATGGGCTTTATTTCCATACTCTCATCCTCAAATCGTTTGTGCGTCGATCCTGTCGTACTGCGAATGCGTACCGATGAACCGTACGTAAACCACGCGATACGGATAGTTGATCCACACGACCAGCCGATACCTGTTGCCGGCGATATTGAACACCGCCCGGCCGTCGCGCAGGATGCTGGCGGTGCCAAAGTCCCGCTTGACGTCGCTCGGCGCACTCCAATCCGCCCGGAGCACATGTCGGTACCAGGCGAGTACCGGCTCCCGAGCATCGGCATACGCGGACTTTCCGCTCCAGAAACTCCGCAGCGTGGAAAGGGCAATAATGCGCATAACCAAGGATAGTCCCATTCTGGGACTCATGCAAGTGGCAGAAATGACTGGGAAGGGTGCGGCGGCTGCGCCGCGGTGAAGGCGTGAAGGGTGTGGCAGCTGCGCTGCGGTGAAGAGGGAATGTGAATGTAGTCGAAGCGCGCCTGCAGTGCCTGATAGCAAAAAGTAAAAAAGGGGACGCGTCCCTTTATATTGGACTGGAAAAGGGTAGCGTCTCCATTGGTTTCACAGATGATGATGAAAACAACTGCCCGTGCGCATCAAGAGTCTGGAATCGGACACCCCCTTCACCTTTCTCGCCTTACGGCTTACGCTTCACGTCTCAATCGCCAACGGCATCGGCCCACGGGGAGCTGATTTCGGTGGTGCCCCAGTTTGTATTTCCGCTCCCGAGCACGCCGCTCGGGCAGGCGTACTTGAAGGCCAATGTCAGCCGGCGTTGTTGGATGTGCTCGAAGAGAAGTGGCCCCAAAAATCTGAACAGGGCTATAAGCGGGAATTCCGGGTATAAAGCCGGACTAGGACACGGTCTGGCAAAAAAGAGTTCTTGATGTTGCAGAAGAAGGCATCGGGACGGCGTACCCGCCGCACCCGCCACACCCGCCGCGGCGTGGGAGGCAAAGCGATACAGGCCTTTCGGTATGCCGGTGGTTGAGACCGCCGCGAGTGCGGCACCGGTCTGTTGATGAACGGCCGCAGCACGCAGCGCCGAAGCGAAGGGCGACGGTGCAGGTTCAGGAAGGCGGCGAACACCGACTTGTCTCATAGGCAATGCGGGATATCCGAATGACGGGAAAGCGAAATACTACTGCGAAACAGTGTAAGCGAGGAGCCTTGCCGGACCGGCGTCTTCTTGTGCAGGGATTAAAGGGGCCGATTATTTTTCCAGTCTCGCGCGCGATGCGATGCGTTGGGGCGACATGGAAGCGAGAAACTTTATCGGATCGGCGCTGGCGGCGCGACCGAGACACCGCGCACTGCGTATTCGGCGATCAATCGGGCAACGAGGCCCGATGCTTTGACGTCTTCGACGAATTCGCGCAGATATGTCGCACCGGCCTCGCGGCCATGGAGTGTACCAATCGACTGCTTGACGGAAGTGGCCTGGCCTTCCAGCACACGCGATCCCGGAAGCGTCTCGGCGTCGGTCACGAGCCGGGGCTTGAGCCCTGCAAGTGCTTCGAGATTCTCCCGGACAAAAAGCTGGTATGAGCCTTCGATGCCTTCCGTGCGCACGAGTCGTGCGCGCTTCAGGGTGCGAGTGAGAAAAAGATCGTAAGCGCTTTGCTCGGCCACCGCGACACGCACGCCTTCCCGGTCTACGTCGGCGATGGTTCGGATCGGCGATCCAGCGGGAACCAGATAGGTAACGGGGATCTCCAGATAGGCGGCGGTAAAGGCAATTTCGTGCGCGCGCTGGGGTTCATTGCCGAGAAAAGCCACATCCCATGCACCGGTCTTTCCAGCGTCGGCCAGTTTTCCGGCGGAGTCGAACACGACGAACTCGACCGGCACGCCGAGGCGGCGACCCAGTTCCCGCCCGAGGTCCGGTGCGACGCCACGCGGTTCGGTGCCCGAGACATAATTCGTCACCAGAAGGAAATTGCCGTAGTTGATGCCAACGCGAAGCTGCGCATTCGGTGCCAGCTCGGACCGGGCTGATGAAGAGGCGGGCGACATCATGGCGCAGGACGATGGCGCGAAGAGGCAGAGGGATGCCAATAGCAGCCGGTGCATTGCCGACGACAGGTCAGAGGTTGGACGGGTCCGAGGTGTAGGTGGCAGCAAGAGGCGAAGCGCCGCCAATTGGTACAGAGACGAGTCATCACGGCTGACCTTTCTTCTACGGTGGCAGGGCGGGCGAATTGTGACGCCGGATCGGTCATGCTGGCATGCTTGTGCGCAAGCGACTGTTCAGTGCAACGGCGCGTGCAGTGCCCTCGTCGGTGTGGCGATTCATTTCAGCATGCGAGGCAAAACGATACAAGCCTTTCAGTATACCGGTGGTTGAGATAGCTGCCAGAGCGGCGCCTGTTCGCTGATGAGCGGCTGCAACGTGCAGCGCTGCGGCGCTGGGTGACAGAGATGGTTCGGGCGGGCGGCGAACACCGACTTGTCGCATATAAGGTTACGAGAATTCCGAAAGACGAGAAGGCTAAATCCTACTGCGAAACGCAAGTGCGGGTATCGCCAGGCCCGACAACCCAAGCCTGATCCTGGTCTGACCACGGCAACGCATTGCGCCTATCGCGCGCATTTCATTTTCTGCGCTGCGTATCCACATCAACCCGCCGCAGCGAGTTCGGCAACCAAGGGCGCGTTCTTGTCGAGCAGACGCAGGATTTCGTCGCGGCCCACATCCGGCACCTCGAACAACACACGATAAATGCCCGCTTCGCGATAAGCCGCCAGTTGCTCGCGGTCAGGTGGAGCGGCGAACACGGTAACCGGCAGCGTTGCCGGATCGCGACCGGCGGCTATTGCCGCTGCGTGCAGGCGGGCCACGGCACTCTTGGGCTCCCAGTTATTGCGCGGGCGTGGGAACCAGCCATCGCCGAATTCGACCACGCGCTTGATGGTGTGGTCGGACTCGCCGCCAATCAGGACCGGCGGATGCGGGCGCTGTTTGGGTTTCGGATACATCCACACCGGATTGAAGTTGACATACTCGCCGTGAAACTGAGCTTCTTCCTGTGTCCACAGCGCCTTCATCGCCAGCACGCGCTCGCGCAGCAGCTTGAAGCGCGTTTCATAACGGGCGCCGTGGTTCTCCATCTCGTCCACATTCCAGCCGCCCCCGATGGCGAAAATGAAGCGCCCGTTGGACAATTGATCGAGACTGGCCACGGATTTGGCGGTGACGAACGGATCGCGCTGTGGAATCAGTGCAATGCCGGTCCCGATCTTCAGCTTGTGCGTCGCGGCCGCGGCAAACGACAGCGCGACGAAAGGATCATGCGTGTGCTTGTATTTCTTGGGGAGTTCCCCGCCACTGGGAAACGGCGTTCGACGACTGGTCGGAATATGTGTGTGTTCCGGGAAAAACAGCGAGTCGTAGCCGCGTTCCTCGAGGGCGCGGGCAAGCTCCGCGACGTCGATGCCATAGTCGGTTGGGAAGTAGTACACGCCAGCGAGCATTGAAGTGCCTCCGTTTGTTTGGCCGCAATCCGCCGCCGTTCGCGGCGATACCGGCTGGGCCATGGTTGATGCAATATCCCTGGTTTGCCTGCAAATCCGAAATGCCTTGGACGGGCAGGAAAACCCGTTCCTGGCTTAAAAACGGGTTCTCCGCTATCCGAAAGATTTGCCTCGGGACTGGTGTCGCGGGGCAGTCTCTGGTTCAGTGGCTATTCAGTCCGCGATTCCCGCTTTCTCAAGTATGACATTGAGCAATACGTTGCAGCCTGCGGCAAGGTCTTCGGCCTTGGCGTTTTCGACCTCGTTGTGGCTGATGCCTCCCTCGCAGGGAACGAAGATCATGCCGGTGGCGGCGACGCGGGCCATGTAAATGGCGTCGTGGCCGGCGCCGCTAACGATGTCCATGTGACTTAGACCCAGCATCTGCGCTGCGTCACGCACCGCGCGGATGCATCCATGGTCAAACTGGCAGGCCGGGTAGTTCGCAACGCGCTCAATCGTCAGAGTGACATTTCCCTCCTGCGCCAATCGCCCGCACGTAGCCTGCATCTCGCTTTGCATGCGGTCAAGTGTTACATCCTGTGCATGCCGCAAATCCACCGAAAATCGCACCTCGCCGGGAACGACGTTGCGCGAATTGGGCTTGACCTGCATGAAACCGACCGTGCCGCGACCGTCAGGTTCGTAACGATAGGCAAGCGCGTTGATCTCCGCGACCATCTTTGCCGCGGCGAGCAGCGCATCTTTCCTCAATCGCATTGGCGTTGGGCCGGCATGCGCGTCCTCGCCGCAGACGGTGATGTCGTACCAGCGCAACCCGAGCGCGCCGACCACTACGCCGATCACCTTGCGCGTATCTTCCAGAATCGGACCCTGTTCAATATGGGCTTCGAAATAAGCGCCTACCGGCCGACCCCCGGTCTTTTCCGTGCCCGCGTATCCGATCTGATTGAGTGCCTGGCTCACGGTTATGCCTTCAAGGTCCGCGCGCTGCAATGTGGATTCCAGAGGGAGGGCGCCCGCAAATACGCCTGAACCCATCATGACCGGGGTAAACCGTGAGCCTTCCTCATTGGTCCACACCACCACTTCAATTGGTGCCTGGGTCTCGATCTTGAGGTCATTGAGTGTGCGGATAACTTCCAGCCCCGACATGACGCCATAATTGCCGTCAAATTTTCCACCAGAAGGCTGGGTGTCGATATGGCTGCCGGTCATGATCGGTGGCAGCGCGTTGTCGCGACCCGCGCGCCGTGCAAAGATGTTGCCGATGCCATCAATGACGATGCTGCATCCCGCTTGCCTGCACCAGCGGGCGAACAGGTCGCGCGCTTCGCCGTCCAGTCTGGTAAGCGCGAGTCGCCGCACGCCGCCTTTGTCGGTAGCGCCGATCCGGGCCAACTCCATCAGGGACTGCCAAAGACGCAGGGCGTCTATGGAAACTGCAACCATGCTTGGTACCTCCAGGGAGTCGCGCCGCGTGGGCGCAATGTGAAATCAGACATCGAACCGCGAATAATGCCGAGACCTCCTGCCATCATGTGTCCTCCCTCGGACGTCCCTGTGGTCGATACTGTAATCGAAGCCCTGCCAGTTTCTCCAGATAGCGGATGATTTTCTCCGAGCCGCACGGCAAGCCCTTGTCGGCGTTGTGCCTTATTCATGCTTTACTTACGTGCTATGAATAGACGCCGGTGCCGTGGGGTGCTGCGGCTGTCATGGCCAGGCAGAGGCGGTCTTCGGCTTTTCCGGCCGGCGTTTTTATCGCCTGCCCGCGGTCGGCCGGGTCGTAACTCAGCGCATCCGCACCAATTTGCGCAGCGTGCGAATTCCCTTCGGCATTTCTTTGCCGGGATAAATATGCGGCCAGGCGGCATAGGGAACTTCGCCAACGTAGAGGTCGCCATGGGAATCCACCGCCATGCCGTGCGGGGCGACGAATTGGTCGGGGCGCTCGTAGCCGGCATGCGCGGCGCCGAAACGTGATACCAGATTTCCTTCGTGATCGACGATGCTGATGCGCGGGCCGAGATTCGGTATGTCGCGGTTGATGGGCAGGGTCGGGCCGATCTCGCCGATGTAGCACAGCGGATTGCGTTTGGTCTCCATGACCATGCCGCAGGGGCGGTGCAGGTTATGCCACTCGGTTTCGTAATTGCCCTCACCGTCGAACACCTGCACACGATGGTTTTCGCGGTCGGCGACGTAAATCCAGCCATCCGGATCGCAGCATAAATTGTGCGGGACGTTGAATTCACCTGGGCCGGTGCCCGGTTCGCCCCAGGACTTGAGCTTCTTGCCGTCCGGAGAATACTGGTGGATGCGGGCATTGCCGTAGCCGTCGCTGACGTAGATGTCGCCGCGCGGCGAGAGCGCGGTATGCGTGCAGCGGTGAAACGGCTCGCCACTCATGTACGGCGCAGGCTTGCCGGGGATGCCGATGGTGAGCAGAATCTTTCCGTCAAGCGTGCATTTGCGCACGCTGTGATCGCCATCGTCGGTGCAGTAGAGCGATTCATCCGGGCCGATGTGAATGCCGTGCGCATTCTTGAACACACCCTCTCCCCAGGAGCGCAGGAAATGGCCATCGCGGTCGAACACCATCATCGGATGCTCGCCACGGTTGAAGATGTAGACCTGATCCTTGGCGTCCACCGCCACGGCCGCGACATCGCGCAGTGTCCAGCCATCGGGAAGCCTGGCCCAGTTCTCAATGACCTGATACTGGTAATTGCCGGAACCGAGGGTGGTGGTCATGCGGTGTCTTGGTGAGGAGTGAAGTAGGTGAAGGGTTTGATTCTCCGGGTGTGCGGCCTCGTCCCTAGAGCGGTCCGCGAAGCTGTGATTTCAGCGCATCCGGAATATCCAATTCGAAGGACAGCACCCGCGCGGACAACGACTTGCCGTAGTTGTCGAGGCACAGGCTGCGCGATACGCCGCCGCCCAAGGCACCTTCGGCGACGAAGTTAAGCGCGTGCAGGCCGTCCACGTCGTAGCGTGTGACTTTGCCGGTGACAACGCCGGCGTAGTGCGCCCTGAATTTTTCCGCCGTGAGCTGCTGTTTCAGGTACGGGTACAACGCCGGCGCGTAGGCGATCACCGAGATGTTCGAGGTGTTGCCCTTGTCGCCGGAGCGGCAGTGGGCGGCGTGTTGCAGCATGATCTTCATTACACTCTCCATCGATTCGGTGTTCCGGCCATTGACGGGAGACCCGGCATGGCATGGCGCGCCGTAGTATGGAATGGCCAGCGAAAATGGGCAAGGCGCGCCGACAGGCTTGCTGTCTGGGGGCGCAGCCGCAGCGTTCGCGGCAAAACTCCTCGGAGCATTGACCTGCATCAAGGGCTTGCGCTAGCGTGGATGCATGCTTGCCAGCGAAATGAAGCATCACGAACCCGTCTCTGTTCACATTACCGCGTCGGTGCTGCGGGCACGTTCGCAGGACAGCGCATCGTCGGTGTTCTCGCGTCTTGTTTTGGAACAACCCGAGAATATCGAACTGGTGCTGGTGACCGGCGACGATGGCCGCCTTGTCGGTGTGGTGCCGCTGGCGCGGTTGCTCACCGCTGGCGCTGGCCTGCTGGCGGATGTCATGCAACGCGATTTTCCGCGTGTCACTCCCGATACGGACCAGGAGCAGGCGGCATCGCTCGCGCTGCATCACCGGGTGGATGCCTTGCCCGTGGTGGATACAGACGGCCGCGTGCTCGGCGTGATGAGTTCGCAGGCGTTGATGCAGGTGCTGCGGCGTGAGCATGTGGAAGATTTGCATGTGCTCGCCGGCATCAAGCGCGAATCGTTGCGGGCACGCCATGCAATCGACGACCCGCCGCTACGCCAGGTGCGCCACCGTCTGCCCTGGTTGCTCGTTGGTCTTGGCGGTGCCGGGCTGGCGACCCTGGCAATGGCCGGCTTCGAGTCGACATTGAGCGAAAATATCGCGGTGGCGTTCTTCGTGCCGGGTATTGTTTATCTGGCGGATGCCATCGGCACGCAGAGCGAGGCGGTCGCGGTGCGCGGACTCTCGCTCACGCACGCGGGCATCGGCCATCTACTCGGTAGCGAATTGCGCACCGGCATGGCGATCGGTGCCATCCTCGGTCTGCTCAGTTTTTCCCCGATATGGATCGGGTTCGGCGATGCACGTCTGGCTGGTGCTGTGGCCAGCGCCATCTTCGCCGCCGGCACCATCGCCGCTTTTCTTGGGTTACTCCTGCCCTGGTGGATTGCACGCACGGGGCGCGATCCCGCTCTGGGCAGCGGGCCGCTCGCCACCGTAATCCAGGATATTCTCAGTCTGCTCGTCTATCTGGGCGCGGTGCGCGCCTTCGGTGTATGAAAGACACTTGGTCAGGGCGTGCCGGATTCATTCTGGCCACCATCGGTTCGGCGGTGGGGCTGGGCAGCATCTGGAAATTCCCCTATGAACTTGGCGCCAACGGCGGAGCGGCGTTCTTGTTGTTTTATGTTGCCGGGCTGGTGCTCGCCATCGCGCCGCTGATGTTCGCCGAGTTCGCCATAGGCCGGCGCGGCGGGGCCGATGCCGCGGGCAGCATCCAGCGGCTGGCGGCGGCGCACGGTGCGCGTGCGCAATGGGCCTGGGTGGGTGTGCTGGGCGTGGTCACGGGCGCGCTGATCCTTAGTTTCTATTCAGTGATCGGCGGATGGACTCTTGCCTATGCCGTCGAGACCGCGCTTGAAGGCCTCGCTCGCGAACCGGGCGAGGTGCAGGCGCGCTACACCGCGTTGCTGGGCGACCCGCTCCGCATGGGTGCTTATCATTTTTTGTTCATGGCGCTTGCCGCAGCGGTGGTGCTGCGCGGGGTGCGCGGCGGGATCGAAACTTCGGTCCATATCCTGCTGCCGGCGCTGGTTGTGCTGGTGCTCGGGATGGCGGTGTATTCGACCGTCAACGGCGATCTTGCCGCGACCCTGCGTTTTTTGTTCAAGCTCGACATGTCAACATTCAGCGCGCGCGTGGCGCTCGAAGCACTCGGCCTGGGATTCTTCTCCATCGGCGTCGGCATGGGCATGATGATCACGTATGCCGCCTATGCGAAGCCCGACATTTCCCTGCGCGCGGTGGCACTCTGGTCCCTGGGGGGTGACACCGCGATTTCGCTGCTGGCGGGCTTCGCGGTGTTTCCGCTGGTGTTTGCGCATGGCCTTGATCCGGCCAGCGGGCCAGGCCTGGTGTTCGTCACGCTGCCGCTCGCCTTCGCGGAAATGCCCTTTGGCGTGTTTGCCGCGGTGGCGTTTTTCGTTTTGCTGTTCGTCGCCGCGCTCGCTTCCACGATTGCCATGCTTGAATTGATCGTCGCCCTGATCACGCGCGCCTTTGGCTGGTCGCGTGCGCGGGCGGCGCTTGTGGCCGCGACCGCATGCGCGAGCGGCGGTCTGGCAAGCGTGTTTTCCTTCAACCTGTGGTCGCAGTGGCATCCGCTCGCCATGCTGCCAGCCTTCGCCCGGGCCACGGTGTTCGACTTGCTTGATCACCTGACATCGAACATCCTGCTGCCCATCGGCGGACTGGCCCTCGCGCTGTTCGCGGGCTGGGTGCTGCCCGCCTCGCTGATGGCCGAAGAATTGTCACTGGGAGCGCGCGGTACGCGCGCGCTGCGCATTGCGCTGCGCTACGTCGCCCCGTTGCTGATCGCTGCGGTGGCGATTGCGCCCTTGCTTGGTTAGAAGGCAGGGCTCGAAACGAGGCGCGGTGGACGGCGCGAATCGGCAAGCCTTGCCCACAGCAAGCGCCCCGGCGATGGTCTAATGCGGGGGCATCGAACCGAATGGAGGCTTGGTCATGCCCGCTCTGAAGTCCGAATTTTTGTTCACCCTTAGCGCTTCAGTCACCAGGCTGTTCGATGTAGGGCCTGTGCCGGGCGGCTCACGCCATGTTGATCTTCTGGGTGCCGGCACTTTCGAGGGGCCACGGCTTCGAGGAGAGCTGCTTGCCGGTGGCTTCGACATGAAGACAATTCGGGCCGATGGTGCCGTCATTCCAAACGTTCGGATGGTTCTGAAGACTGATGACGATGCGCTCATATTCATGCACTACACCGGCATTCGCTGCGGTCCGCCGGAAGTAATGGCCCGTATCGCCGCCGGCGAGATCGTCGATGCATCCGAGTACTACCATCGCAGCACGCCCTGCTTCGAGACATCATCGCCCAGGTACGCGTGGCTCAACCGCATCGTCGCGGTGGGACTCGGCTGGCGCAAGGCGGACCGGGCCGGCTACGAAGTGTTCGAGATTCTCTAGGAGAAAAGATAGAGCGCAATGACAGCCCTCAGCCCCTGTACTTGCGCTCCTCAGCTTTGAAAAAAATTGATCAACGGCGTGATCTTCTCGCGCGGTACCAGCGAAGACCACACGCCGATGATCTCTCGCGTGCGATCTTGATGCGGCACACGCTTGCCGGTCATGCCGATGCCGGATACCGCCATGCCATCGACTTCGCGCCCGACCTTGATGGCTTCTTCGCGCGTCTTCGTGCGCGCGGCGACGCGCACGGCGATTTCATAAGGCTCGGGCGCGTCCTTTGGGGTCATGGCGCCGTGGATGGCGTTCAGACCCAGAAAATCGATGCGCACTTCTTCCGCGTCGAGCTTCACGACTTTGAAGCGTTCTTCGAGGATTTTCTTCGCCAGTTGCGCGCGGCGCAGCGCGCCCGGGCCGGCGTAGAAAAACATGTCCTCGCCGATGAAACCTTCAGTGCAGCCAATGGACACTTTCAGCGTCGGTGTGCGCGGCTTGCCGGAAATATTCGTGATGCGCACACGATCGGGGCCGACTTGTTCCAGCTTGGCGGTGGTGAAATCGACGACGACATCCGGGGTGATGTAGTTCGCCGGATCGTGGACTTCGTAGAGCATCTGCTCCTTGACCGTCATTAAATTGACCGCGCCACCCGTGCCGGAAACCTTGGTCAGCACCGCCGAGCCATCCACCTCGGCCTCGATAATGGGGAATGCCAGGTTCCACGGTTCCGGAACATCCTTGAATCCGGGATCGGCGAAATAACCGCCGGTGACCTGCGCGCCGCATTCCATCAGATGGCCCAGGCCGTTACCGGCGCCGAGGCGAGCGTGGTCGAGTGCATCCCAGCCGAATTCGTACATCATCGGCGCCATGAAAATGGACGGGTCGGCCACGCGGCCGGTGACAACGATCTGCGCGCCTTGCTCAAGCGCGGCGACAATCGGCTCCGCGCCGAGATAAACCTCGGCTGAAACCAGGCTGTCGGCCAGCGTCGCCGTCGGTTTGCCGTTCTCCATGATAGTGCTGGTGAGTTGCAGCACGCGATCGGTAATCAGGCTGCCATTGACCGCCGCCACTTTGATACCTTTCGCACCGAGCTTTTTGAGCCAATGGACGATGCGTTCTGCCGCTGCATCGGGTGCGATCCAGCCCTGGTTGCTGATTATTTTCGTGCCGCGCCTGAGGCAACCGGGCAGCACGGCCTGCATACGCTCATCAAGATACGTGTCATAGCCGGGAAACGAAGGATCGCGGCGCTTGCGCACCTGGGCGGCTGAGATGGTCGCCTCAGCCATGGTCTCGAAGCACAGGTAATCCAGATCACCGCGTTCGGCGTTCCATTGCGCCGGTTCGATGCGGTCCCCCCACCATGCCGAGCCAGCGCCGATACGGACGATTCTTTTCATGACGCATCTTCTGAATTGCTGCAAAACATGCTTTCTCCCGCCTGTATGGATGTTGCCCAGTTGGAATACTGGAGTGTCAATCCGGGCACGTCAATCATCTTGCCGTCAATATCACAAATCAGAACGAAATTCTTGACAAGAACACTCCGGTGCAACGACTATTTCCCGGAACCCGCCACGAGCGGCCCAAGTCCGGAGGAGTATTCATGCTGAAGCTGACCGCTGCGCGCTTTGCGCGGCTCACGTTGCTGTCCCTGTTGTTTGTCGCACCGCTCGCCACGGCGCAATCGCCGATCCGCATCGGCTGGTTGTCGTCGCTGACCGGGCCGCTGTCCTCGGCGGCTATCGCCGAGAATCAGGGCGTGCAGTTCGCGGTGGATGAAATCAACGCCGCCGGCGGCATCAACGGGCGCAAACTGGAACTCATCATGCGCGACACCAGCGGCGAGCCGACCAAGGCCGTGAACCTGGCCAAGCAGCTCGCGTTCGTGGATAAAGTGGACTTCATCATCGGTCCGGTGAATTCCGGCGAGTCGCTCGCCACCGTGCCGATTGTGGCCAAGGCTGGCATTCCCAATCTCATCATTGGCACCATTGACGAACTGGTCGATGCGCAGAAATTTCCGCTGGCCTTCCGTGCCATCAACACCAACCGGCAGTGGATCTCAGCGGCCAACGACTACGCGCTCAACGTCCTCAAAAAGAAAAAAATAGCCATCATCGGCGACACCTCCGGCTACGGCACGGCGTCGTCCAAACTGGCCCAGGAACTGCTCGACAAGGCCGGCATCAAGCCGGTGTATGCGGTGCTGGTTGACCCCAACAAGACCGATCTCACCGATGAGATGAACAAGGCAAAAGCCGCCGGCGCGGAAATCATCATGCCGTGGTCGGCCGCAACCGGATTGCTCGCGCGCCTGCTCAACACCCGTGGCGACATGGGCTGGGACGTGCTCGTCGTCGGCCACCCGGCGATGATGGCGCCGCCGGTGCGCCCGCTCCTGAACAAGCCGGAGTATCTGCGCAACGCCTTCGCCGCTGGTTACTTGAGCACGACCTACGATGCCAAGGGCAAACTGCCACCGCGTACACAGGCGCTGATGGACAAGATCCGGTCCAAGCTGGGCAAGGGCGGCGAAATCGATTTCATGTTCTGGTGGGTGGCGCTCGGCTACGACACCGTGAAGCTCGTCGAGCACGCCGTGAAAACCGCCGGCTCGACAGAGGCGGCGGCCATTGGCAAGGCATTGGAGAACACCATGGATTTCCCCGGTGTTTACGCCACTTATTCGTGGAGCAAAGAGGACCGTAACGGTTTCCCCGACAACAACATCGTCGTCAATGTCGCGGGCAGTTTCAAGGATGGGAGCTTCTCGGCGGCACCGCTGCGCTAGGGAAGAGTGGCGAGGGTCGAGGAAAAGGCGTGGTCTCGAGTTATCGTGATTTGACTGTTTGGCAAAAGGCCATGGGTCTCGCGGAGGCGAGAGATGCGCTTGCTTCGCGGCTTCCGCGCGAAGAAACCTACGGACTGATTTCCCAGTTGCAGCGGGCCGCTGTTTCCGCGCCTTCGAATATTGCAGAAGGTCATGCCCGGGAATCGACGCGAGAGTATCTGCTGATCGCGTGCGGCTCCCTTGCCGAGATTGAAACGCAATTGCTTCTTTGCGAGAGGTTGAGCCTCTTGTCTGCCAACGATATAACGCCGGCGCAGGCCATCTCGGATGAGATTGGCAAAATGCTGCGCGGGCTGCAACGCAGCCTGAATGAAAAACTGAACGAACCGCAACGCTAAGCAAATTTCCACACCCGCCCCCCGCCCCTATGCTTGTAGCCCTCATTACCGGCCTTGCCACTGGCGCTTTGTACGCCGCCGCAGCGCTGACCTACAACGTGATGTTCTCGACCTCGAAGGTGTTGTCGGTCACCACCGGCCATATCTCGATGCTCGGTGGCATTTTCGGGGCCTGGTTTCTTTCCACGCTCGGCTGGCCGATCCCTCTTGCATTATTGGGGTCGATGCTGGTGGGCGCCGTGTTTGGATTTCTTACCGACCTGATCGCGATCCGCCGTGTGCTCGCGCGCAGCGACGAGCATCTGTGGCTGCTTTCAACACTCGCGCTCGCAACCATGGTGCAACAAGCCGCAGGACTGTGGTGGGGCACCGAGCCGAAACCGTTTCCGCGTCTGATCCCGCAGGATTTCTCTGCCGGCCTGGGTGACCAGAAATACTGGCTGCCGATCATCATCGCGATTCTGCTCGCGGTTGCGCTCGAAGTTTTCTACCGGCGCACGCTCTACGGCAAGCTGTTTGTCGCCATGTCCGAAGATGCCTTCGCGGCGCGCGCACGCGGCATTCCCACTGATCGCATACGCTCGGTGTCGTATGTGATCGCGGGCGCCATGGGTGGATTGGCGGGATTCGCCGCCGGGCAGCTGACCTTCGCTTATTTCGCGCTAGGCCTAACGCTGACGCTGAACGGCTTCATCGCGCTCGCGGTCGGCGGGCTGGGCAGCAATGTTGGCGCGCTGGTTGGCGGGGCGGCCCTCGGGGTTCTCAGCGCGGTGGCGACGTATTACGTCGGCGGCGAATATCAGCAAACCATTTCGGTGGGGCTGCTGATGATCGTGCTGTTGCTAAAACCGGCCGGGCTGTTCGGCAATCAGAGCGTGCGCCCGGTATGACATTTTCGCGCAGGTCGATCGCCCTCCTGATCGTGACCGCCGCACTGATTACGCTGCCGTGGTGGGCGGGCGATCTCTACAAGTTGCATCTGGCCGCATTGATCTGCGCGTACTGGGTGCTGATCGGCGGGTTGAATCTGGTCGTGGGTTATTCCGGTCAGTTGTCGATCGGCCATGTCGGACTGCTCGCCATCGGTGCTTATTGCTTCGCCATTCTCGCCGGCACGCATGGCGTGCATCCCGGATTGGCCATCGCGGCTTCCGGTGCATTGTGTGCGCTATGCGGATTTCTGCTCGGCCTGCCATCGCTGCGTCTGCCCGGCTTCTATTTCGCCATGGCGACCATGGCCTTTGCGCTGATCGTGACCGAGATCACGCTCGCTCAGGGCGGGCTGACCGGTGGCGGCGTCGGCCTGGCGGTGCCGGGATTGCCGGCGCCGTTCGATACACCGCGCGGCAGCTATTGGCTGATCCTTAGCCTGGCCGCACTGGTGACCTGGCTCACCTGGAACGTGGCGCGCCATACCTGGGGCCGGGCGCTCATCGCCGTGCGCGACAGCGTGGTGACTGCGCAGGCGGTCGGCGTGCCGGTGTTTCGCGCCAAGCTCACGGTGTTCGTGTTCAGCGGCTTTACGGCAGGCGTGGCGGGCGCGCTGTTCGCGGTTCTGCAAAGCTACATCACGCCCGACACCTTCGTGTTCGAGCTGGGGTTGTTCTTTTTCGTCTGCATCATCATTGGAGGGCGCGGCCACATTCTCGGGCCCGCCATCGGCACCATCGTGCTTACTGCGCTGCCGGAACTGGTCGCGCCACTGGCGAAGCTTGGCAACTTCTTCTACGGCTTGCTGCTGCTCGCCGTGGTGCTGCTGGTGCCCGAAGGCATCGGCCGGGTGTTTGAATTGCTGGTCGAGCGCCTGCGCCCGCACCGAGGGGAGAGTCATGTCGTGAAACCTGATCTCGACCGTCTGGCAAAGGCCATCCGCAGCGGGCAGGCGCGATGAGCCTGGGCGCCCGCGGCATCACCAAACGCTTTGGCGGACTGACTGCCTTGTCGCAGGTCTCGCTGGAGCTTAAAGCCGGCGAGGTGCACGGCCTGATCGGTCCGAATGGCAGCGGCAAGACCACGCTGCTCAATCTGCTCTCCGGCTATTATCGGTCCGACGGCGGAGAAATCACACTCGATGAGTCCGGCATTTCGCTCGCCAGCGTTCAGCAAAGAGCAAATCTCGGCATAGCGCGCACCTTTCAGAAACCGCGTCTGCTGCCTACCCTCCCGGTGCTCGACAACGCAATGCTGGGTGGCTGGCGTGATACGCGCGCCGGTTTTCTGGCAAGCGCGTTCCTGCTGCCGCAAGTGCGCACCGATGAGCGCGAGCTGCGAGCCCGCGCCGAAGAGCTGCTGCACGGCGTCGGCCTCTCCCATGCCATTAACCGGCGCGCGAATCTGCTCGAGCACGCCGAGCAGCGCTTTCTAGAAATCGCACGCGCACTGGCGCAGAGGCCGCGTTTTGTCCTGCTCGACGAACCGGCGGGCGGGCTGACCGACGCGGAAATCGAACATCTGGGCGCGGTGATTCAGATCATGCGCGATTGCGGCATCGGTGTTCTGCTGGTTGAGCATCACACGGATTTCGTGTTTCGCGTGAGCGACCGCGTCACCACGCTCGATGTCGGTGCGGTCATCAAGCACGGCACACCGGAGGAAGTCCGGCGCGACCCGGAGGTCATCCGCGTTTATCTCGGGGCCTGACGATGCGAACCGGTGCGCCGCTTCTGAAATTGGAAAATCTGCATGTTGCCTATGGCAAGGCCGGGGTCGTGCACGGCATTTCCCTGGAAGTGCGCATCGGTGAATTCGCCGTACTGCTCGGCCGCAACGGCGCGGGGAAAAGCACCACGCTGCACGCCATTTCCGGGCTGATCCCGAAGCAATCCGGTCGGGTCGAATTCGACGGACGCGACCTGAGCGATGCAACGCCGCGCGACATCGTGCGCGCGGGCGTGGTGCAGGTGCTTGAAGGCCATCGCGTATTCACCACGCTTAGCGTGGAAGACAATCTGCTGATCGGCACCTACGCGCGTAGCCCGCATGGTGATCGATCGAAACTCGCGCGCATCTACGAATTGTTTCCGGAGCTGGCAGAAAAGCGCAGCGACCTCGCTGCGCGCCTGTCCGGCGGGCAGCAGCAGATCCTCGCGGTGGCGCAGGGTGTCATCGGCGAGCCGCGCCTGCTTATACTGGACGAGCCTTCCGCTGGCCTTGCGCCGCTGGTCATTGACCGCATTCTTGCCGTGGCCGCCGATTTGTGCAACGGCGGCATGGCCATTTTGCTGGTTGAACAACTGGTGGAAAAGGCGCTGCGCCGCGCCAACTACTGTTACCTCATGGAGACCGGTCGCATTGCTGCCACCGGCACGCCGAAGGAGATGCAGGCAAGCGATGTATTGCAGCGGACTTATCTCGGCGGGCATGCCGTCGTGAAAGACTGAAGATACCAATAATGGAGGTCATATGACTGCATCACCACGCTGGAAAAACCGCCCGCCGGGCTCGACCTGGGGTGATTTTGGACCGGACGACCAACTCGGACGCCTGAATCTGCTGACCCCGGAAAAAGTAAAACAGGGCATCGCGGAGGTGAAAGAAGGACTGGTGTTCTGCCTGAGTCTGCCGCTCGATTATCCGGGCGGCAATGTGCTCAACCCGCGCCGCCATCCGCCGATTCTGCGCCCGACGCTGCGCAATGGCCGCCCGAACATGATTTATCTCGTACAACGCGACAATCCGGATGCCACCGATGTCATCAACGACGACGCCGTGATCCTGCATCTGCAATACTCCACGCAGTGGGACAGCCTGGCCCATGTCGGCCAACTGTTCGACGCCGATGGTGACGGCAAGCCGGAGCCGGTGTTCTACAACGGCTTTCGCGCCGGCAAGGAAATCTCCGGACCGAGCGATCCGGACGATGCCGGCGCGATTGGCACCGTGCCCGCCAAAACCACCACCGCCGTGCACGCGCTCGGCGTGGAGAACATGGCGGTCAATTGCGTGCAGGGGCGCGGCGTAATGATCGATCTGCATGCGCACATTGGCCGCGCCAGCGCGGCGGTCGGCTACGATCAACTCATGCGCATCATGGAGCAGGACAAAGTCGTGGTGGAAAAAGGCGACATGGTTTGCCTGCACACCGGCTTCGCGCAGATGATTCTGGAAATGAACAAGCACCCGGATCAGCACAAACTCGAACATTCCTGCGCCACACTCGACGGCCGCGACAAGAAACTGCTGCAGTGGGTAACCGATTCCGGCCTGGTTTCTCTGATCGCCGATAACTATGCCGTCGAAGCCCATCCCGCCACGCACCACGATGGCCGCTGTGCAGCCCTGCCGCTGCATGAGCATTGCCTGTTCAAACTCGGCGTGAATCTGGGCGAAATCTGGCACCTCACGCCGCTTGCCAACTGGCTGCGCGAACACAGGCGCTCGCGTTTCCTGCTGACTGCGCCGCCGTTGCGCCTGCCGGGCGCAGTGGGTTCGCCGGCGACCCCGGTGGCGACGGTATAGAAGGGCAGGGAAGAGGGGAAACCCCCTTCACCTTTCACACCCCATCCCTCGTCCCTCGCGTCTACTTTTCGAAAGAAAAATCATGTCCTACATCACCGGCGTCGGCCTTACACCTTACGGCAAACATCCGGGCAGGACCACGCTTGATCTGATGAGCGAAGCGGCGGCGGCAGCGCTCGCCGATGCGCAGCTCGAGCGCAAGGATATCGATGGGCTGATATGCGGCTACTCCACCACCATGCCGCACCTGATGCTGTCGACCGTGTTCGCGGAACACTTTGGCCTGAAGCCGGAGTATGCGCACGCCATCCAGCTCGGCGGCGCCACAGGATTTGCCATGGCCATGCTCGCACACCATCTGGCGGCAGCCGGAGTAGCGAAAAATATCCTGGTCGTGGCGGGCGAAAACCGGCTCACCGGGCAAAGCCGCGATTCGGCGATTCAAACTCTTGCCCAGGTCGGTCATCCAATATACGAAGTGCCGCTCGGCGCGACCATTCCCGCGTACTACGGTCTGCTCGCGTCGCGCTACATGCACGAGTACGGCACGACCGAAACGGATCTGGCCGAGCTGGCCGTGATGCTTCGCAGACACGCCGGCCTGCATCCGGGCGCGCAGTTCCGCGAACCGATCACCGTGGAAGATGTGCTTGCCTCGAAGCCGATTGCCTCGCCCTTGAAACTGCTCGATTGTTGTCCCGTATCCGACGGCGGTGCGGCTTTCGTCGTGAGCCGAACGCGTGGCGGACAATTCGCCGCGCGCGTGCTCGGCACCGGGCAGGCACACACGCATCAGCACATCAGCGCCGCACCCAGCCTCACCCAATTCGGCGCAGCCGCATCCACGCACAAGGCGCTCTCCGCCGCCGGTATCGGACTCGCCGACATCGATTACGCCGCCATCTACGACAGCTTCACCATCACGCTCACCATCCTGCTCGAGGAAATCGGCATCTCGCCTCGCGGTGGCGCCGGCCGGGAGGCGCGCGAGGGCCGCTTCGATCAAGAAGGAGAAATGCCGCTCAACACCCACGGCGGGCTGTTGTCCTATGGTCACTGCGGCGTTGGCGGCGCAATGGCGCATCTCATCGAGACCCAGCGCCAACTCACCCGGCGCGCGGAGAACCGCCAGGCGAACAACCCCAGGCTCGCTTTGCTGCACGGCGACGGCGGCGTGTTGTCCTCGCATGTTTCCCTGATACTGGAGGCGGCATGAGGACCGAACTGAAGAACTGGACGCAGGATGCCGATGCAGTCACCTATCAGAGTTGTATCGGCTGCAAAGCCGTCTGGTATTTCCAGCGCGATTTCTGCCCCGAATGCGGCGCCAGCGCACCGGCCACGCGGCGAGCATCCGGACTGGGGACAGTACACGCCTGCAGTCTGGTTGCGCGCGCGCCCAGCGAGGGGTGGGGCGCGCATGTGGCTTACCTGATGGTTCTGGTCGTCGCTGACGAAGGCGTTGGTCTCATGGCGC
>JANLTJ010000048.1:0-8085 GCA_031362885.1 Betaproteobacteria bacterium
GGCTGCCGTCGATCAGATTGGCGGCCAGGAGTTTTTGAACGGCCTTGGATACGGCCGGCGCTTGGACAGCGCAGCCGCGGGCAAGCTGGGCATTGGTCGCGTGTTGACACGCGGCGAGGTATTCCAGAATGCCCTGATGCAGCTTGGGCAGCGTTGGGGCGCGCCGCATTATTTGAGCAAAGCCTTGATCTCGCCAGCACGCAGGTTAAGCACCGCGGTGAGTGTTTTCTTGGAATCGCGATCGAGCCTGATCGGCGCCGCGCCGTGCTGATTGGCCAAGACCTGCAGGATGTCGGCCAGCGACCGGGCCGCCTCAATGCTGATCGTGATCGTTGGCATGCGCTGATATTTGAGTGCGGCGGCGCTGCCCTTGATCCGGGATTGCATGTGGGGCCGGTTGTTGTGGTATTCCGATTCGGCGAGCGCGCCGCGTTCAATGAGGCGTTGAACATCGATCGGAGCATGGAGCAGGGCGAGACGTTTGGATAACCACGGCGCGCTTTTATTCAGCGCGGTGGCCAGCGCCTTGTGTTTCATGCCTTGGCCGATGATCTCGGCCAGAAGCCGGGCGATGTTCATCGGGTTGGCCCCGGCCGCGATCGCCGCCCGGACCGCCTCGATCTCGTTCGAGTTCGATGAATCGGCGGAGTCAGGGTCGGTGGCAGGGGGCACGCCAACGGGTTCATCGCCCGGGCGTTTGGTTGGCGGTTGCGCGGCGGCGCGGCGCGCGGCGATGCGTTGCGCCAGTTTGTCTATTTTGATTTCGGGCACGGCTATAACCTCATGACACGGATGTCCGGGGAATCAGGGAGCAGGGCGCTGCGTGCGTATTTCGGCTGCGCCCACACTTGCCGGGTCACACCCGCCCGGCGCCACTGGGCAACCTTGGCGTGGATCTGCGAACGCGTGTACTGGCCGCTGTCGGCTTCGACCGCCACCATTTCACCGGTCGAGGTATCGACATACAAGGCATCAGGTCGCATCGACCCGCAGAACGCAATCTCGGCGCGCGTGAAATTGGCGGCCAGCCGGAACGTGGCGGGGCGGCCGAGTGCAAAATAGGTGCGGGCCGACATCAACTCGTGCAAGTCGGTTCTCTTGGCACCGGTGACGGGCAGCTTCCCGCCGAAGGCCCCGGCAATGGTTTTATCCGCGAATTGGTAGATGCGGATCGTGGACGCGCCCGCCTGGCGCAACGGCTTGCTCGACAGCAGGCCGGCTTGTTCGAGTCGCGCCAGGGATCGGGCCGACAACCCTTTGAGGTGGCTGTAGTGGAATTGGTCGGCCAGGTCCGAGGAAATAAGCTGCACCCGGGACAGGTCCTGGAGAAACGCGCGATCGGCCGCGGTCAATCGAATATTGGCGTCGGTACCTGCGAGTCGTACCAGGCGGGCAGTCTTGGGGCGGGTCGTCATCGCGCCTTCAAACCCGCGGCTTCGGCGCAAAGACTTGCAGGACCTCTACCGCCACGCCGTTGATCCGCAGAACATTGCGCGCGACCACGTCGCTGACCGGATCGGTTCTGCCGGTGCGTGCGATGCCGTCCCGGGTCGGGTTGCCGCAAATCAATACACCAGCGTAGCCCGTGAAAACATGCTCCTCGATCTCACCCATCAAGCCAACGACGAGTACGACATCTCCGGGTTCAAGGTATTTGGGGACAAGATCTTCACGCTTCAGGTTGTCCAGGTTCGGCCCTTCGGTTCTAATTTTTTTGTGACTGCCCTGGGCTTTACCCAAGGCAGTCATGTCGTTGCCGGAACGAGGGCATCGACGGATGAACTTAGCGACGCACTACCAGCTAAGTCATCACGGCGAGGCGAGAAAATGAGGCGCGTAGCGCGTGCGAAGCACCTTATTTTCTCCCGAGTTCCGGCCTTACGTTCGGTTTTGTTTCTTGTCTAAGGCACTGGCGGGCATGAGCATAAAGGAAAACAGACGGAAACTGTGCACGCAATACCAGCACAGCGTAAAGATTCAGAGCGTTTCCGTCGGAAAGTGGATTTCCGAAGGAAACTGGAACCGCCGAAGGCGGCCTGGAAGGCGTTCCTTGGACGGGCTGGTATTGATCGATTGGATCTGGTGGGTACTCAAAAACAGGCCCCATTAGATCCCAGCCCTGTACCGGAGAATTTTGCTGCGTTCACCACTGACGTATTCCGCGGGGGAGCCTCACGGAAGACTGTCCCATAGTTTTAGGGGGTCTTCCGATGGCCTCAACACATGAGGCAATTGTCCGCTATCGCCCTGGAGCCGTCATTCGCTATTGTTTATTGGAAGCGGACATTGGCCGATCAACTTACCGGCTCGCCCGCGCTGCCGTCGAGCACGAGGCAATGTAGATCAATATATTCCGATTGGCGGGCGAGCCAAAGCGCTGGATGAGTGTGATCGCACCGGTGTCGGCGTCCTTACGTTTTTGCCCGCTTGCTTGATCAGATAGGTGGCAACGACTCGGTGGATGATCCGCAGCACCCGTGAGAGCAGTTCGGGATGGGCGGCGAAGAGGATGCCAAGTGGGGCCGCGAAGAGAGCACCTATTGCCTGACCGGTACGTGCGGGACGACCTGATCGACCATGTGAGCTGTGCTCTCCACCATACGCCGCGCTTCGCATGAGGGGCAAAAATCCGCGCCGCTTGCACGAAAACGCGACCAATTTCTCGTGCGAGCACCCGGGGCAGCGTGGCCGCAAGAAGCCGTGAGCCAGAATCCCGCATTCGAGAAACGCATCCGACTCGTCATCCACGAACTAGAGCAACGCCGCACCAGCCTGTGCCTCGACTTGAGCAAGAATGTGCGAGGTGCTCTTGGACGGTTCCTCCGCGCGGCACCCCCCACAAGGCTCAGTTATCGACCCAGTTGACTTTCGTGGCCGTGAAATTCAAATAAAACCACCAGCCCTGTACCGCATTGGCGACATCCCTATCGCTGTGCGGCGCGCAATTATTGGTCCCACCTGGAAGCAGTTGGCTAAGTGGTTGCCCCCCAACTAACGGTAGTGACGCCGGCAAGATAGTGCTGTTCGCTTGGGTCACACTGATGAATCCGCTAATCAAGCCGTTCGCCGTGGATCCCGCTGGACTACCAACCCAGGTTGCACCGATGCGCGCCGAGCTGAGCGTCAAAGGAATACCCGCGATATTTAAATTAAGGGCTGCTGGGTTCGTAACGAAGCAAGGTCCGCTGGGCGATGTGATCGATGGACTGTAGGGTCGGGTAGTACCGGCTAATGGCGACAAGCACTGCCCGATGGCCTGCTGAGCGGCGATGGTCGTGATATCGGCAGTGCCTATGCGGCTGCAGGTGGTACCGACCAATGGGCTGGTGCAGTTCGGGTTACCGTAGAATTCGACGGGCTGTGTCCCTGCGTCCTGGTCGAAGGCCCGGAAGAGGAGTGTGGGTGAATAGTCAAGCAAGCCATTGGAGTTGCCGTCGGTTTGTATACCGGTCTGCAGTTCTCCGTTGATCGAAAATCCCACCAATGGCGTGTCAGTGACGTCGCGGCAGCCCAGAAAGCTGACGAAGAAGTGGGGGTCGCGAAGATCAAGGTCGTTGATCCTGAAGGCGACTGGTGGATCGACGCCCGTGACAGTAACCGTGGCAGTCGGCGAATCGACTCCCAACGTGGCGGTCACCGTCGCTTGTGTCCCCCCTGAACTAATACTTGTTGCGCTGAATGTGGCTTGGGTTAATCCCGCGAGAACCGTAACGTTGTTTGGTACGGTGACGGCAGCGGGGTTGGAACTGACAATCGTCACGCTCGTGTCCCCGCCAGATACTGTGGCTAGCGTGACGGTCAGCATCGCACTACTTAATGCCGTGATATTGCTATCGGCAGGGGTAAGGGTGATTCCGGGTCTGGTGACTGCTATGGTGTAGTTCTTCGTTGTTGCGTCTTGGGCGGCTACCACGATAGTTATGGTGCTTTGTCCAACCGGCACGGGCACCGCTGTCAGGACGCCAGAGCTAACTGTCACACCATTGATTGTCATCGATGCGCCGACGCCCGCGACCGTGGCCACGACGTTGATCGAGTCACTCGGCATTGGGACGAGATTGGTGTACGCGGTCGTGGCCGGACTGAAAGCGGGAGCAAGCGTCCCAGAGGAAACGGTCAAGTTCGAAAGATTTGCATCCGAGCTTGGCGGAATTTGCCTGGTGACCGTAATGGTATAGGCAGAGGTCGTCGTGCCGTCCTCGGCGGTTACCTCGATGCTAATCACATTGGCACCTACAGCCAGAGCGATAACAGCAGACGGTAATCCAGAGGCGGTAACAACCGAGTTCACCCTTATTGTGGCAGTGGCGCGGGTGGCAGTGGGAGTAACGGTAACGGAACCAGTGGCGTTGTTGACCGCAACCGAATAAGCCAAAGTGGTAGTACTAAATCCGGGGGCCAGTGTACCGGCAGAAATCGATAGGCCAGTTAAAGTGGCATCGCCGCTACGTACTGGTTCGGCGCCGCCACCACCACCTCCCCCGCCGCCGCCACCACATGCGGCAAGCGTGACAAGAACGAAGATCACGAATACACGGGTCAGGGTGCGAATACTGTCCATGATTTCCCCTTACATAGAGAAGTTCGTCCTTATACGAAATTATTTTACCACCTGCGAGCACGCGCTGCCTCACCTAAGCCTCTTGCGGCAGTGTCTCAGTTTGAGTTTCCGCTTCCGACCCTGAGCGGCCGGATACGGGCCTTGGCAGGCGTTTGTGGTAACATCCGATTGCACGATAACATTAGTAATGTTATCGTACTTTTACCATGTTAAATAAGGCCAGCCCAGAACATGCCGCGGACGCAGCCGTCCACGCGTATCTGCAGGAAACCTTGGGAATCACCCCTAGGCTTCGGGCGTGGCCGGGCGCTAGCAAGCTGCCTTACTTTCTGCAGGACACCTTCGAGGTCCGGGAACTGAAGTTCCTGGATCGGCAGATTCTCCTGGCGATCGACAAGCGGCCCGACAAGCCGGGCTTGGCCAACGTCCGAGGCCAGATGGACAAGCTGCGCCAACTGGCCGGGATGCCGGTGGTCTACGTGACCGGCACCCTCGCGTCCTACGAGCGCAAGCGCCTCATCGAGCAGAAGGTACCGTTCCTGGTGCCGGGCAACCAGCTCTATCTGCCGGATCTCGGGATCGACTTGCGCGAGTACTTTCGCAAGCCGCCCACCGCTCCGGACACCGCACTCAGCCCGGCGACGCAGGCGATGCTGCTTACCGTCCTGCTGCGAAGGCCGTGGCGCTCCGAGTGGCAACCCGCCGAGGTGGTCAGCGATCTGGGCTACACCGCGATGACCCTGTCCCGGGCCGTCAAGGAGCTCACGGCCGCGGGCATTGCGACATTGCGCACCGAGGGTAGAGCGCGATGGCTACACACGGAGCGCACTGCCGCAGAGACGTGGGAGCGAGCGAAGCCATTGTTGCGCAGCCCGATCAAGCGTCGATTCTGGGCCCGTCCCGTTCCCAAGTGGAAGCCGCCCCACGTAAGGCTGGCGGGCTTGAGCGCTCTGGCCCAATATTCAATGCTTTCCGCGCCGCAGTGGCCGATCTATGCCGTCAGCCCGGCGCAGTGGAAGATAGCGACGAAGGCCGGCATCGAGACCCAGCCTGAGCCGCTGCCGGGCGCCTGCGAATGGGAGCTCTGGCACTACAACCCCGCACTCATCCCGAACAGCGAAACCGTCGATCCACTTTCCTTGACGCTCAGCCTACAGGGCAACACCGACGAGCGTGTTCAACTCGCACTCGATGAACTGACGGGGCGCTTTCCGTGGTGAGAGGACTCGATGTCTTTCGGGAATATTTCGCCGGCCACACCGATCAGTTCGTGCTGATCGGCGGCACGGCCGCGACGCTTGCGATGGAAGAGGCGGGGCTCGAGTTTCGTGCCACGAAGGACTTGGACATCGTCCTGCACATCGAAGCGCTCAGCCCGTCATTCGGCGAAGTGTTCTGGAGCTTCGTCGAAGCGGCCGGCTACGAAATCCGGCAGGCCAGCGACACCGGGAAGCCCGTGTTTTACCGATTCCAGAATCCAACCGACGAGCGCTTCCCTGTCATGCTGGAGTTGTACTGCAGGGCTCCCGAAGGAATCAACCTCGCCGAGGGCAGTCACCTCACGCCGATCCCGATTGACGAGGCCGCCGCAAGTCTGTCCGCCATCCTGCTCGATGACACGTATTACGAATTCATCCTTGCAGGCCGCAAGGAAGTTGATGGATTACCGTGGGTCGGCGAGGACAGGCTGATTCCGCTCAAGGCCAGCGCGTGGTTGAACCTCGGCGAACGCCAGGCGAAGGGCGAGCCCGTGGACAGCAAGAACATCCGCAAACATGCAAACGACGTGCTGCGTCTATCGCAGTTGCTCGCGCCAGACGTTCGCATCGAGGTCGCCCCAAGGATTGCGCAGGATCTGAATCGCTTTCTCGATGGCATCGAAGCGGAGCGCACCATTGATCCGAAGTCCCTTGGGATCAACAGCAGCGTTGCCGAGATTGTCCAACGTATTGCGCAGGCCTACGGATTGAAACAACGTCGCGCGCGCAATCAATCCGGGCGGCCAGCGACAATAAAATCATCGCCGGATCGGTATCTCGAACCGGAATAGGTGATGTGCTACCGAGGGCGGCCAGGCTCGCCTTTTCATGCACTGGCTTTATGTCGCGTGTAGGCCGCTATGGGAAAAGTAGGCAATCGGTGGATTGGCCCCCGACAGTAACAGTCAGCTTCTGATTGTCATTAGCCGGGCTGTCCATAAGCGCCTGTAGCGAGGTGGGTGCTGCGTTGAACGCAATACTGCATATCTGTTTTTTCCGATGAAGGTCATACACCTGAGCGCGAAACGCTTGTTGCGTGGTGGTGTCGGCGCCGACGGCAATGACGATCGCACAATTTTTGGAAAAGAACAGCGTTGGTTCGACCACGGGCCCGCCCGCGACTGTAGCAGGTATAGTGAGCGGGATACGGGGCAGCGGGTCATTAAGAAAGAAGAAGGTGGCCGTGTGATCGGAAGTAGCGGATCCGCCAGAGATCACGAACGCGGAGTACGTGCGCGGACAAAAGCCGGCTCCGCCGGAAACCGGCGTGCCCGGCTCGAAGCCGATAGGCGCGCCAAGTGGCCCGGTCGGCTGGCGAAAGCGCGCTTCAAAGCGCGGCGCGCCCGGTGGGCCGTTCTGAACGCTCACGGTCGTTAAATTGTCCGGCCCGAGGACGACTTGATTCGCGCTACTCGCGACGGTGAAGGCGCGAGAAAATGGTCCTGGCTGATGGCCAACGCGCAATCTGAGCGCTTTTTGATCGTAGAGACGGCTGGCGTAAAGGCGACCATCGGCAGAAATACCCCTGGTGCCTTCACCGGGGTAGGCATTGCCTGCAACTCCAATGTTCAGCGTGCCCGCGGTGCTGGATGCAGGGATGACAATACTGCTGCCGCCATCACTGACTGTAACATCGTCTTGAAATGCACCACCACGCGTGATGGACAAAGCGATAGGCTGCGAAGTGCCTGGAGCAAGGGTGAGCGTTTGGGGTGAAATCGAGAGTGCGATCGACCCGCCCGGCGCGGTATTAAACGACACCTGGGCCGATTCCGGATCGTAGGTTCGATACCATCCATTCCAGACTTTCGCGGATACAGTCAGCGAGTGCTGCCCGGGCGTTGTTTGCAGCACAGCGGACAAGCTGCGCGTGCCGCTGCCGAAAACAAAATTGCTCGACACGTCGCGACCATCGAGTGTGGCGCGAACCGAGCCGATTTCTATATTGGCACTTGCCGAGACGCTTACGGCGAGCGGGTCGGCATAAATTAAACCGGGCTGTGGCTCCCAAATCGTCAACGTGCCGCAACCGCTCAGGCTGAAGAGAAGTAGGAGCAGGTAAATTTTGCTTTGGCGCATTATTAGGTCACCAGGAATCGTTAGAGTCAAAGTGATGCTATGCAAAACCATTCGGCGGAGCAAGCGAGTTTTCAGCGACGCAGCGGAGCTAGCATCTGGTGAACGTTCCAGAGTATGGCCGCATTGGGGACCGAGAGCCGTACGCCCGAGGGTCTTGCTGCGTTCACCACTGACGTATTCCGCAGG